>CALQSB010000006.1 GCA_943333125.1 Chitinophaga pinensis
AGAAAAAAATGCTGCAAAGACAAGCGTTTGCTTGATATTTTGATCTCCACATAATTCATTATGCTTTCGTCCAAAATATCGGCTCAAACACCCGTCTTTATTGCCTTTTTTCCTTTCATCACGATTCCAACTGCAAAATCCGGGTTAAAGGTAAAGCAAATCCACAATGATTTTTTAACAACATCATTTCAGGAAAAATCTCTTTTAGGTTAAGTTATTTTCACATGGTAAATTAAGCGGACAGTTTCAATTTTGTATAAATAATAAATGAGTTGAAAAAAGAAGAATTAATTGTAATAGACATAGAGACTGCATCAGCATTTTCTGATTTTGATTCCATGGATTTTCAATGGCAGGAATTATGGTTAGAGAAAAACAAAAGACAATTCACTGATATTAGTGATGCTTCAAGTTTTTATCAGCAAAGGGCAGGAGTAATGGCCGAATTCGGTAAAATCATTTGCATTTGTATCGGATATTTTACCAGAGAGGCCGAAGAAAAAATGATTACAAAATTATTTTTTGGGGATGATGAAAAATTATTGTTAAACGATTTACTGCTGTCATTAAATAGCCTCCGAAAAAAGAAAATTGTTTTTGCCGGTCATAATATCAGAGAGTTTGATTTGCCATTTATTTGCCGGAGATTGTTGGTTAACAAAATAATTATTCCTGAATTTTTGAACATACAAAACACCAAACCCTGGGATAATATGATGTTAGATACTTTTCAATACTGGCGTTTCGGAGATTATAAAAATTACACTTCACTAAAACTGCTTGCCAAAGTTTTGGATGTACCTTCTTCAAAAGACGATATAGATGGCAGTATGGTGGGTGCATTATACTGGGAATCTGATGTAATTCAGAAAGAAAGAAATCTGATGAAGATTGCTGAGTACTGTCAAAAAGATGTGGAAGCATCTGTTGCCATATTATTCAGGTTAATGAGTGTGCCCTAAAGTGTAAAATCTTTTTTTACTTTAGCATCCGGATTGAAAACTTCCTGAAGGATGCTGGCTAATCTGATTCCGGCAACAACTAATTGCTTTTTAATAATAATGGTGTTTTTATCAATGTAATTTTTATCCAGAAAATTATTTTCAAAACTATACACGCTTTCTAAATTAGACCTAGACTGATACATCCATTTTAACACATTAATTTTATTAATCTCCGCAATTTCATCTCCTGACATTGAGTTATATAAATTCATACAGGTATCTAAATTGATTCTCTTGTATTCCAAAATCTGTGTGTCCCAGATACTATGAAGATTTCCAGAAACAAAAGGAGAACTTACCATAATTGTATTTCCACCTTTGTCGATAGTATAGCCAGTATGTAAAGGCTGGTGCAAATCGCCAACTAAATGAAATATCAGCAATATGCGATTCTTGATATCTTTTTTTGACATCCCAGTTTCTTTTGCATTTCTCAATTCAATGATCGCTGAGTTTAAAACAGACAATGCATTTCTTTCGGTGGATGGAACATATTTTTCGCCTTTATCAATATCTACATAATGCCAGGTTCTCATAAAAGTATAATAACTGTTGCCTCTTTGTTCATCCATCCAGTTTGCGGCCTCTTCAATTGTGATATTTCCAAGATATTTCTTCACGATTTTCTGAGTAGAATCATCAAGAATTTGAAAGGCAATTTCTGCAACTAATCCATGACCAGTTTTACCCCAGGCAAATGAATTTTCTGATTTTCCAATTAGCAGAGTAAACATTAATATAATGACGCGCGCACTTTTCATTTGTTTTATTTTTTTTCAAAGCTACAAATAAAACGGGCTTTAATTCACATATTTGCCTTTTTAATGTGTTTAAAAGTTAGAGAAAAAAGGATTTGGGTGAAATAAATACATTAATTTGCACTTTCTTAATTTTTATGCAGATGACTAAATACTTATCACGCCTCTCTGGATTTGTTATTGCGTTCATTTTTTCTTTACCTTCTTATGCTCAAGAAAAGACAACAACTCAGCCATTAACATCTCCGGCCATCGATACAACAATAACGGAAGATGGAAAAGATAACCTACTCGACAACATTCCCATTGTATCGTTGGACGAAAATGATGATCAGGACGGAAGTGCTCAAAATATTTCAGGACAATTAAACATAGGAAGAAATCCTTTTGTGAATGCCGCTTTATTCAACTTCAGCGTTGTTCGTTTTCGTATTAGAGGATATGATGCAGATTTATTTAGTACTACAATGAATGGCGTTTCCATGGAAAATCTCGATAATGGATTTACGCCTTATGGAGTTTGGGGTGGATTGAATGATGTTATGCGCAACAGATTGAATGTACACGGACTTCAGTCCAGTAAATTTTCATTCGGTTCGATTGGCGGAGCAAATAACCTGGATACCAGAGCTTCAAAACAATGGAAACAAACCAAAATCAGCCATTCTGTTTCAAATAGAAATTATGTCCATCGTTTCAGTTTTACTAAATCAACTGGCATGACTAGCAAGGGTTGGGCTTTCAGTTTCGCTGGATCTCGCCGTTGGGCGGAAGAAGGATTTACAGATGGAACTTTTTATGATGGATGGTCGGGCTATATAGGTATTGATAAGCAAATCAATCCAAGACATTTATTGTCATTTGTAGCTTTTGCCACACCAACTGAAAATGGCAGACAAGGGTCGTCAGTTCAGGAAATGAATAATATAGCAGGTACTAATTTTTACAACCCATATTGGGGATATCAAAATGGCGTGAAAAGAAATGCAAGCGTAGGGAAAACTTTTCAGCCTATGGGAATCCTTACCCACGAGTGGAAAGTGAACGACAAAACAAGACTTACTACAGCAGCATCTTATATGTTTGGAGACAGAAGCACAACAGGCCTTGATTGGTACAATGCTCCTGATCCAAGACCAGACTACTATCGTAATTTACCTAGCTATCAGGAGGATCCTGCAATCAGACAACTGGTTTATGATGAATTGAAAAATGATATCAATAAAAGACAAATCAACTGGGATGCTCTTTATGGTGCCAACAAGGGGAACTTCGAAACCATTCAGGATGTTAATGGAATAGCTGGAAATTCATATTCCGGAAGACGCTCTTTATATATTGTTGAAGAAAGAGTAAACCATACCAACAAGATGAATTTCAACACTACATTAAATACCACTATTAATAAACATATTGATCTTACTGCCGGACTGAGCTATGAAAATCAAAAAAATCATTATTTCAAAAGAGTGAATGATTTACTGGGCGGAGAATTTTATGTTGATTTGAATCAATTTGCGGAAAGAGATTTCCCTACCAATCCACTTGCCGGTCAGAATGACGCCAACACCCCAAACAGAATTCTGAAAGTTGGAGATGAATTCGGATATAATTATGATATTAATATTCAAAAAGCCACAGGATGGGTTCAGGCAAATGTGAAGTTAAAAGGAGTGGATTTCTTTTTGGGTGCCGAAAATTCTTACACTAATTTCTCCAGAACAGGTAATGTAAGAACAGGGATATTTCTTGATAACTCTTATGGAACGTCTGCAGAACATCAGTTTTATAATTATGCAGCAAAAGCTGGAATATCTTATAAGTTAGTAAAAATGAATTATTTATTCATGAATGCTAGATATGAAACCAGAGCACCATTTTTTGATAATGCTTATATAGCGCCAAGAACGAGAGACTTTATACAAGATGATCTTCGCAGTGAGCATATCAGTTCAATAGAAGCGGGCTATGCATTAATCACACCAACAATAAAGTTCAGAGCAACGGGTTATTACACCCGATTTGACCATCAGTCTAATGTACTTACTTTTTACAACGACCAATTGAGAACTGTGGTTAACTATGCATTGAGTAATATCGGCAAAGAGCATAAAGGAGTTGAATTAGGTGCGGAAGTGATTCTTTATAAAGGGTTTACAATGACTACTGCAGCAGGAATCGGCGAATTCAGATATGATACCAGACAATTGGCAACGGTTACTGCAGATAACAGCTCTAATGTATTGGCACAGGATCAGGTGATTTTTTCAAAAAATTATTTTGTACCTACCCCACAGCAAGCCTATAATGTGGGATTAAATTATCGTTCTCCAAAATACTGGTATGTAAATCTTAATTACAATTACTTTGATCAAATGTGGCTCGATTTTAACCCCGTAAGAAGAACGGAAGCTGCAGTTAATGGCGTTGAAGAGAATTCTGCATTGTGGCATCAGATTTTAGATCAAACAAAACTAAATCCACAACATACACTTGACTTATTTGCTGGTTACTCCTGGCTCATGAATAAAAGATTTCCAGCTATGGGAAAAAGAACTTTCCTGAGCTTTAATGTTGGTGTAAATAACATACTGAACAATACCGATATAGTTTCAGGAGGTTACGAGCAATTGAGATTTGATTTCGCAGAAAAAAATGCCGACAAATTTCCAGCAAAAAGATTTTATGCATACGGAACTAATTATCAGGTAACCGTAGCATTGAGATTCTAATAAATTGAAAACTATAAATAAACTTTTTAAAATAAACAACATGAACCAAATCAAACAATTGTTTTCAGCGGTTATTATGATTGCAGCAATTGGCACATTCAGTGCTTGTAAAAAAACTTTTGATGCACCTCCAGGACCTGGAGATGTTAATCTGGTTGCTAATACCAGCATTCAAAGTCTAAAAACTTATCACACCATTCCTGGCGTTTTTGATTTAATAACTGAAGATGTAATTATTTCAGGTATTGTAGTTGCCAACGATGAGAGTGGTAATATTTACAAACAACTTTATATCCAGGATACCACTGGCGCCATTCAATTAATGGTTGATGCGTATAGTTTGTATGCAAGCTATCCCGTGGGAAGAAGAGTGTATGTAAAATGTAAAGGCTTGACTTTGTCTGACTACAACGGTAATTTAGAATTAGGATACAAGGCCGTTATTGATGGTTTGCCTTCAATGCAAGGTATTCCAGGAGGCTTAGTGAGTAATTATTTAATAGGAGGATCTCTTAACAACCTGGTTCAGCCTATCACCGTTACCGTTTCTCAGTTAGGTACTGCATTGAATGATAAATACATTAACTCGTTGATTAATATTGTAGGTTATGAATTCGCAAGCACAGATACTTCTAAGACTTATGGAGATACCTCTGCTTACAAAAACACTGTAAACAGATATATTAATCTGGGTTGCGGCAGTAATATCAATACGGTTGTTCGTACCAGTGGGTATGCTAGTTTTGCAGGAACACATTTGCCAAAAGGAAACGGAAGTATCACAGCTGTTTATACCATTTATAAATCAGGAAACACGGCAACAAAGCAATTGATTTTGCGCGATCTTAGTGACGTTAGATTAGATAGTCCTCGTTGCGGTGGAAATCCTACTCCACCTAATCCAGGAGGAAGAGTAACTATTGCTTCAGTACGTGCACTGTACACTGGATCTAATATTAAACTTACGAGTTCGGCTTCAATTGCAGGAGTAGTAACTTCTGATGCAGTTAATAAAAATATTTCTGCAGGTTCATTTATTATTCAGGATGCAAGTGGTGCTGCGGTAACTGTTTATGCAGGTGGAACAATCACTTATAATATTGGAGATTCTATTGTTTTAGATATCACCAATGATTCTCTTCTTAGTTACAGAGGCTCATTGGAATTAAAAACGCCTTTCGGATTTACATTGCCTGCACCTTCGGCAACAGGAAGAGTAGTGACTCCGCTTGTAAGAACAATAGCAGAGCTAAACACCGGTTTGGGATTAGCATTAAATGCTCCAGGAAATCTGGAATTGGTTCTTGTGAAATTAAGTAATGCAACGGCATCGGGTAATGCTACTTTTTCAGGTAACAATACACTAACTGATGCATCAGGAACAATAACCCTTTATACTTCAGCAACAGCTTTGTTCAGTGGAGCAAGTTTACCTACAGGATCTAGAAACTGGACAGGACAAGCAAAAAATTACAATGGAACAACCAAGGAGTTCTTATTAAGAAATCCAGCAGATGTGCAATAATATTAAAATTAAAAACTAGTAATATCAATGAGGCTACATTTTATTGTGGCCTCATTATTTTAAAATAGAAATTATGAAAAAAACATTTACATCACATTGCCGGTTAGCCGTTTTAAAATCAGCAATCCTTTTTAGTTTGTTTATAGGAAGTATTTTTTCTGCAAACAAAACTCAAGCACAAGCTTTAATTACTGCAACAGGATCCTATGCTCAGGATTTCGATGCATTATTAAATACAGGTTCGGGAACATGGGCAGATAATACAACAATTGCCAATTGGTATTCTCAAAGAACCGGAACAGGAGTTACGATTACTGCAACTACGGGATCTGCTAATGCTGGTGGTTTGTATAGTTTCGGCGCCGCTGCAGCTACAGACAGATCATTAGGCTCTGTAGGTTCAAACAATGTGGTTGCCGGTGGTTTTGCTCATGGCGTACAATTTAAAAACACATCAGGGGCAACTGCTTCTGATATCAAAGTGAGTTATACTTTGGAGCAATGGAGAAATTCCGGATCCGTAAGTGTTCATCAACTTTATTGCTACTACAAAAAAAGCGCTACAATTATTGACAGCTTAAATGCGCCTGATACTTTTCGTATTCCTTTGGTTGATATTAATGCAATCAATGGATGGACTCAGATTCCCGCTTTAACATTAAATTCCCCAATCACCGGAGGAACAGCCGGCGCATTAGATGGTAATCTTGCGGCAAACAGAGTTTCTGCCACAGCTATATCTATTCCCGGACTAACATTAGCGAATAATGAGTTTCTTATGATCAAGTGGGACGATTCCAATCACGTAACAACCGATCACGGGCTTGGCATTGACGATGTGAACATAAGCTGGACTGTTTCATCTACACCAGTTCCCTCTATATCAGCTTCTGTATTAGCTCCTTTTGCAAGCACTTGCATTGGAAATACAGCTGGTCCAAACAGTTTTACTTTAACTGGATCTAATTTAACTAATGCAAACATTACCGTTGGACCTTTATCTGGATACACTTTTTCTTCAACTAATGGTGGAACTTACACAACTACATTACCTATAGTACAGGCCGGCGGAACATTGGCATCTACAACTGTTTATGTAAAATTCAGCCCTACGGCTGCACAATCCTATGATGGGAATATTCCTGTTGCAGGTGCAGGCGCATCTTCAATAAATGTTGCTGCTGTAGGTACAGGTTCAAGTTCAATTGTTCCAACCTTTGCACAAATTGCTCCTATTTGTACCGGAGGAACTTTTGTATTACCAACCACATCTGATAACGGAATTAATGGATCGTGGCTACCCGCAATAAATAATACTGCAACACAACTTTATACCTTTACACCAGCAATTAATCAGTGTGCTGTTTCTGCTACAATGACGGTAGAAGTTAATCAAGCCGTATCATCAGTTGCTACAGTTGCTGCTGCTTCAATCAGCTCTTCTGGTGCAACTTTAGGAGGAACAATAACTCAAGGGTGCGCAGCTATTACTTCTTATGGAGTAGAGTACAGTACAACCAATGGATTTACTCCCGGAAGCGGAACACAATCGGCTTCTACAAATCTTTCAGGGGGAAGTTACACGTCAACGTTAAGTGGCCTTAGTGCTTCAACAACGTATTACTTTATCACATACGCGGTTACGGCTAGTGGCACTGTTTATGGATTACAATTAACTTTTACCACTTCTCCTGCTTCCACAACGGCAACTGGTGTTTTAATCAGTCAGATTTATGGTGCAGGTGGAAATTCCGGATCGTTGTTTAATGCAGATTATGTTGAACTTCATAATAACACAACTACCAGTCAGACGTTAACCGACTATTCAATACAATATGCTTCTGCAACTGCGGCAGGTTCATGGTCTGGAAAATCTAAATTACCTACAACAACAATACCTGCTGGTGGATATGTATTAGTACAAATGAGTTCTGCAAGCACGTTAAATGGAGCTCCTTTGCCTACACCAGATTATATCTCATCTCCAACCATTTCGATGAGTGCTTCCAACGGAAGAGTTGCATTGGTTTCTGATACAATTACTTTGTCTGCATGTCCTTCAACAGCAAATATTGCTGATTTAGTTGGATACGGAACTTCTATTTGTTCGGAAACAGCACCAACTCCAGCATTGGATACATTGCACGCGGGATTCAGAAATAATAATGGTTGCGACGACACTAATAACAATCTTGCTGATTTTCATATAGATGCACCCGCTCCAAGAAATAGCGCATCTCCCGTTTCAATTTGTGGCGTGGTTCCAATAATTCCTTCAATGAGTGCTTCAATTATTAATTCATTTGGCACCATTTGTTTGGCAACTGTTGCCGGTCCAAATTCATTTGATATTAATGGTACAAATTTAACTACTGCTAATATTACTGTTGGGCCATTAGCTGGTTATACTTTTTCAAGCACGTCTGGAGGTGTCTATACAGCTTCCCTTACTATCACACAGCCAGGAGGAACGTTAACGCCTACAACCGTTTATGTGAAATTCTCACCAACAATGGCTCAGTCTTATAATGGAAATATTCCTGTTTCAGGAGCTGGTGTAGCAAATCCAATAAATGTTGCTGTTACGGGTTCTGGCTCTTCAACATTAACGCCAACTTTTGATCAGATTCAGCCCGTTTGTAGCGGAACAGTTTTTACACTTCCAGCTACTTCAATTAATGGAGTTACAGGAAACTGGACTCCTCCAATCAATAATACAAATACACAGACTTATACCTTTACACCAGGCAACAATCAGTGCGCAGTTCCAACAACAATGATCGTTGAAGTGATTACTTCGATAACAACAATGTTTGATCAAGTAGGTCCTGTTTGTGTGGGAGAAACTTTCACATTACCTGATTCTTCAGTTAACGGGGTTCATGGAACTTGGGCTCCTCCAATTAATAACACCGCTACAACTACCTACACTTTTACACCTTCAGCTGGTCAGTGTGCAACTATTGCAATGATGACTGTTGATGTAAATCCTACAACATCTACAGTTGAGACCGGAGACAGTACTTCTATTTATGCAAATTCTGCAGTTTTACATGGTATTCTTGGAGGCGGCAATTGTTCTCCAATTGTAGAATATGGAATTGAGTACAGTGGCATCACTGGTTTTATAAATGGATCTGGAACAAGAGTTCCGGCTAATAATCTTTCAAACAATGCCTTTTATAGTCAGGCCACAGGGCTGGTGCAGAATACGGTGTACTATTATAAAGCGTATGCTAAAACCAGTGGTACAGCTACTTATGGCGAACAGAAATCATTTACTACCGCAGCAATGCCTGCAGGTCTAACCATTTACTCAACTCCAATTATAAGAGGAACAAATGTTCATTATACGTTGAGTGGTGTAAAACCAGGCCATTATGCAGCGAGAATATTTAATTCAGTTGGCCAGTTAGTTTACCAGAGAGAATTGATTTTGCAGGTTAATTTTATTGACGACAATTTCATCCTTCCAGCAAAACTGCCAATTGGCTTGTACACATTACAAATATTCAATCCTGAATTCAAAATTCAAAAATCAATGATGGTTCAGTAATATTATTTTTCAATTCTTGGTAAAGGGGTTTCTTCTGAAACCCCTTTATTTATTAAGGTGCCAAGCTGTCAGATTAGCTTCTGTGGTATTGATTTTGTTCTTCATTCATTAAATTATATTTTTTATGCAAAAGGGTAGTATAAGAGTTCAAACGGAAAACATTTTCCCAATTATTAAGAAGTTTCTTTATAGTGAACATGACATTTTTATCAGAGAACTTGTCAGTAATGCAGTTGATGCCACACAGAAATTAAAAACTTTAGCTTCAATTGGTGAAATGAAAGGAGAGTTAGGGGATTTGAGAATTGATATTAGTATCAATAAAGAAGAAAAAACATTAAGTATTTCCGATAGAGGAATCGGTATGAGCAGCGAAGAGGTGGATAAATATCTGAATCAGGTCGCATTCAGTGGTGCTGAAGAATTTCTTGAAAAGTATAAAGGTCAAACTGAGTCAAACATAATAGGTCATTTTGGATTAGGCTTCTATAGCTCATTTATGGTGAGTAGTAAGGTTGAAGTGATCACAAAGAGCTTTAAAGAGGAAGCCAAGGCCGTTAAATGGGAGTGTGATGGAAGCCCTGAGTTTAGCTTAGAGGACACCAAAAAATCAGACAGAGGAACAACTATTGTGATGTACCTGAATGAAGAAAGCCTTGAGTTTTTAGAAGCGGAGAGAATCAGCGCTGTGTTACAGAAATTTTGCAAATTTCTTCCTGTGCCAATTTATTTCGAAGAGAAACAAATAAATAATCCTGTCCCTGCCTGGACAAAGAAGCCTTCCGAGCTCTCAACCGAAGACTATCAGAATTTTTACAAAGAATTGTATCCTTTTGGGGAAATGCCTTTATTCTGGATTCATTTGAATGTGGATTATCCTTTTAACTTGACAGGCATTCTTTATTTCCCTAAAATAAAGCAGAGTTATGAAATTCAAAAAGACAAAATACAGTTATATTCTAATCAGGTATTTGTTACAGACGAAGTAAAAGGTATCGTTCCTGAGTTTCTGATGTTATTGCATGGCGTTATTGATAGTCCGGATATACCGCTTAACGTTAGCCGAAGTTACCTTCAGGGAGACCCGAATGTTAAAAAAATAAATGCACACATCACAAAAAAAGTTGCGGACAAACTGGAAGAAATATTTAATAGCGACAGAAAAGCTTTTGAAGAAAAATGGGACAGCTTGGGCTTGTTTGTTAAATACGGAATGATGACTGACGATAAGTTTCTTGATAAAGCCAATAAGTTCTTTTTAATGGAAGATACCGCAGGAAAGTTTCTTACGTTGGATGAATATAAATCAGCTACCGAAAATACTCAGAAAAACAAAGAGGGAAAACAGATCATTTTGTACACCACAAATCCTGTACAACAAGACGCTTTTATTCAACAAGCTACTTCGAGAGGTTATCTTGTAACGAAGATGGAAACACTGGTTGATGCTGCATTTATTAACAATGCCGAAATGAAGTGGAATGATGTACTATTCGTGAGGGTCGATTCAGATATTACCGACAATCTTATTGATAAGTCAGAAACAGCAGATAGTGTGTTAAGTAAAGAAGATACCGAAAAATTAAAATCACTTTTTGATAAGCCTTTAGATGGTTTGAATGTAAGTGTGGAAATTAAAGGATTAAGTCCTGAAACAGTTCCAGTAACAGCAACAAGACCAGAATTAATGAGAAGGATGAAAGATATGGCTTCTGCGGGCGGAGGAATGTCTTCCTGGTATGCAAGTATGCCTGATGAAGTGAATCTCACTATAAATGGCAATCATCCTATTTTCAAAAACATACTCTCTGAGCCGGATACACTTAAACAGGAAAAGCTTACTAAGAATCTTGCAGACCTTGCATTATTGTCTCAGGGCTTATTAACCGGAAATAACCTCACCAATTTTATAAACAGAAGTGTTGAATTGCTTGAAGTGAAATAAGAAAGGAATTCAAATAAATTAAATGATTTTAACCCGGTTGCATCAAGTAACCGGGTTAATTTTATAATGAAGTTTTGCAATCCATTACCATCAGCTGAAGTCGGGTATTTCCATTGTATTCATTTTCTTCAATGGTAAAAACAATATCAAAAGGTTTTCCGGAAAGTACAATTTCTGATTTATGAGCCATATTAAAACCAATACCGGACATGGATATATTATTTTGTCTGACTTCAAATTTAATATGCTGATCTTTTAAAATTTTAGAATAGCCCGAGTTTACTACATTCTTTGCTATAAACACAGGTCTCATGTTTTCTGGCCCGAAAGGTTCCATCTGACAAATGATATTGAAAAAAGTTTGATTTATTTCTGCGAAATTTATTTCGGCATCGATGACGATTTCAGGAATAAGCATCTCATCGGTTACGTTAGCACATACAAAAGCTTCAAATCTTTCAGTGAAAGCATTTACATGTTCAGGTTTCATGGAAAGTCCTGCAGCAGCAAAGTGACCGCCGAAAGCCAGCAGATATTCTCTGCAATCGTAAATGGCTTCATATAAATTAAATCCTTTTATACTTCTGGCGCTTCCGGTTACAATGCCATCACTTTGGGTAAGCACTACAGTGGGTCTGTAAAAATGTTCTATGATTCTGGAGGCCACAATTCCTACCACTCCTTTATGCCAGTGTTCATTAAAGACGACACAAGATTTTTTCCTGATCAGTGCTTCGTCCTGATTAATCATAGTAAGCGCTTCGAGAGTGATACTCGAATCGGCTTCTTTTCTTTCGGTGTTGTCAATCTGAAGCAAATCTCCAATTGCAGCAGCAGTAGCTTCATCTTTTTCGATAAAAAGTAAAACTGCTTTTTTTGCATCATCCATTCTTCCTGCAGCATTAACTCTTGGTGCGATTACAAAAACTACGTTGTTGATGTTTAGCTTTTTTTTGATTCCGCCCAAATTAATCAGCGTTTTTAATCCCAGTGAAGGGCTTTCGTTTATTTTAAGAAGACCATGATAAGCCAGAATCCTGTTTTCTCCATTCATTGGAACGATATCTGCGGCAATAGCTACAGCCACTAAATCTAGATATTGTAAATAGGAAGAATCCGGTAAATGATAAAATGCAGCTAGCGCCATCATAAATTTAAATCCAATGCCACAACCACATAATTCTTTGAATGGGTAAGAACAATCAAACTGTTTTGGATTTAAAATTGCCGAAGCATCTGGTAAAGTATTTCCGGGAAGATGATGGTCGCAAATGATAAAATCTATCCCTAACGTTTTAGCGTAGCTGATTAACTCAACAGATTTTATTCCGCAATCAAGACAAACAATAAGTTTGAATTCATTTTCTTTTGCGAAGTCGATACCAGCTTTACTTACACCATAACCTTCTTTATATCGGTGAGGGATATAGAATGCGGTATAATCAATATGGTATAAATCAGTGAGAAATTGATAGAAGCTTGCTACAGCAGTAGTTCCATCCACATCGTAATCACCAAAAACTAGAATTTTTTCTTTATTAACGATAGATTGATTTATCCGGCTAACTGCTTTTTCCATGTCTTTCATCAAAAATGGATCGTGCAGTCCATTTAATGAAGGCCTGAAATATTCTTTGGCTAATTCATAATCATTAATTCCTCTCTGAGTAAGGATTTTGCAAATGGCTTCATTAATTTTTAGTGCATCTTTCAGACTTGAAGAGGCGAGATTGTTTGCCGGTAATGTATTCCATCTTTTTTCCACAATTAATATTTTCTATCTGTTGTATATCTTACCAGTTCTTCTAAAGCAGACCTGACAGGGCCTTCATTGAATTCATGCAAAATAGATAATGCTTCATCGCGGTATATGGTCATTTTCTCTTCTGCATATTTTATGCCCCCTGTTTCAATTACTTTTTCGATGACAAAATTAATAGCAGACGTCGATTTGTTTTCATTTTTGAGTATGTATATTAATCTTTTTTTCGTGGGTTTATCTACTTTGTTAAGCGTGTAAATAATCGGAAGCGTTAACTTTTTTTCTTTTATATCATTACCGGTAGGCTTTCCTATTTTTTCTTTTCCATAATCAAAGAGATCGTCTTTAATTTGAAAAGCAATGCCCACTTTTTCTCCAAAAGATTTCATTTTATTCGCTATATCAGTGTTTTTGCTGGTGCTATAAGCGCCTACCGCGCAAGCTGAAGAGAGCAGCGAAGCTGTTTTGTTTTTTACAATTTCGAAATAAATTTCTTCACTAAGATTAAGTTTCCTGGATTTTTCAATTTGCAGTAATTCGCCTTCACTCATTTGTTTTACGGCTTCCGATAGAATATGCAGATGTTCGAAATCATTGTTTGAAGTAGAGAGCAGTAAACCCTTTGATAAAAGATAGTCGCCGACGAGAACAGCGATTTTGTTTTTCCACACCGCGTTAATAGAAAGGAATCCTCTTCTTTCGTAGGACTCGTCAACAACATCATCATGAACAAGTGTGGCAGTATGCAAAAGTTCAACTAACGCAGCGGCTCTATGAGTAGATTCATTTACTTCTCCGTGTAACTTAGCACTTAAAAACACAAACATGGGTCTGAGTTGCTTTCCTTTTCTTTTAATAATAAATTTCATTATACTGTCGAGCAAAGGGGTATTGCTTTTTACCGCTGCTTCAAACTTCTTTTCGAAAAGGCTTAATTCTTCACTGATAATATTTGTTTTGAACGTCATTGGCGTAAAAAAGAGTTTTATTAAAGGGTAATTCTTGCACAAATTATATGATTAGACATTTAAAAAGAATTAAATCTTTTTCAACTTAAAAGCAGCAGTTTTGGTTATCTTTTTGTCTATTATTTTGATAATAAATTGACGGATAAATGGTTCTGCTAGAAATAAATACTAATTTTTTTTGGTTTTTGTTTAGTTGTTGGATAAATTTGCCACACACAAAGTTGTATATTTAGAAAAATATTAATCATTAAGTTATGCAAAGCAAAAAGTACACATTATTATTGACTATGTTATTCCTTATAGTAGGAACAGCATTTGCTCAAAAATCCACCAGTGGTTACGACGTCTACGATTCGACGGTAATCACCAGAAAAGGTCAACCTCAACAGAATGAATTCTGGAACAACACGTACAATTTCCCTTCTAAACCTCGCAATATGTGGGAAGTTGGGTTATCTGGCGGATTGTTTAATGTATCAGGAGACGTACAAAGCGTACTTCCTACATTTGGTTTTTCTGCTCACGTAAGAAAATCTTTAGGGTATGTTTTCTCCTTAAGACTTGAATACTTGTACGGTACAGCAAAAGGGTTAAACTGGAATGCTTCAGAGAATTTCGCTAAAAATGAAGCCCTTGCTTTATATAGTGCGCCATTAACTGGCGGAACTTCAATTCCTGGCAGACCATCTGAATTAGTTTATTATAATTACAAAAACAAAACTCAGGATTTGTCATTACAAGGATTGATTTCTCTTAACAATATCAAATTTCACAAAAATAAATCCTGCTGGGTTATGTATGGTGGTGCAGGTATTGGAGCCACAGCATACGAAACAAAAGTTAATGCTGTAAATGATGCTACTGGCGCTACCTACGCTGATTTGTATAAAACAATTTATACTAACAACGTGTATAAGTACACCAATAGAAATGAAATACGCAAGCAACTTAAAGCGGGCATGGATGACACCTACGAAACTAATGCCGAATCAAATGGCCAACGCAGACCAGCTCTAGGTAATCAAACTTTGCAATTTTCAACATCTATTATTGTAGGTGTTGAATTTAAATTAGCTAAGAGAATAAATATAGCTTTGGAAGATCGTCACACTTTTATCAAGGATGATTTATTAGATGGTCAGCAATGGCAGGAAAGTCCTTATGGAGATGCAGCTTTAACTGCAAACTGGGACTCTTACAACTATCTTTCTTTAGGATTGAATTTCAATCTTGGAAAGAAATCAGTTGAGCCACTTTGGTGGATTAACCCACTTGATTATGTATATAGCGAAATCAACAATCCAAAACATACTAAGTTTCCAAAACCAGTGTTTGATGATGCAGATGCAGATGGCGTAGTTGATCAATTAGATCGCGAGCCTAATACTCCTGCAGGTGTGTCTGTTGATACGCATGGTGTTTCAAGAGATACTGATGGCGATGGTGTTCCTGATTACAAAGACAAGCAATTGATTACTCCTACAGAGTGTCAGCCTGTTGATGCTGATGGAATTGGTAAATGTCCAGAACCTGATTGCTGCAAGAATCCTCCTGCACCTCCAGTTCCAGAGTGTCCTACTGATTACCCAAGTTTATCTTATAAAGGTAAAGGTGCTGGTATCAGTGCAGATACAAAAGCTTTACTGATGTCTGTAGCAGCTAAAATGAAAGCTAATCCTAAATGTAACATCACAATAAATGGTTATCCAGAAGCTTCAAAAGCAGCTCAGGCTGTTTGTCAGCAAAGAGTGGATGCTGTTAAATTGTATCTTGTTCAGAAAGAAGGAATTAGTGCTGAAAGAATCGCAACCAATTGTGAAGTTGGCGGTGGTGATAAAAACACAGTTGACATCAAGTCAAACTAATACTATCTAAAAATTACTTTTTGCAATATTTAAGAACCCTCCTTTTTGGAGGGTTTCTTTTTGAGCTATATTAACATAGTTTTTTTGGAGAATTAGTCTTTTACACTCATTTTTGAAAAAAAAAGTATAAATTTGCGACTCTTTATGCGACAGTTCAAAATATTCTTTACTTTCTTGATGATTGTTATTTGTATCTCATCTTGCAGCAAGTTTACAAAAATTCAAAAAAGTAAAGACTATAATTATAAACTAACGAAGGCCGAAGAGTATTACAATAGCAAGAAATACCGGTTTGCCCAGCAATTGTATGAAGAATTATTCCCTGTATTCAAGGGAACTCAAAAATTCGAAGATCTTTATTATCGATACGCGTATTGTTTTTATTATGAAGGACTTTACAGAGATGCAGAAAATTTGTTTAAAGGATATTTAGAGGTCTTTCCAAATAGCACCAACGCTGAAGAGGTTGATTACATGAGAGCATATTGCTATTATAAGCAATCTCCTAAGATTGCGTTAGAACAGGTAAATACGGTAAAGGCAATGGGTATGATGCAGACATTTATCAATACACATCCGGGCTCTGCTAAAAATACAGAAGCCACAGAAATTATTGATAAATGCAGAGTAAAACTGGAGCTGAAAGAATACAGAGGAGCAGAACTTTATTATAATATAGGGGAATACAGAGCTGCGGCACTTTCATTTTCAGCTATTTTAAATAACTATCCCGAATCGGCTTTAGGAGAAACCTATAAACTCATGGTTGTGAAATCTTATTATAAGTTTGCAAAAATGAGTGTTATCGAAAAACAGGAAGAACGATATGAAAAAGTGATTTATGAATATGAAGATTTCCTGGATAGATTTCCTGAAAGCAAATTGTTAAGTGAGGCCTCAACTTACTATACACAAAGTCAAAACCAATTAAAAGCAATAAAAAATGAGCAAATTTCGTCGTCAACTAAGTAGCAATACAAGTAGTTCTGTTGAACCTAAGAAACTTTCTGATTTGAAAGAAAAAACAGGCAACTTGTATGAATCCATTGCAGTAATTGCTAAAAGAGCTAATCAAATAAATATTACTATAAAGGAAGAATTGCACAATAAACTTGAAGAATTTGCAAGTCATACGGATAGTCTTGAAGAAATTCATGAGAATAAAGAGCAGATAGAAATATCTCGTGCTTATGAGAGAATGCCAAACCCTTCATTATTGGCAACTACTGAATTTTTAGAAGACAAAGTTTATTTCCGTAAAAACGAAGAGAACTTGTTCAGTTAATAATAATTCCTTTAATTTAACCGGTAGTTTTAAAATAGTTGTTATAAATTTAACCCCGCTCAGGCGGGGTATTTTATGTTAAAAAACAAGAAAATATTATTGGGAATAACGGGGAGTATTGCAGCTTATAAAACAGCCGCTTTAGTCAGGCTATTAAAAAAAGCAGGAGCTGAAGTAAAAATTGTAATGACTCCCGCCTCCCTGGAATTTGTTGCACCACTAACGCTTTCTACTTTATCAAGAAACGCCGTATTGTCTACTCTCGCTGAAAACGATTCATGGTCCAATCATGTTATGTTAGGAAGATGGGCAGACCTAATGTTGATTGCGCCTTTAAGTTGTAATACTTTGGCCAAGATGTCAAATGGCATTTGTGATAATTTACTGATGGCAGTTTATTTATCCGCTACATGCCCTGTAATAGTCGCACCTGCAATGGATGAAGATATGTGGCTCCATCCATCAACACAAAATAACATCCATCAAATTCAGTCTTTTGGAAATAAAGTCATTCCTGTTGAAAATGGCGAACTGGCAAGTGGATTAGTGGGGCCAGGAAGAATGGCGGAGCCCGAAAATATTATTAAATGGCTGGAGGAAAACATTGTTCATTCAAAACAATTGGCAGGAAAAAAAATCATGGTAACTGCAGGACCAACTTATGAAGCATTGGATCCCGTAAGATTTATTGGAAATCATTCATCAGGTAAAATGGGCATTGCAATAGCTATGGAATGTGCAAACAGAGGGGCTGAAGTTACATTGATTTGCGGCCCTGTAGCAGAAACTATCCCTCTGGTTCTTAAACTGATAAAAGTGAACTCAGCATCACAAATGTATGATGCTTGTCATCATGAATTTGCAGATATGGATATCGCTATAATGAGTGCTGCAGTTGCAGACTATTCAATTAAAGATCCTGCAGTGAATAAAATAAAAAAAGCGGACCAGCAAATCACCATAGAACTGGAAAAAACAAAAGACATCTTACAATCGCTTGGCACAATAAAAAAGAGCAATCAGATTCTTGTTGGTTTTGCATTGGAAACCGAAAATGAAACTGAAAATGCCAAGCTGAAACTTAAATCAAAAAACGCCGACTATATAGTAATGAATTCATTAAATAACCCTGGTGCAGGATTTGGCGGAGACACTAATAAAATCAGTATTTTTGAGAAGTCAGGGAAAGAATATCATTTTGAAACTAAGATCAAAACTGAAGTCGCGAAAGATATTATAAACACCATACTTAATGTTCAATATGTATAAATTCAGATTTTTAATTATTTTGTTGTTCATAACAAATGTCAGTAACGCACAAGAGTTATTGGCAAGAGTAACGGTTGGTACTACAAGAGTATCCAGTAGCGTAAATAAAAATACTTTTCAAACACTGCAAACTTCAATAATTAATTTTTTGAACAACAGGAAATGGACTTCTGATAATTATGGTTCAAATGAAAAAATAGAATGTAGTTTTATTCTTAATCTTGAATCCACCGATGAGTTGAATGTTTATGCTGCATCATTAATTGTGCAAACAGCACGTCCTGTTTTTAATTCTTCTTATCTTTCCCCGTTAATTAATTATAAAGATGATAATTGCACATTTAAATACATGGAGTTTCAGCAATTGGATTTCAATGAAAACAGGGTTAGCGGTAATGATCCACAAGTATCAAACCTTACCGCAGTGCTTGCGTATTATGCGTATATGATCATTGGATTTGATGCACTATCATTTGCGCCACACGGCGGAGATGTTTATTTTCAAAAAGCGCAGAACATTGTTAATAACGCACCAGATGGAAGAAGCATCACTGGATGGAAATCATTTGACGGAGTTAGAAACCGGTATTGGCTTGCCGAAAATATTACCAACACAAGATATTCCGTAATGCAAGATATTTATTATAGTTATTATCGGTTGTGCATGGATAAATTATATGACGACGAAAAGAAAGGCAGATCTGAAATGCTTAATGTGTTGAATCAGTTGGATGCTTTTAATAAGGAAAATCCTAACACCATGATTAATCAGTTTTTCCTTCAGGGAAAATCAACGGAACTGATAAAAATATTTTCAAAAGCTGCACCGCAAGACAAGGCAAGGGCGCTGGATATTCTTGTCAGACTGGACATTACTAACGCCAGCAAATACAACGATGAATTGAAATGAGATACTTTTCATCGACCTTATTATTTTTGCTGATTTTCTCCTGCAACCACAAGGAGGGTATTCCCAATGATATTATTAAGCCTGAAAAAATGCAATTGATTTTATCGGATTTTATAAAATCGGATGTGTATACTATGGAGATTATTAAGAAGCAATCTTTAGGAAATGACACCGTTTCCAATTTAAGAATTCAACAAATTATTTTTAATCATTACAAAATATCAAGGAATGATTTTTATAAAAGCTATCAATATTATTATATTCATCCGGAATTGATGGTTTCAGTTTTAGACAGCATTACCAAAAAACTCGATACTGCTAAGCCTTTTCAAAAAAATATGAATATTTTTCCTCCATTAAAAGAAAAGGGGAATACAGATAAAATAGAAATAAAAAAGCAAAGAGGCATAGAAGAGCATCCAATTCCTTTAAAAGAAAAATCACATCATAGATTCAATCCAAAATTATTTCACAAAAAAGCTTTAATTATAAATCCTAATGAATAAAATTTATAAAGATGCCACTCAGGCTATTGAAGATATACATGACGGGGCAACTATTTTGCTTGGAGGTTTTGGTCTTTGCGGTATACCCGAAAATTGTATAACTGCATTGGTAAGTAAAGGGGTGAATAATCTTACCTGTATTTCTAATAACGCGGGCGTAGATGATTTTGGAATAGGCCTGATGTTGCAAAAAAAACAGGTAAAGAAAATGATTTCATCTTATGTTGGGGAAAATGCCGAGTTTGAAAGACAGCTTTTAAGTGGAGAACTTGAAGTAGAGCTTATTCCTCAAGGGACACTAGCTACTCGCTGTATGGCTGCCGGTTATGGCATTCCTGCAATTTATACTCCTGCCGGAGTGGGTACTGAAGTAGCTCACGGCAAAGAAGTAAGAAGTTTTGACGGAAAAGAATACCTCCTGGAAATGGCCTTTAATGCTGATTTCGCAATCGTGAAAGCATGGAAAGGGGATACTATGGGTAATCTGATTTATAAAGAAACGGCCAGAAATTTCAACCCACTAATGGCAATGGCTGGAAAGATAACTATTGCTGAAGTGGAAGAATTGGTTGAGGCTGGAGAACTGGATCCCAATCAAATTCATACACCCGGAATTTATGTAAACAGAATCTTTGAAGGGAAAAATTATGAAAAAAGAATTGAGCAATTAACTGTAAGGGATAGTTGATTATTTAAAATGTGTTTATGTTAAGTAACAAAATTTTAAAACCCCAAACTTGAAACAAATATGGCCCTTGATAAATATCAAATTGCACAAAGAATTGCCAGAGAACTAAAAGATGGATATTATGTAAACCTTGGTATTGGCATTCCTACTCTAGTTGCTAATTATGTTCCTCAAGGAATTGATGTGATTTTGCAAAGTGAAAATGGATTATTGGGCATGGGGCCTTTTCCAATAAAAGGAGAAGAAGATGCCGATTTAATTAATGCGGGCAAACAAACCATAACTACATTGCCAGGTTCGTCTTTTTTTGACAGCGCGATGAGCTTTGGAATGATCCGTGCGGGCAAAGTTGATCTCACCGTACTGGGCGCTATGGAAGTAAGTGAAAATGGCGACATTGCCAATTGGAAAATCCCCGGAAAAATGGTTAAAGGAATGGGGGGAGCAATGGATCTTGTTGCCAGTGCTAAAAATATTGTTGTGGCTATGATGCACACCAATCCAAAAGGGGAAAGTAAGTTATTACCCAATTGTACTTTGCCACTTACTGGTGTACGTTGTGTAAAGAAAATTGTAAGCGATCTGGCTGTTATTGAAGTAACATTAGATGGATTCAAATTACTGGAAAGAGCACCTGGCGTTAGCGTAGAAGAAATTATATCAAAAACTGCAGGAAAGCTAATTGTTGAAGGGGAAATAGAAGAAATGAAATTTTAAATATTCAATAAAACTTTACAAAAAAATAAAGCCTCATTTACTGAGGCTTTATTTTTTTGTAATTGTGTTTTCTCAAAACTAAATATTAGGAGCAGCTGCAAGTATTTCTTCATTTACTCCCGAAGCATATTTTTCAAAATTTTTAATGAATTGTTTTGCCAGTTCTTTTGCTTTGTGATCATAAGCTGATTTATCTGCCCATGTATTTCTTGGGTTCAATATATCAGAAGGAACATCAGGGCAGCTTAATGGCATCATCATTCCGAATACCGGATGAGGCTCGTAAGCAACATTATCTAATTGTCCTTCCAATGCTGCAGTAATCATTGCTCTGGTGTAAGAAAGTTTCATTCTGTGTCCAACACCATAAGCTCCTCCGCTCCATCCCGTATTAATCATCCATACATTTACTTTATGTTCTTTCATTTTTTTGCCCAACATCTCTGCATATTTCCCAGGATGCAGTGGCATAAAGGGTGCACCAAAGCATGCACTGAATGTAGATTTAGGTTCTGTAACGCCGGCTTCTGTTCCCGCAACTTTAGCAGTATAACCACTGATGAACTGATACATCGCCTGTCCAGGGTTTAATTTGCTAATTGGTGGGAGAATACCATAAGCATCTGCAGTAAGAAAGAAAATATTTTTTGGAGTTTTCCCTATTGAAGGTTCCAGTGCATTACTGATAAAAGACAAAGGATAACTCACTCTGGTGTTTTCAGTAATCTCCTTACTTGAAAAGTCGATTTTATTTGTATTCGGTATAAACGTAGTATTCTCAACTAATGCACCGGGTTTAATGGCATGGAAGATTTCAGGTTCTTTCTCTTCACTTAAATCAATTGTTTTTGCATAACATCCCCCTTCAAAATTAAAAACGCTGTCATCTGTCCATCCGTGTTCATCATCACCAATAAGACTTCTGTGCGGATCTGCACTTAATGTTGTTTTTCCAGTACCACTCAATCCAAAGAAAATGGCAGTATCGCCGTTTTTGCCCAGATTAGCAGAGCAATGCATACTCAGCACATTTTTTTCATGAGGAAGAATATAATTCAGTATGGTAAAAATTCCTTTTTTTATTTCTCCTGTGTATCCGGTACCGCCAATTAAAATTACTTTTCTGGTAAAACTAACCATTGCAAAATTATGTTGTCGCGTGCCATCAGTTGCTGCATCAGCCATGAAGTCGGGAGCCTGGATAATATGCCACTCGGCAGTGAATTGATCTAATTCATTTTCAGCCGGTCTTAAGAACATATTATATGCAAAAAGATTGCTCCAGGGATTTTCATTGATTACTCTGATATTTAAACGGTACTTAGGATCTGCACAAGCATAACAATCTCTCACCCAGATTTCTTTATTAGAAAGGTAGCTGGTGATTTTATCGTACATCTTATCAAAGTAAACCGATTCAATAGGGATGTTGAAGTCATTCCAATTTACAGTGTCTTTGGTAATATCATCTTTAACTATAAATTTATCCTTTGGACTTCTTCCGGTAAATTCTCCCGTTTTAATAATCAAAGCACCCGTGTCATTTAAAACGCCTTCTTTACGCTGTAGCGTTTGATTGATAAGCTCAGCAGGAGCAGTCTGGTAATGAATGGTATTGCTGGTTTTTAAACCGATTTCTGCTAATGCATTAAGCGGAGCTTCATTTAAAGTTGTAAGGGCCATATTAAAGGTTGTAGTTTAGTTCTCGAACAAAGGTAATCATCCATAAACTATAATGAAATTCAAAAACAAGCTAAAAAATTAACGAAATTCCAAAAATGTATTTTAATGTTCGTAAATATTTAATATCATCTAAAATTCGTTCAGTGAGATTTACCAAAAGGGGATTAATGTTAAACAATGATTATTTTTCTAAAAAAAGTTACTTTTTTTAGGGTCATTTAGGATGTTGGATAATAATGTATCTTGTAGCCCATTTATTACTACCTTCTCAAAAAAAATAAGAAATGAAATATCTTCCTTTAAATCCTGAAATTTTCAACAATAACAGGAGCCGTTTTATCGAAAAAATGGAAAAAAACTCCATTGCCATTTTTAACAGCAATGACGAATTGCCTACCAATGCGGATCAAGTGTATAAATTCAAGCAAAACTCCGATATCATCTGGTTAACAGGTATTGATCAAGAAGACACCATGCTTATTCTTTTTCCTGATAACCCAGATCCTAAATTCAGAGAAGTACTGGTTTTGGTGAGGCCTAATGAAATTAAAGAAAAATGGGATGGCCACAGACTGAGAAAAACTGAAGCACAGGCTATTTCCGGTATTCAAACTATTATTTGGCTCGATACTTTGGAAGGATATTTACAACCCTGGATTCACTGGTCGGATTCGATTTATTTAAACACCAATGAAAATGACAGAAAATCAAATCTGATTCAGGTTAGAGATTACAGATATGCCCTAATGATGAAAGAACGTTTCCCTTTACATCAATACAAACGCAGCGCTAAAATCTTAAAAGAGTTAAGATCAATTAAAACATCACAGGAAATTGAAGTGATGCAAAAAGCGATTGACATAACTGATAATACATTCAGACGCTTATTGAAATTTGTTAAGCCCGGTGTAATGGAATATGAAATTGAAGCAGAAATATATCATTCATTTTTATCACAAAGAGCAACGGGGCCTGCGTATGGCTCAATTATTGCAAGTGGCGACAGAGCCAGGACTTTACATTATGTTGAAAATAATAAAGAATGTAAAGAAGGAGAATTGTTGCTGATGGACTTTGGTGCGGAATATGGAAATTATTGCGCCGATTTAACCAGAACAATTCCTGTGAGCGGAAAATTTACACGTCGTCAAAAAACAGTTTACAATGCTTGTTTACATTTACATCATTATGCCGTGGGAATTTTAAAGCCAGGCATCAGTATCATTGATTATACCCATAAAATAGGGGATGAAGCAACAATTGTTTTTCAAAAAATCGGATTGTTGCGCAAGTCGGAAATTAAAAATGAGGATCCTGAAAACAGAGCCTTTGCGAAATATCTGTATCATGGCATTTCACATCACTTAGGGATAGACGTCCATGACTTAGGAACAAGAACAACTCCAATAAAAGCCGGAATGGTATTTACTATTGAACCAGGCATCTATATTGAAGAAGAACAAATGGGAATCAGAATAGAAAATAATTTCTGGGTAACTAAAAATGGAAATAAGGATTTAATGAAAAATATTCCCATTACGGTAGAGGAAATTGAATCCTTTATGAAAAAATAATTTTCAGCATTTTCTATTTAATTTTTTTATCGAATGAAGCAGGTTCCTAATTTATTTACTTTACTGAATTTAATTTTTGGCTGTCTGGCTATAGTCTTTATTCTTCAAAATGGAATTGCAATTCAATACAACGCAGAAGGTACGCAGTTCGTAGATATCCCGGAGAAAATATGGATGGCTTCTTTGTTTATCGGATTGGCAGGAGTCGTTGATTTTCTGGATGGATTTGTTGCCCGTTTATTTAAGGCTACATCCGAAATGGGAGAACAGCTCGACTCTCTAGCCGATGTAGTTAGTTTTGGCGTCGCCCCTTCAATGATAATTTTTCAGTTATTAAGAATGAGTTTTGCTTCGGCTCAAGAAGGTATTGAAGTTTCTTATCTGTTGCTTTTTCCTTCGTTTTTTATTGCTGCTGCAGCTGCTTATCGGCTGGCTAAATTTAATATCGATAAAACGCAAAAAACAATTTTTAAAGGAGTGCCTACCCCAGCTGTTGGTATGCTGATTGCTTCTTTCCCCCTTATTTATTGGTATTCAAATAATGAAGTAATTATAAATCTGTTGCTGAATAAATGGTTTTTATATTCAGTAATCATTTTTCTTTGCTGGCTGATGGTGAGCAATCTCTCAATCATGTCACTTAAATTCAAAAATCTGAATCCTAAAACGAATATTCACATTTACACTTTGTTGATAGCCTCGGTTATTTTTATATTGACATTACACTGGATGGCGGTGCCCTTGATATTTATCAGTTATATTATTTTATCTTTGGTGTTCAAAAATAAATTATCATGAATTATACGGCGCAGATAAAAGTGATGCCATTAAAAGATTTATTAGATCCTCAGGGCAAAGCAGTTTTAGGCGGATTACATAATTTAGGAATGAAGCCCATTGCAGATGTTCGTATTGGAAAACATATCGACCTTCAAATCAATGCTGAAAGCAAAGAAGAAGCTCTTCAAATTGCCACAGAAGCAGCTACGAAATTACTTGCCAATCAGGTGATGGAAATTTTTGAAGTTGCTATATTGTAATTTGTATTTTTATTTCCGCTTTCTTTAATTTATTTAATAAAGCATGCTTTATCTTATACCTTCTCCCATTGGCAATCTTTCGGATATTACCATCAGAGCAATTGAGCTTTTGAAAAGCGCTGATCTAATCCTCGCTGAAGACACACGCACATCGTCTGTTTTATTAAACCATTATCAGATTCATAAACCGCTTTCCTCTTATCATCAGCATAATGAACACAAAGTAGTTAGTCATCTTGTAGATCAGATGAAATCAGGTAAAACAATCGCTTTGCTTACTGATGCGGGAACTCCTGGTATCAGCGATCCCGCGTATTTGCTGGTGAAAGCCTGTATAGAAAGTAATGTTGAAGTCAATTGTCTTCCGGGTGCAACAGCATTTGTTCCCGCATTAGTTAATAGTGGTTTGCCAACGAATTCTTTTTGTTTTGAAGGATTCCTGCCTTTGAAAAAAGGGCGTCAGACATTAATGAAAAAACTAGCTATAGAAGAAAGAACAATGATATTCTATGAAAGTCCGATGAGGTTGGTTAAAACTTTAAGTCTGTTTATTGAATATTTTGGTGCCGAAAGAAAATGCAGTGTCAGCAGAGAGCTTACCAAAAAATTTGAAGAAAATAAAAGAGGGACTTTGCAGGAAGTACATGACTATTTTAATTCAAAATCAGTTAAGGGAGAGATTGTAATTGTGGTAGAAGGGATTCATTAATATTGTCTGGTTGATTTTTTTAAAATGATTATAATAGCATTAAAATATTTTTCACATGAAGCACATTTTCTTAATCCTTATTTCTTATTTCTTATTTATAATTCCTTCTCAAGGTCAAAGTCAAAGATGGCAGCAGTCGGTGAAATACACGATGAATATTGATGTGGATACACTCGCTAATCAATTTAAAGGAAAACAAAAACTGATCTATCAAAACAACTCCAATGATAAACTCGACAGGGTGTTTTATCATTTATACTGGAATGCCTTTCAGCCCAATAGCAGCATGGATGTTAGGAGCAGAGAGCTGGGAAAGAAATTGGTTAATGGTCGTCAGGATTGGGATGGAAGAGTGAAAGACAGAATATTAAATCTAAAAGAAACTGAAATCGGATATCAGAAGATTGTTTCTTTAAAAATGAATGGGGTTCCCCAGAAATTTATATATCATGAAACTATACTTGAAGTAAATTTAACGACACCCATTTTGCCTAAAACTTCTGTAGTTTTTGATATGGAATTTGAAGCACAGATTCCTTTACAGGTAAGAAGAAGTGGCAGAGATAATCCGCAAACAGGTGTTCGTTACAGTATGAGTCAGTGGTATCCCAAGTTATGTGAATACGATTATGAAGGCTGGCATCCTACACCATATGTGGCCAGAGAATTTTATGGGGTATGGGGCGATTTTGACGTCACTATAAATATTGACAAATCATATAAGCTTGGCGGAACGGGAGTTTTGGTAAATGCCAGTGAAATAGGCTGGGGATATGATAAACCGGAAACTGAATTAAAGCCTTGTTTAACTTCAAAAAGAAGCTGGCATTTCAAAGGCGAAAATATCCATGATTTTGTTTGGGCTGCAGATCCCGATTATAAACACCTTACCAAAAAAGTGGCTAACGGACCTATGCTTCATGTTATTTATAATGATGTTCCAAATGATAAATACAATGACAGCTTATGGATTAAAGTGGCAGATGCCGCAGTAAAAGTTTTGCCGTTTATTGAAAAGAATTTTGGAAAATATCCATATCCTCAATATTCGTTTATCCATGGAGGTGATGGGGGTATGGAATATCCAATGGCGACGTTGATAAGCGGCCCTTCTTTAGGAACTGTTTTTCATGAATGGATGCACAGCTGGTATCAGATGATGCTGGGGACCAATGAAAGTCTTTATGCTTGGATGGACGAGGGTTTTACCAGTTTTGCAGAAGATCTGGTTACTAAGTTTTACAACAACAGATCTTCGGTGATGGAATACAAAGATGCAGCTGAAAAAGATCCCAAAAATGAAGAGTTGAAAAACCTGATCGCTTCATTGCCCGAAGATCATTCCGGTTCTTATGCCAGCTATTTCGCTTTGGTGAAGAGCAAGCTGGAAGAACCGATGTGCACTCATGCCGATCATTACAATACAAATTTTTCCTATAGTATTAATTCATATTCCAAAGGCGAAATTTTTCTAGAGCAGCTGGGTTATATAATCGGATCGGCCTTAAGAGATAAAGTGTTGTTGCAATACTATAAAGAATGGAGGTTTAAACATCCCAATGCCGAAGATTTTATCAGAATCGCTGAAAATACAAGTGGAATAAAACTTGATTGGTACAAAGAATATTGGGTCCATTCCACAAAGTCAATTGATTACAGTATTGATAGTCTTTGGGAAGAAAACGGCATGTCTAAAATCAGATTGAAAAGAATTGGCAATATGCCTATGCCGGTTGATTTACAATTAACATTTAAAGACGGCACTTCAGAGATGCATTCCATTCCACTTAATTTAATGTATGGCTCCAAACTTCCTGAAAATAAAAATATACCCACTACTACAGAAGAAGAATGGAGATGGACACATCCCACTTATGTAGTCAGTTTTAAAAGAAGACTTACTGATTTGAAAAAGGCAGAAGTTGATCCATCCAAACGTATGGCTGATGTGGACAGAAAAAATAATGGAATAGAATTAAACTGGTAAGAATTATATAGGCTGGTACAACATGAATTTTTCTTTGAAATAATCTTCAGGGAAAATTTTCTCAATATCCCAGATATAAGGTTTACAGCCGCTTTCTTGAATCTCAAGGGTAAGGTCGCCGCCTTTTAAACAAATTAAACCATTGGGCACATTTTCGTTGTCTGATTTAACTTTCTTGATTAAAGGTTTGCTCCATCTCCATAAATCTTTTAATGGGGCTACGGCTCTTGAAATTACCGTGTCGAATTTTCTGTTTTTAATTTCTTCTGCTCGAGTATGCTGCACGGTGATATTTTGTAAGCCTATTGCATTTGATATTTCTTTTACTACATTTAATTTCTTGTTGATACTGTCTGCCATGTGGAAATGGGTTTCCGGAAAAAAAATCGCTAATGGAATACCCGGAAATCCGCCGCCACAACCAAGGTCCATAATTGTTGATCCTTTTTCAAATTCAAAATGAGTGGCAATGCTTAAAGAATGCAACACATGATGCAGATAGAAGTTGTCAATATCTTTTCTACTGATAACATTTATTTTTTCATTCCACTCTTTGTATAAAGGCAATAATGCCTCCAATTGTTCTTTTTGCTTTGGAGTAAAGTCGGCAAAATATGTTTCTATCCGGTTCATTAATTAAACATTAAAATATAAAACTGTGGCTAAGTTGTAGTGCTGATTAAATTTATCCATGATTATGCGGTCTCTTAATTCCAGGTTTTTTTTGGCTTTATTAATAATGCAGGTGCGAAAATCAGGTAATAAAAAAACATCCATATATCAAAAAATAAAATCAAAGGGATGAGATCTTTCTCATTTAATTTATTCAGCGTCTTCACATAAACAATAAGCTGAAATAAAAATCTTGCACCAAAAACAATTAATGCATATTGCCAGTTATAAAAAATACAAGTGGCAATCATTGCAGGATAAAACAGAAAATGCGTGAGCGAAAATAATCCCAGTAAAAACTTATGCGATTTCTTGTAGTATTTTCCTGTGGTATAATGCCTTTTCTTCTGATTAATCCACTGTTTCCAGGTTTGAACAGGCTTGCTTAAAGTGAAAGAATTTTTATCAATATTAATTCGCGTATTTTTTTTAGTTGCAGCCATGTTTATAAATAAATCATCGTCGCCGCCAGGAATATTATTATGAGAAGAGAATCCCTTGTGTCTGAAAAAGATCACTTTTTTATAACTCAGATTTCTGCCTATTCCCATATAGGGTATGCCTGCAAGTGCGTAGCTTAAATACTGTAAAGCGGTGAGGAATGTTTCCCATCGCACCAGTTTATTTAAAAAGCCGGGTTGTTTGTGATACGGACTATAACCCAAAACGATTTCAGTTTCATCATTATAAACGGATTGCATAGAATCAATCCAGTGTTCGGATGCCGGAACGCAATCTGCATCTGTTAACAACACAATTTCATTCTTTGCTGATTTAATTCCAACCGCCAACGGGAATTTTTTCCCTGGAATCATTTTTGCTTCCTGAGTTAATTCAATTACATGAAGTTGCTTATAGGATTTCTGTAATTCTTCTAGCACATATTTACTGTCGTCGTAGGAATTGTCATTAACCACAATAACTTCATGAGTAGTAGGGTAATCCTGAACCAAAGTTCCGGTCAGATAATTAGCCAGATTAGCCGCTTCATCTCTTGCACAAATTACAACACTCACCGGATGGGTTTGTGTACTTGATTTAGGCTTTGATTTATAAAAAGCAAGTCGAAAAAAAAAGAACACAAAATATAAGATTTGAACAATAGCAATTGAACAAAAAAAGTAAAAAAGGATTAATGGCCAATGCGAGAAGAAAAAAGTAGTGTTCATCGTTGCAAAAATATGCTTTAGTATGATTAATGTAACTTTCTCTGAAAAGCATTTTTAAAATTTATATTTGCATTCTGAATTTTAAAAAATATGGCTTTGTTACAATTTAATCTGGAAAAAACCGACCCTAAGTCTAAAGCGAGGGCTGGAAAAATTATTACAGATCATGGCGAAATAGAAACGCCAATATTCATGCCGGTAGGAACCGTTGGAAGCGTAAAGGCTATCTCTCAACAACAATTGAAACAGGATGTAGGGGCTCAGATTATTTTGGGAAATACCTATCACTTATATCTGCGTCCGGGTTTGCAAACACTGGAGGCTGCCGGCGGTCTTCATAAATTTAATGGCTGGGATCGCCCTATACTTACTGACAGTGGTGGATTCCAGGTCTTTTCTTTGGCGTCCAGCAGAAAAATAACTGAAGAAGGTGTCGTTTTTCAATCGCATATCGATGGCAGTAAACATTTATTTACACCCGAAAATGTAATGGATACTCAAAGAATAATAGGCGGAGATATTATCATGGCTTTCGACGAGTGTCCTCCGGGAGCCAGTGAACATGCCTATGCAAAAAAATCGCTTGAATTAACCAACAGATGGCTCGATAGATGTTTTGAAAGATTTAATAATACGGAGGATAAATATGGATACACTCAAAATTTGTTTCCAATTGTTCAGGGAGGCATACATCATGATTTAAGAAAAGCATCCTGTGAATTTGTGTCTTCCAAAAATGCCACCGGAAATGCTATCGGCGGATTGAGCGTTGGCGAGCCCACAGAAAAAATGTACGAGATCTGTGCATTATGTTGTGAGAACTTACCCGAAAATAAACCCCGTTATTTAATGGGCGTAGGTACACCCTGGAATATTTTGGAATGTATTGAAATGGGGATAGACATGTTTGATTGTGTAATGCCAACCCGAAATGGAAGAAATGCAATGTTGTTTACTGCGAATGGAATTATCAATGTCGATAATAAAAAATGGGAGCGAGATTTTTCTCCGATAGATGAAACCATTGATTGTGCCATGAGTGCTTATTATTCAAAAGCATATTTAAAGCATTTGTTGAAAGCTAAAGAATTTCTGGGATTGACCATTGCCAGCGTACATAATCTTGCCTTTTATTTATGGTTGGTAAAAGAAGCCAGAAAGCATATTATAGCAGGAGATTTTACATCCTGGAAGCAAACTATGGTGGAAAGAATGCAGAGAAGATTATAATTGTTATTTTTGTTTTATCGGGTCTTTTTTAATGCTACTACTAATCATAACAAATTTTACGAAATGAAAAAAATACTGTTCCTGCTGTTCCTCTTGGGTACATTAGAAAGTTTTTCTCAAACAAAAATAATTGTAAAAAATGAAGACGGACTATTGCTTATGCCTTGCAAGGCTAATGGTCTGCAGGCATGTTTCATTTATAGTGAGGACGAATCAGAGAACCTGATCTCTCAAAAGCAAGCGATGTATATGTTCCGCAATGAATTTTTGCACAAACCCGATATCATTGGTGTGGCCAGATATGATTCTGCAGATGAGGAAAATCTTTCTGAAGGAGTGGTGCTCATGCTCAAAGACATTCAATTTGCCGGCTTGAAAATTATCAATGTAAAATGCACTATTGTTAAGGATATGGATGCTCCTTTTCTTATTGGAAAAACAACCATAGCCACTTTGGGTGAGACGAGTTTTGACAAAGTTTCCAATACACTTACCATTTCCAGTGGAAGCGTGAATTTCGATTTCTCAAAGATTAAAATGGTCTTTGATATGCCCAAAGAAACGCCATTGCCTAAAGATGCACCGGTCAATGTAACGGTCTCAGATTTTAAGGATCGTAAGCTACCCAATGAAATAATGGTTTTCAAGAGTCGTAAAAAGCAAATTGAATATCAAAATCAAACAAACGATCAGGGGCAGTTTTCTACACGTTTGCCCGCAGGCGATGTGTATCAGATATACATTCTTGGCTTTAAGGATTCTACCTCTATTGACTCGCTGGTGATTCCTGGGCTTGAAGGAAGAAAGTATTACAAAAACCCATTTGTGGTTTCTTATAAATTCCTGCCTGCCAAAAGTTTTGTATTAGATAATTGTAATTTCGATAATGGGAAAGCTACTCTGCAGGACAGCTCTTTCAAAGTGCTGGATGAATTGGTGGCCTATCTGGTAAGGAAGGATGATGAGAAAATTGAAATTGGTGGTCATACCGATAATGTGGGCAGCGCACCAAGTAATCTAAAGTTGTCTGAAGACAGAGCCAAAGCAGTAAGAGATTATTTGATTAGTAAAAGTATCGATCCGGCAAGGCTTACCGCCAAAGGTTACGGAATGACAAAGCCAATATCAGATAATAAAACTGCTGCAGGAAGAGCGGAAAACAGAAGGACAGAAGTAACCATATTGGAATAATAATTTCGAGGCTAATCATTTCCGTTACTGAGGATGAAAAAAATAAAATAAAAAAAGCGTGGATGTTGTCCACGCTTTTTTATGAGTAAAAATTATTTTACTGTATGCTTGAATGCATTAAGATGTTAGTAGTGTTATTGTTGATTACATCTGCTGGTCCTAAAGGACTATTTGCGATTACATGAAGAGCAAACGCTCTTTTTATCAAACCATATTTAGGTGCATAGCAGGCAGAGATATTCTGAGACTCAACCGTTGCAGTTACAAATGGATTATTAGTTGCAAGATTAGTGATTTCAGTTTTAACTCTGATAACCCTGTTATAAGTAATGTTGTTTACTGTTTCTACAAATCCGGTATCTAAAATGGTGCTTTTGATATTAGCTGTTATGGTAAGTCCCGATGCCGAATCAGTTACAGAGATAGGCTGAGACCAGGTTGTACCAACTGCAGCCGATGTGCTCAGATATTTCATATCGATAGGAGGCAGTTGAGCGGATAGTTGCGTGTACTCATAATAATCATTTCCAGTTTGATTATAATAAGCTTCTGTTGTGCCATTCGCATCTACTGAATTAAAAATACGATATGTCTTTGTACCGATTGCAGTATCTGTACTTGTTGCGGTTAATGTATAAGAAGTGACAGTTGTCGAAACACTATCTGTAGTTTGATAGTCCCATGTAGTACCTGATGCATAAGTCATAAATGGGGTAGCTGCTACCGGAGCAGGAGCTGGATCAGGTGTTGTCTTTTTACAAGAAGTAATCAAAAGCAATAAACACGCGGAGGAAAAAAGTAGTTTTTTCATTATTAATTATTTTTTTAGGTGGTAATATTAAGAAATTTCAATGAATTTATTTTTTATTATATCAAATAAGAAAGGCTATTGAATACTTGAGCTTAATAAATTGGTGGTTGTATTCTGATTGAGGAGGTTAAAAACCGTTCCAACGGCGTTAATATCTACATTGAGTTGGAAGTCTCTTTTTACTAATCCATATTTTCGGGCAAAATAAGCATGAATATTTTGAGTAATTGGTTCTATTGTGATAGGAACAGGAAGAGAGCTGTTGATTGTAGGGTTAGTAATTTCCGTACTCACTTTGATTACATCATTATATGTTTTACCGCCAACGGAAACAGTACTGCCTTTTTCTTCAATAGTATATTTAACTATTGCGCTGAAATTTATGGTTATAGCACCAGCGATTGTCTGAGTAAAAGCAAGTGGCTCAGTCCAGGATGTACCCGATGGAATATTATCCACCAGATATTTTAATTCAGATAGGGGCAAAGGTGTTGAAAGCGAAGCGTACTGATAATAGTCACTGCCAGACACATTATAATATTCAGCACTTGTACCATTGGATCCGGCATTGGAGAAAATATGGTAAAGTCGGGCGTTGATTGTGCTATCGGTACTAGTAGAGGTCAATGTGTAATTTGAAGTGGTAGCAGCGGAATTATCAATCGATTCATAATTCCAGGTCGTTCCGGGCGCGGTGGTCATGTAAGAATTGTTCCCATCGCCTGTTGGGCTGTGTTTTTTACAAGACACGCTAAATAAAACGAGGTAAAAGCAGCCGAAAAGAACTTTTTTCATGTTTTTTTTGATTTATGACTGTAATATTAGGAAATTTTGTTTAGATGTTAATTTATTTCTCTTATCTTTGCGCTCCCAAATTTATGGCCAAGCAAGCACTAATTAAACAAGACGGAACGATCATTGAAGCGCTCAGCAACGCGATGTTCAAGGTTAAATTAGAAAATGGCCATGAAATTCTGGCAACTATTTCAGGGAAAATGAGGATGCATTACATTCGCATATTACCCGGAGATAAAGTAGGAGTAGAGATGAGTCCATACGATTTAACTAGAGGACGAATCATATTCAGGTATAAATAAAAAAGGCTGTTTACAGCGATTATTAAATAGATAAAATTAAAAACAATGAAGGTAAGAGCTTCAATAAAAAAACGCAGTGTAGATTGCAAAATCGTGAGAAGAAAAGGACGTTTGTATGTAATCAACAAAAAAAATCCACGCTTTAAGCAAAAGCAAGGATAATCCAATTAATTTTTAAACTCAAAATTGAAGATATAATATGGCACGTATTGCCGGTATAGATTTACCAAAAAATAAAAGAGGAGAAATCGGACTTACCTATATATATGGTATCGGCCGTTCTACAGCAAAGTACATTTTGACCAAATCAGGCATTGATTTGAACAAAAAAGTGAATCAGTGGAATGATGATGAACAAACCGCTATTCGTAATGTAATTAACAACGAGTTTAAAACTGAAGGTGCACTTCGCAGTGAAACTCAGATGAACATCAAGCGTTTGCTTGATATCGCTTGTTACCGTGGATTACGCCATCGTAAAGGTTTGCCAGTTCGCGGACAACGTACTCGTACAAACAGTCGTACCAGAAAAGGTAAGCGTAAGACAGTTGCGGGTAAAAAGAAAGTAACTAAGTAATATTTCTCTTCTTAACAGAAGTAAATATAAATAGACTTATTATTTGAATCAACGCCGGATCGCTTTATAAGTCAGCGGGAGGGTTGTTTCAGCTCTGAGTAATCAGGGTAAATTTTATAAGATCACCTATAATTAAATCATGGCAAAAGCTCAGGGACAAAAAGCACAAAGCGCTAAAGCATCAGCTAAAAAGCGTGTAGTAAAAGTTGACAGCTATGGAGATGCCCACATCTCAGCTACATTCAACAACATTATGATCAGTTTAACCAATAAGAACGGGCAGGTTATTTCCTGGTCTTCTGCTGGTAAAATGGGATTCAAAGGAAGTAAGAAAAACACCCCTTATGCAGCTCAAATGGCAGGTGCAGATGCGGCTAAAATCGCAATGGATGCAGGGTTGAAAAGAGTTGATGTTTATGTAAAAGGTCCTGGAAGCGGACGTGAAGGAGCTATTCGTTCCCTATCTCAAAGCGGACTTGAAGTATCAATGATTAAGGATGTTACACCCTTGCCACACAATGGCTGTCGTCCTCCTAAAAAGAGAAGAGTATAATCAAAAAAATATTTTTTAACGGGTGCATTATTCATTTTAAAGACCTTTACAATGATGCATCGACACTAAAAGGTCACAAATAAAACTATGGCACGTTATACAGGCCCCAAAACAAAAATCTCCCGCAGATTCGGAGAACCTATTACAGGTAATGGTAAATGGTTGACTAAAAACAGCAACCCTCCAGGACAACACGGAGCAACCAAAAAGCGTAAAACACTTAGTGAATATGGTGTTCAGCTGAAAGAAAAGCAAAAAGCCAAATACACTTATGGCTTGCTTGAAAAACAATTCCGTAAAACATTTGAAGAAGCTTCCCGCAGAAAAGGGGTAACCGGTGAAAATCTGATCAAATTATTAGAAGCTCGTTTGGATAATACTGTTTTCAGAATGGGTATTGCTCCAAGTCGTCAGGCTGCTCGTCAATTGGTAAGTCATAAACATATTACTGTTAATGGTGAAATTTTAAATATTCCATCTTACAGTTGTATGCCTGGTGATGTAATCAGCATGAAAAATAAAAGTGCAGCTAATAAATCTCTTTCCGAAAATGTTCGTGGAAAAAATCCAAAGTTCAGTTGGCTGGATTGGAGCGAAAAAGATTTGAAAGGTACTTTTATTGCTTATCCTGAAAGAGAAAGCGTTCCTGAAAATATTAAGGAACAATTAATCGTGGAATTGTACAGCAAGTAATCCAAACTTAATTGGTATAATCTAATAAACCGGAACGCCGGAATTATAATTAAACATAAAACAACAAAATACAAATGGCTATTTTTAATTTTGTTAAACCAGATAAAATTGTTCTTCAGAAAGCAAATGATTTTGAAGCTCAGTTTGAATTTCGTCCATTAGAACCAGGATATGGTGTAACCATTGGTAACGCTCTTCGCAGAGTATTGCTTAACTCACTCGAAGGTCACGCTATTATAGGAATTAACATTGGCGGTGCCGATCACGAGTTCGCTACACTTAAAGGAATTACTGAAGATGTAACTGAAATCATTTTAAATTTAAAGCAAGTTCGTTTTAAATCTAAAGTGGAGCATGATGTAAATATCGAAAAGCTGACGTTGTCTATTAAAAACAAAACAGAATTCACTGCAGGTATGATTGCAGAAGCTTCTCCTACTTTTGAAGTTATGAATCCTGAGTTGTTGATTTGTACATTAGATAACAGCGCAAAGCTTGATATCGAAATCACTATCGGAAAAGGTCGTGGTTATGTTCCTGCAGAAGAACAAAAAGAAAGAAATTCTCATTTCGGATATATTGCCGTTGATGCTATTTACACTCCAATTAAGAATGTAAAATATCTTATCGAAAATACAAGGGTTGAACAGCGCACGGATTTCGAAAAATTAATCATGGATGTTATTACTGATGGAACTATACATCCTGAAGAAGCCGTGAAACAAGCCAGCCGTATTTTGATTCAGCATCTGATGATTATCACTGACGAGAACATCACTTTTGATACAAAAGAAGATAAGAAAGAAGATTTAGTTGATGAACAAACTTTACAACTGCGCAAGATGTTGAAAACACCGTTGGAAGATCTTGATCTTTCTGTACGTGCCTTCAATTGCTTGAAAGCAGCTAAGATAAATTCATTGAGCGAATTGGTACAATACGAGCAGGAAGACCTGATGAAATTCAGAAATTTCGGACAAAAATCTTTAAGCGAAATCGATCAGGTTTTGCATGAAAGAGGATTGAGCTTTGGAATGGATTTGAGCAAATTGAAATTGGATGATGAGTAAGCTATAATAAAAACTCAAAAGTTAAAAGTAAAAAATCATCACGTTGAATTTTACTTTTAAAATATTAATTCACATCCTGTAATTCCTGACACGGTACAGGGTATAAAACAAAAAGTCATGCGTCACGGAAACAAAAAAAATAACCTAAGCAGAACAGCATCTCACAGAAGATCTTTGCTGATGAACTTAGGTTGCCAGTTGATTACTTACAAAAGAATCACTACAACATTAGCAAAGGCTAAAGCGCTTCGCGTTTATATCGAGCCGCTAATTACCAAAACAAAAGCTACAGAAAGCAAAGAATCGATCATGCATAATCATCGTATTGTTTTCAGTTATTTAAATGATAAACTTGCAGTAAAAGAATTGTTTACTGTAATTGCGCCAAAGGTTGCTGATCGTCCGGGTGGTTACACTCGTGTGATCAAACTTGGAGCACGTATCGGAGATAACGCTGAAATGGCCATGATTGAATTGGTTGATTTCAATGAAATCTATGGTAAAGGAATTGCTCAGGCTGAAGATACCGCAGTTAAAAAGACACGTCGTTCAGGTGGTAAAAAGAAATCAACCGGAGCAGAAGGAGAAACTGAAGCATCTGCAGACGAAAATGCCGAAGCTTAAAATGAACAATTTATAATTTATATAGCCCCGATATTTTTTCGGGGCTTTTTTATTTTATAAAACAAACTGAGTTTGCTTTCTTTGTATAACTTTTCAAAAATGGAACATCAAAATAAAAAAACCGCAGTACTGGTGCTTGAAGACGGCACCGTAATTAATGGCAATGCATTTGGTAAAACAGGAACAGCAACAGGGGAGATTTGTTTCAATACCGGAATGACAGGCTATCAAGAGGTATTTACCGATCCCAGTTATTATGGGCAGGTCTTAATCATGAACAGTGTTCACGTAGGCAATTATGGTATACGTGCCGAAGATGTAGAAAGTAATAGTGTAAAGGTGAAAGCAATCATCGGAAGAAATCTGGAAGATAAATACAGTAGGTTTTTAGCCGACGATTCTTTACAACAGTATTTAGAAAATCAGAATATTGTAGCTATTGATCAGATAGACACAAGAGCGCTGGTCGCTCATATCCGAACCAAAGGCGCAATGAATTGTATCATTTCTTCCGAAGAACTGAGTATCGAAAAATTGAAAGAAGCGTTGAAAAAAGTGCCTTCTATGAATGGACTGGAACTGGCTTCGATTGTTTCTACCAGTGAGCCCTACACGATAGGAAATGAAAATAGTATTCTAAGAATCGCTGTTCTTGACTTTGGGGTGAAGAAAAATATTTTAACCTGTCTGGCCGAAAGAGGTGCTTTTTTAAAAGTATTCAATGCTAAAACAAGTTTTGAAGAACTGGAGAAATTCAACCCTTCAGGCTACTTCATCAGCAATGGTCCGGGTGATCCGGCGCCAATGACTTATGCAATAAAAACGGTTAAGCAAATAATCGCTTCTGATAAACCGTTGTTTGGTATTTGTCTGGGACATCAGTTGATGGCTCTTGCCAATGGTATACCTACTTTTAAAATGCATCATGGACATAGAGGACTAAATCATCCGGTAAAAAATATCATTACAGGAAAATCGGAAATCACTACTCAGAATCATGGATTTGGTGTGGATCCTGAGGCTGTTAAAAATAACAACGATATAGAAATCACGCACATTAATTTAAATGACAACAGTATTGAAGGAATTAGAATGAAAAACAAAAAAGCATTTTCGGTTCAATATCATCCCGAGGCTACACCTGGTCCTCACGACAGCCGTTACCTGTTTGATGAATTTATTTCGATGATGAGTTAATAATTATTAAAAAAATGAAAATTGCAATAATCAATGGACCGAATCTGAATCTTCTTGGAAAAAGAGAAACGGATATTTATGGCCATCAGTCTTTTGATGAATATTTTAAAAAGCTTTCTGATAAATATCCTGCTATCGAATTCAGTTGTTTTCAAAGCAACATAGAAGGTGAGATCATAAATGAATTACAAAGAACAGGAAATGTATTCCATGGTATTATTTTGAATCCCGGAGGCTATACGCATACGTCAGTTGCTATAGGTGATACAATAGCAGCAGTTTCTGCAAAAGTCGTGGAAGTTCATATCTCTAATATTTTCGGGAGAGAAGAGTTTAGAAAACTATCTTACGTTTCCGGAAGGGCTAAAGGGGTAATCAGCGGTTTGGGATTAAGAGGGTACGAACTGGCGCTTCAATATTTTATCGATTAAATGCCCGTCTTTGCAGCATTTTTTTCTTGTAATAGATTTCAACTGCAAAATCTGGGTTAAACAGATTGTTTTAATTTCCATCTTCTGATCAGCCCGGTGATATTTTTGGTCAATAATTCGAAAGATGCTCTTTGTTCAATGATAAATCCATTGTCTTCGATTTTTCCAATAACATTCAGCATTTCGGCATTGTTTTCGTAAACCATTTTTCGGTAAGGATTGGAATAGTCTTTTGCTCTTGTATTGAAAATTTCACTGTTCATCCATTCTTTTGTGGCGAGTGTTTCCATCAGTAAATCTTTAAATATTCCGGCCGTAAATTCTTTTGATGACAATTGCATTAATTCAAGTAAACCTGAGTAAGCGTGGGTTAATTTATCAGATTCGTAATTTTTTCCCTGTACCTGATAAAATTTATGAATTTCATCCCAGCTTTTTATTTTATTGCTTTTGATTTGTAGTTTTAATTTTTCAACAGCATCTGATTGCATTAGCTGACCGCCAATGTTCATCCATTTGCTCCGCTTCGAATTAGGTTTCAATATTTTTTTCAAAGATTCAAAATCCTTAATCTTGTTTGTTGAAATCTGTTTGAGCATTTGCATACAGGCATAAACTTTTATCATTTTCCTGTATGTGGAAATAGACTGTGGTATTTTAGTAATTATTGTTTTTCTCGGACTGTTTTCCCAGCCATTAATTTCTGCTTCTCCTTTTTCATTGATTTTCAATTTATCAAAAATGTAAAGGGCATCAAACATTTCATTCACGGTATCAGGCGCCAGATAATCGAATTCTATATGTTGTGTCTTTTGTATTCTTTTATCTCTATCGATATATTTCCATGCGTTGCGTGCAAGTGCATACATATTGTACATAAACCAATATGCAGGCATCACTACAATTCTGTTGTTGGTTACATCATTACTCACCAGGCCAAAAGGAATAGGAATATTTAACTCTGAAGGGTAATCGCCTTTAGCGAGAATAGTAAAAGATGCAAATTTAGAATTGTGTTTCAGGCTTACGCAAAGACCAGGCCAGAAGCCTCTTCCTGCAACGATTTCTCCGTCTGCGCTTCTGCTGTTGTGATTGCTTCCAATTGTAGCACCGGCAGCAATATTGCTTTGCCCCATAATCAAAGAAGCGCATAAAAAAGAATTATTATGATGTTGTTCGTGAGCAGGAAATATCATGGAGTTCAATACTTCACAACAGGAAATAGTTGAATTGTTTCCCAGATAAGAATTTATTAAACGGGCTCCATACTTTAACTGCGAATGAGAAGCTGTAATAAAACGAACGGCTTTTACTCCATAAAAAATGCGGCAACCATAACCTACAATGCCATTTACCAATTCGCATCCTTCACCTACCTGCGACTTTCTTTCCGCATCGCTGTTTATGGTAATGTTTTTGAGCTTGTTGGCGCCTTTTACGTATGCATCAGCACCTATCCAGGTATCTTTTATGATACGACAATTTTTAACTACCGTACGGGCACCAATTTTTCCATAATAACCTCGTTGATTATCGAATTTCTTTTCGGTAAGTGTTTTGAATTTTTCGAGAAGTAATTTGTCGTCTCTGAATTTACTCCACATGTATGCGTCACCGGCAAGCATGCCATTATAGGGGATTATTTTCCTGCCGCCATTCTCATTGCATATTTCAATAACCATTCTCTGTTTTTCATCTTTCTCGCCATCTTTAAGAATGCCATTTCCAAATTTCGCCTTATCTGTAGTAGCCAGCTCATTGATATTGGCCAGCATTACATCTTCGTCAATAATATAATGGCTTAGGTAATTTACGTTGTCTATACAAACATTGTTGCCAATATCAGAACTTATAATCGTACTGTTATATATACCTTCAGGCATTTTGAAATTATGAAATTCATGATAAAAAGGCTTCAGACTTCCAATTCTGATGAGACCGAAAAAGTTGGAGTTTTTTACAAAATTCGGATCGAACTCTTCTGAAACAAGGATGTTGTTCCAGTTATCTGAAGTGTTTCTGTTTTGAATCAATATTTCTTTTTCAGCAGCATTGAGTTTACGGAACTTTCCTCTTTTTTTATTTTGAAGATTTCTCAGATGGTACTCATCTTTACCTTTTGGCAGATACTGACTTTCGATAAAATTATAACCTATTTCAGAGACAGGATGTTTGTTGATCAAATTCATACCTAAAGCAGTTAATGGTTTAAATAATTCTGGAAAATGAAGTTACTGATTTAGACACAATTTATGATTCAATTTTCAGGAAGTTTTTAATGAGCGTAATTGAAAAGAAATGAAAGCTCATTTATAAAAAATATTTTCAAAATCGAATAAATAAAAAGGATAAATAAATTACTTAGGGAGAGTATATATGCTCGCTTTACAATCAGTATTAATTCGGATTGTAAAACAAACTAGAATAATAAAATGAAAAAGGGCAGTTTACACTGCCCTTGAAATTCTTATTCCACCGTAACGCTTTTTGCAAGGTTACGAGGTTTGTCTACATCTACTCCTTTTGCCGTTCCTACATAATAAGAAAGCAACTGCAATGGAATTACAGTTAGAATAGGTGCGATTAATTCATCAGCAGGAGGGATAGCGAAATAATCATTACTTAATTCAGTGCTGGTAGTATCTCCTTCTGTAATGATGGAAATAATTTTACCTTTCCTGGCTTTTATTTCCTGCATGTTGCTTACAATTTTTTCGTGATAAGCATCTTTAGTGGCGATAAACACTACAGGCAGATTTTCATCTACCAAAGCAATTGGGCCATGTTTCATTTCTGCTGCGGGATAACCTTCGGCATGTATGTAGGAAATTTCTTTTAGTTTCAGTGCGCCTTCCAATGCAATAGGGAAATTGTAACCTCTTCCCAGAAAAAGAAAATCTGAAGCGCCTTTGTATTTTTCTGCAATAACTTTTAAAGCACTGGCATTTTTTAAAATAGCATTTATTTTTTCAGGAACTTCTTCCAGCTCTAAAAGTAATGAATGATATCTTTCATGAGATACGGTGCCTTTATGTTTGGCAATACTTAGGGCCATCATCATTAAAACGGCCAACTGTCCGGTAAAAGCTTTTGTAGAAGCTACACCAATTTCGGGGCCTGCGTGAGTGTAAGCGCCGGCATTTGAAATCCTGGCGATTGAAGAGCCAACAGCGTTTACCACACCAAAAATAAACGCTCCATTTTCTTTTGCTTTTTCAAGAGCCACTAATGTATCGGCAGTTTCTCCACTTTGAGAAATAGCAATGATGACATCGCCTTTGTTTACAATTGGATTTCTATATCTGAATTCTGAAGCGTACTCAACTTCAACGGGTATACGACAAAGTTCTTCAATAATATATTCGGCTGCTAATCCGGCGTGCCAGCTGGTGCCACAGGCAAGAATCATAATGCGATTTGCATTCATCAGCTGATCGATGTTGTGATCAATTCCACTCATTCTAATAGTCCCTTCTTTTGCATCCAGTCTTCCTCTCAGGCAATCGAAAATGGTACTCGGTTGCTCGAATATTTCTTTAAGCATAAAGTGATCGTAACCTCCTTTTTCGATAGCGGCTAATTCCATGTCAAGCTTGGTGATGTATGGAGTGATTTTTTCATTGCCGAGATTTTTTAAAATCAACTCGTCAGGCTTTACAATTGCCAACTCGTAATCATTTACATAAACTACTTCTTTAGTGTATTCAATAATAGGAGAGGCGTCACTGGCTAAAAAATGTTCGCCTTTTCCTATGCCGATAACCAAGGGACTTCCTTTTCTTGCCGCTATGATAGTATCGGGATTGTCTTGTTCAATAAGTAAAATACAATACGCTCCACTAACTCTTTTTAAAGCAATTCGCAAAGCTTCCTCCAAAGTAGAATTGTTATTCTTTTGAATGTCTTCTATGAAATTCAATAAAACTTCAGTATCTGTATCGCTGGTAAAAGTATATCCTTTATTAAGCAACTCTTGTTTAATCAGCGCATAGTTTTCAATAATACCATTATGAATCATGGCTAATTTCCCGCTTGCAGATGAATGGGGATGCGCATTTCTGTCGCTGGGTTCGCCGTGTGTGGCCCATCGGGTATGACCAATTCCTACATGAGCATCCAGCACTTTTCCTATCATGGTTTCTTCCAGATCAGCAACTTTGCCTTTCTTTTTGTAAACGTTCAGTTTTCCGTCTTTTAAAAGGGCAACTCCACTGCTGTCATATCCTCTGTATTCAAGTCTTTTTAATCCTTTTAATATTACAGGATACGCTTGTCTGGTACCTGTGTAGCCAACGATTCCGCACATAATTGTTAAGTTAAAAGTTAATAATCAAGCAAAAAATTGAATTTCAAAAATTTACAAATGACAAAAAAAATAGTTTTATTTTTTTTGTGCTGATGCAATTTAATAAATTAAAAATCAAATTCTAAATAATATGAAGATATTCTAGAGCATAATTCCTTTGAGAAAAAAGTACGCTACCGAGAAATAAATAACAATTCCTGTAACGTCAACCAATGTAGCTACAAAAGGAGCAGATGATGCTGCGGGATCGAGTTTCATTCGTTTTAAAATTATTGGCAGCATTGAGCCCATTAAGCTGCCCCATAAAACAATTCCCATTAATGAAAAGAAAATAGTCAGCGCTAAAAGATTCCAATGCACTCCATAATCGAAAACATGAAGATTTTGCCAGATAAAAATTCTTAATAATCCAATACTTCCTAAAATTATACCGAGCATCATTCCTGTAATGAGTTCTCTGCGCATCACTTTCCACCAATCAGTTACAGTAAGTTCGCCCAGTGCCATGGCCTGAATAATGAGTGTAGAAGCCTGAGATCCGCTATTGCCTCCGCTGCTCATAATTAATGGGATAAAAAGAGCCAGCACTGTTGCTGTTTCAATTTCGTGCTGAAAATATTGCATAGCCGATGCGGTAAGCATTTCTCCAAGAAATAATAATACAAGCCATCCTGCTCTTTTTTTCAAGAGTCTAAATATGCTGATATCGAGATAAGGTTCGTCTAAAGCTTCCGTTCCTCCAATTTTTTGAATATCCTCACTGAATTCTTCATTGGCAATCCAAAGTACGTCATCGATTGTAATGATACCTAAAAGTATGTTTGAATTGTCGGTTACAGGAAGGGCTACACGATTATTCATTTTGAAGGCCTCATTGGCTAACTCCTGATCGTCGTTGGCATTCAGCGAAATGAACCGGCCATCCATCAGCTCGCTCACTTTTTCTTCGGGGGATGCTAATATAATTTCTCTGATTCTGATATCGTCAAGTAATTCTCCTTTATAATTAATTACATAAATAACATCAATGGTTTCGCTGTTTGTGCCAAATCTTCTGATGGTTTCAATGACTTCCTTTACAGTATTATATTCGTAAACATATACATAATCCGGAGTCATGATACGGCCAACGCTGTTTTCCGGATATCCTAAAAGTTCTAAGGTTATTTTTCTTTCATCAGGATCCAGCGTTTTTATCATTTCTCTTACTACACTGTTGGGCAATGCTTCCAGAAAGGCAACCCTGTCATCGGCAGGAAGTTCATTCAATAACTCTGCAGATTTAAAAGGGGGAAGGTCTTCGATGATTCTTTTCTGTTCTGCAGATTCAAGAATTTTAAATACGCTGGCAGCACGGTGAATAGAAAGATGAGAGATGATCTGGGATTCGTATTCGTGATTTTCGTAAATCAGATTAGCAACGTCACTGATGTTCTGATTGTTGAGAAACTCCTGTATAGACAATTTTTCTTCGGAAGCGATAACTTCTTCGAATTTTTGCTGCAATGAGATATTGTCCATTTCTATTGACATGCAGAGATCTCTTAATTGGGTAAATAATCTTCAAATTCACTATTTTCGCTCAGGTTTGCAAAGTTACTTTATTATTTTTTTAAATTATGATTCATCAGGGTTTATATATTGATATGACAGAAAAAAAAGGCAAAGGGGTTTTTTCTGATCAGGATATCGATGCTGGTGTGATCGTTGAAGTTTCTCCTGTAATTGTGATGAAAAAAGAAGAAAGAGTCTTTCTTGATAAGACTTTACTTCATGATTATATTTTTGAGTGGGGCGAATTGAAAGATCAATGTTGCATGGCCTTAGGCTTTATTCCTATATACAATCACAGCTATAAAAGTAATTGCGAATATTTTATGGATTATGAGGAGGAAATTATTTTCGTCAAAACAGTTCGCGGGATTAAAAAAGGAGAGGAGTTGACTATAAATTACAATGGCGACTGGAACGATGCAACCAAAGTTTGGTTTGAAGTAGAGACTGATACCTAATTATAATCAATAATAACAGCAAAGAAAAAACGCGAAGTATTAACTCCGCGTTTTTTTTGTAAAAACTAATTCGGGATATTATTTTTTATTTGCAAAATCTCTTCTGATAATATTCAAAGCAGCTCCTTCTTTAAACCATTCGATTTGTTGTTCGTTGTAAGAATGATTTACATTGATTTCATCTTGTGTGCCATCGTTATGATGCAATACTAGAGTGAGTTTTTGATTAGGAGCAAAAGTGGTTAAGCCGACAATGTCTATCGCATCATCTTCTTTGAATTTTTCATAATCAGCTTTATTATCAAAGGTCAATGCCAGCATTCCTTGTTTTTTCAAATTGGTTTCGTGAATACGGGCAAATGACTTTACCAATACCGCTCTAACACCAAGGTGACGGGGTTCCATAGCCGCATGTTCGCGTGAAGAACCTTCGCCATAATTTTCATCACCTACAACTATACTTCCAATTCCGGCAGCTTTGTAGGCTCTTTGAGTTGAAGGCACTGTTCCGTATGCTCCAGTTATCTGGTTTTTGATATTGTCGGTTTTTTCATTGAAAAAATTAACCGCACCAATTAGCATGTTGTTGCTGATGTTGTCGAGATGTCCTCTGAATTTCAACCATGGACCAGCCATAGAGATATGGTCGGTAGTACATTTTCCTTTTGCTTTAATCAGCAATTTCAATCCTTTTAAGTCAATTCCTTCCCAGGCTGCAAATGGTTCTAATATTTGTAAGCGCTTGCTATCGGGAGAAACTATTACTTGCACATGACTTCCGTCTTCAGCGGGTGCCTGAAAGCCAGCATCTTCAACAGAAAATCCAGTAGGAGGCAATTCGAATCCTGTAGGAGGATCTAATTTCACCTGTTCTCCTTTATCATTGGTAAGGGTGTCCGTTAGCGGGTTGAAATTTAAATCACCGGCAATAGCTAATGCAGTTACAATTTCTGGCGAACCTACAAAAGCAAAAGTATTGGGGTTGCCGTCAGCACGCTTTGCAAAGTTTCTGTTGAAACTATGAACGATGGTATTTTTCTCTGCTTTTTCTGCGCCTACTCTTGCCCACATTCCGATACAAGGTCCGCATGCATTAGCGAAAACGGTAGCACCAATATTTTCAAATATTTTCAAAAAACCATCTTTTTCAATTGTGTATCTTACCAATTCAGAGCCTGGAGTTATCGTGAATTCAGAATTTAATTTTAATCCTTTTTCAGAAACTTGTTTGGCTAAACTTACAGCACGGCTGATATCTTCATAAGAAGAATTGGTACAGCTTCCAATCAAACCTACTTCAATTTTTGTGGGCCAGTTATGAGCAGCTGCGGCTTCTTTCATTTTAGAAATCGGGGTTGCTAAATCGGGAGTAAATGGTCCGTTTAAATGAGGTTCCAGTTCGCTCAGATTGATTTCAATTACCTGATCAAAATATTGAGATGGATTCGTGTATACTTCATCGTCACCTGTAAGATGTTCTTTGATTTTGTCGGCCATTGCAGCGATTTCTCCTCTGCCGGTTGCTTTCAGGTAGCGGCTCATGCTTTCGTCATAACCAAAAGTAGAGGTAGTGGCGCCTATTTCAGCACCCATGTTGCATATTGTACCTTTTCCGGTACAACTCATGTTTATAGCACCTTCTCCAAAGTATTCAACAACAGCACCGGTACCACCTTTAACAGTAAGAATTCCGGCAACTTTTAAGATAACATCTTTTGGGGCGGTCCAGCCATTAAGCTTCCCTGTGAGTTTGATGCCAATTAATTTAGGCATTTTTAATTCCCAGGGTAAACCGGCCATTACATCACAGGCATCAGCGCCACCTACGCCAATGGCAATCATGCCTAAACCACCTGCGTTAACAGTATGGCTGTCTGTACCAATCATCATGCCTCCTGGAAATGCATAATTTTCAAGAACTACCTGATGGATAATTCCAGCACCGGGCTTCCAGAAACCTATACCATATTTATTAGAAACAGAAGCAAGGAAATCGTACACTTCACTGCTTTCATTTACCGCTCTGTTCAAATCAGTTTTACTATCAATTTTTGCTTCAATCAGATGGTCGCAATGCACAGTACTAGGAACGGCAACAGTTGTTCTTCCCGATTGCATAAATTGCAGTAAGGCCATTTGCGCGGTAGCATCCTGCATGGCAACTCTGTCTGGTGCAAAATCCACATAATCATTTCCTCTTTCAAACAACTGAGTTGCATTACCCTGCCAAAGGTGGGCGTATAATATTTTTTCGGTCAGGGTTAAAGGTTTACCTACTGATTTACGAGCTGCAGCAATTCTATCCGGAAATTCAGCGTATGCCTTTTTGATCATTTCAATGTCGAAAGCCATGATATAATTAGTTTAAGGTTTGATTAGTTTAGTGCTCAATGTTTAATAATTATGATGTCGTGTATGAATTCAAAATAGTCATCACTATATACAAAACAATCAAACAGTGTAGAAAAAGAGTTTTTTTCTCGGATGCAAAATTACTGAAACGAAGTTAGTTTTTTACATAAAAATCTGTATTTTTAAGGACAATGAATAAGCTCAAACATTTTGTGGAATGGCATCTATTTGGGGTTTGTGCAGCCGTTGGAGAAAAGATGGGCATTGCCAACAGTATAATCAGAAAATACTTCATCTACATTTCCTTTCTTACTATGGGGTCTCCGTTAATAATATATCTGTTCGTCGCTTTTTGGATGAACGTTAAAAAGTATGTGAGAATATCCAGGAGAAATCCGGTAGGGATTTGATGTTCCAAAGGTTGAAAATGTTCAAAACGTTCAAAATGTTTTTTTAGCATCTCAAACCTTTTGAACCTATTAAACCTCTTGAACCTTATAAAACTGCTTTCCTCAAAACCACCAATTTCTCCAGCAAAGGTTCTAATAAATTGAGGTGTAACATATTTGCGCCATCGCTTTTTGCTTTGGATGGATCGGGGTGAGTTTCTATAAATAATCCATCAGCGCCGGTTGCAATAGCAGCTTTGGCAATAGTTTCAATGAGTTGAGGGTTTCCTCCGGTTATACCAGAAGTTTGATTGGGTTGTTGTAAAGAATGGGTACAGTCCATTATTACAGGAACGCCAATTTCTTTCATCCAGGTAATATTTCTGTAATCAACAATTAAGTCCTGGTATCCAAAACTGTTTCCTCTTTCGGTGAGCCAAACTCTTTCATTACCGGCTTGTTTTATTTTGTCAACTGCAAATTTCATGGAAGGGCCACTTACAAATTGCCCTTTTTTTACGTTTACCATTTTATTGGTTGCAGCAGCTGCTAGCAATAAATCAGTTTGTCGGCAAAGGAATGCAGGGATTTGAAGGGCATCAACATATTCGGCAGCAATAGCCGCTTCATTAGCGGTATGAATATCCGTGATGGTTGGGATGTTTAATTTCTGGCCTGCAGCATGTATTAATTTCAACGCTTGTTCATCGCCGATTCCTGTAAAAGAGGAGCCACTTGTGCGGTTGGCTTTTTTATAAGAAGCTTTAAAAATAAAAGGGATTTCAAGTCTTTTGCAAATGCTTGCTACTTTTTCGGAAATCTCCATAACCATTTCTTCATTTTCCACCACACAAGGGCCTGCAATGAGAAAGAAGTTGTTGTTATTATAATTTTGATGTTGAAATAGTTCAGTTGTATAAGTATTCATTTGGCAAATTTAGATAATTATTTTTCTATAGATAACAGTTTACTTTTACATTTACACCTTAATTGCTTTTTATGGTAAAACAAAGAATTCTGGTTATTGGTGCCAGCGGTCAGATAGGAGTGGAACTGACACTTGCTTTAAGAAAAATCTATGGCAATAGTAATGTAATTGCTTCTGATTTAAGAGAACAGAATCCATTGCTGGAAGGAAGTGGTCCTTATGTGAGTTTGGATGTAATGAATAAAGAGATGTTGCATGTTCAGGTGATTCGTCAGAATATCACACAGATTTATTTGCTGGCCGCGATATTGTCGGCTACAGGAGAAAAAAATCCAAATTTGGCCTGGCATTTGAATATGCAAGGCTTGTTGAATGTATTGGATATTGCCCGTGAAGAGAAATTGCATAAAGTTTACTGGCCCAGCAGTATTGCGGTATTTGGGCCTACATCGCCACAAGTAAATTGTCCGCAGCAAACGATAATTGAACCCATTACTGTTTATGGGATCAGCAAATATGCGGGAGAGTTCTGGTGTAATTATTATCATCATAGATATGGGGTGGATGTGAGAAGTATGAGATATCCAGGATTGATAAGTTATAAAAGTGCGCCTGGTGGAGGAACAACTGATTATGCTGTTGAAATATTTCATGAGGCATTGGCCGAAAAAAAATATCAGTGTTTTTTAAAAGAAGAAACATACCTGCCTATGATGTATATGCCTGATGCGATAAAAGCTACTATAGAGTTGATGGAAGCGCCTGCAGATAAAATTTCCATTCGAACCTCATATAATATTTCAGGGATGAGTTTTTCTCCAAAAGAAATTGCGGCAGAAATAAAAAAGCATATTCCTGAATTTGAGATTTCTTATAAAGAAGATTATCGTCAAGCCATTGCGGATAGCTGGCCTGAAAGTATTGATGATTCAGTGGCCAGAAAGGATTGGGGCTGGAAGGAGGAATATAATTTATCGACAATGGTAAAGGATATGATTGATAATATTGAAAAATTAGACTGATGAAGGCACTTGCAATTTCTTTTTTATTATTACTGTTTTCATTGAAAATAAATGCTCAGCTTAACGCCGAATACAGTTCAAAAAAAGGGAAATCAATAATAACGGCGAGCTATGGCATTGGGAATGTGTGGGTATATTTCTTAGAACATAATAGTTTGATTAAAGATATTCCGGATTATCAGGTTTCGAGCATCGGGCCATTTACTGTTTGTTATGAGAATTTTATCAGTAATAAAATCAGTATTGGTATAACCACATCTTATTCAATAGTAAAAGGTGAGACAAAAAGATTTCTGGTTGATGAGCAAATTTCTATTTTCACTGCCTTAGCCAGAGCTAATTATCATTTTGGTCACTCGAATAAATTTGATCCATATCTGGGAGGAGGTTTGGGTTATGTTCGTTCTGTGTATAGAAATAATTCTTCTATTCCAGGTCCCGTTCCCGGTGAATTTGGGTATTCTGCACAAATAGGGGCTCACTATTATCTTACAAAAAAGGCAGGCTTTTTCGGAGAGTTGGGTTATGTGAACGGGTCTTTCTTGCAATTGGGCTTTGTACTAAGATTTTTTTAAATAGTTGAATTTCATTTAATTAAAGATTATTTAATTAAAAATTGTTAATTATTTTGTGGATTTCTTGTGGAAAACTGTCTTTTTTTCAAAAATTTGGGTTAGATTGCATCCATATTATTTAACCACTTAAATTACGTAACATGAAAAAAGTATTTTTATCTATTGCTTTGATCACCGCTTTTGGTGTTGCAAATGCTCAAGAAGGTTTTTCTAAAGGAAATACCTTTCTAACAGGTTCATTGGGAATCTCTTCTCAAAATGACAAAGATTTTGAAGAAAAATCTAATTCAACAACGTTCACTGTAGGAGTTGGGCATTTCCTTAGCGACAATGTTGCAGTAGGAGTAAACTTGGGCATTGGGTCTGCTAAAACAACATTGGTTTCTGTGACCACTGAAGAAACAAGTGCAATGGCTGTTGGCGCTTTTGGTAGATATTATTTCTCTCCTAAGAGTAAATTCTCTATGTTCGGTCATTTAGGAGTGAATTATTTAAGCGGTACAGATAAATTAGCTGAACCAGACCTGAAAGTAACAGGAATGGATATATTTGCGGCCCCAGGTTTCAACTATTTTGTTTCCAAAAATCTGTCTTTAGAAGCAGTTATTGGAAGAATCGGGTACACGTCTATTAAAGCATCATCAGGTTCCGTCAATGCAAAAGGTACAACCGGCTTCGATTTTGGTATAGACCTTACCAATGTTACATTTGGTATGAATCTTCGTTTCTAAAATACATACAATGTCTTAAAAATAAAGCTCATGAATTAAATCATGAGCTTTTTTATGTTTTAGAATGAAAGAACATCCCTCATCCCAAAGATTCCTTTTTTACCTAAAATGTACTCTGCAGCTATTACTGCCCCACTCGCAAATCCAATTCTATTGTGTGCGGTGTGTTTAATTTCAATGCTGTCGATAGGAGAGTCATAACTGATGATATGAGTGCCTGGAGCAGGATCAATTCTTTTGCAGGTAATGCTTAATTTCTCATTATTTTCAGTCTCACCCAATACCCATTTTTCTTTATTTTGATTATTTTTTAAAATGCCTTCTGCCAATGTAATAGCTGTTCCACTGGGAGCGTCCTTTTTCTGGGTGTGATGAATTTCTTCGATGGAGATATTGTATTCAGGTCTGTTGTTCATAAACATAGCCAGCTTTTTATTCAATTCGAAAAATATATTGACACCCACACTGAAATTACTGGCGAATAATAATGCGCCGTTTTTTTCGGTACAATAATTTTCGATTTCTTGCCATTGATTAAGCCAGCCTGTACTGCCGCAAACCACAGGCACATTGGCATCGAAACATTTTTTTATATTTTCAACAGCACTATGTGGATTGGTGAATTCTATGGCAACATCGGCTTTTTGCAAATTTGAGGCAATTAAATCGTCGGTATTTTGGGAGGTAATTTTCAAAACAATTTCATGGCCGTTTTTCAATGCAACATCTTCTATTGCTTTTCCCATTTTGCCATATCCGATTAATGCGATTTTCATTTTATTAATTTGAAACAAATATAATTCAATTGATACAATGAATATTATCGTTCACCAAACGTTCCGATGGAACGAACGAAACGTAATTTACGGTTCTAGAGACGATATGTTCCTATGGAACATAAAAGGTTTGGTTTATTGGTGAGGCGAGAGGTTCCTTTAGAACAATAATGTTATTGAAATATTGGTAAATAGAATATATTACCCATTGGAACAAATTATTTATTTAATTACAATTTTAAAAACATTACATATACTGTAATACTGTTTCATTTCAAACAATAACAAAAATGTTCCATAGGAACATGTCGTCTCTAGAAAAAATATGCAAATATATTTTGCGTTCCATAGGAACGCATGGTGACATTTTTATTGAGGGTCGATAAAAATATATTTTTCATCCCATTCAATTTCATAATCGTTCAAATATTCACGATATTCATCAAGAAAGTTTTCTTTATTATGATGTAATTCCTGATTTATAATATAATTAATTACCTGTTTTTTATCTCTTTTAGAATAGGAAAATGCACCATATCCTTTTTGCCATTCAAATTTTTTTGGCGTTAATGCTTGTGCATTAATCCATTTGCTGCTTTCTGTTTTTACATTTTGTATCAAAGCGGATATGCATTGATCAGGCTTGATTCCAACAAAGATGTGAATATGATCATCTACACTGTTTATCTGAATCATCTTGTGTTTATTGTGTTGAAATATTCCTGTAATATATCCATGAAGCCTTTCTTTCCATGCTTTCTGAATCAATGCTTCTCTGTTTTTTACTGCAAAAACAAACTGAATATAAATCTGAGAATATGTATTTGACATTTGTACTGTTTTTATTTTCAGTACAAATTTATTTAGGAATTAAAAACAGCTGTTGAATAAATGCTAATCTTTATTTTGTTGTGGCGTAATTTTATTTATCCTGGATTTTGCAGTTGGAATCATGTTGAAGGGGACAGACAATAAAGTAGAGTGGTAGATCCGATTCCTTGTTCCACAACAAAGTGGACTGAAATAAGATCAAAAAATAAAGCAAGCGCTTGTCTTTGCGTCATTTTTTTCTTGTAATAAATTTAAAAAGGCAAAACCGGGGTTAACGAAAAAATAATAGAAGTATAAAATTCTTTATCTAATGTTCATCACCAAACTCAATCCATTTGTTCTTGCCATAGGAGAGTATCCGCCTTTAATTTGAAAACTCAATTTGTCACTCACATCAAAGGTTTTTAAATGGGCATCCACTGCAGCATCCGCAACATTTAATCCCCAGAACAAAACAAAAAATACCACACAGTAATCTACATTTTGTCTGACTTGATCTCTGAAAACCCGAATTCTTTCTGGCTGATCTTTTACGCTGTAATAAGGCTGCTTGATCAGGTAATCGTTTGTAGGGTCATTGTCAGTAGACAAGATGTATGCATTCTTTGCATCTTTGTATTGGCCAATGTTTCTAAAAAATAAGTAAGTCGTTGTGCCTAATGCACCATAAATAAATGGGAGTTTCCAGGCTTTTTTATTGGTAATTTGTCCCCAACCAGGAATGATGGCGGATCTTACAATTGCTTTTTTGGGATTATATTTTACACTGCTGTCTTTTACTAATTGCGTTTGGGAAACAATTAAACTGTCTTCCTGAGCAAATAAATGATTACTCAAAAAAAAACCGGTTAAAAAGAATAGTATACTTTTTTTAACAGCAGTCATCAGCTCACATTGATTTTTAATTTCTCAAGCAAACTATTCATTTCTTCAAGAGAATAATATTCGAACAAAATAGTGCCATGTCCTTTTTTATTATGCGTCAACTTTACTTTCGTGCCATACGCGGATGCAATATTGTCTTCGATTTTTTTGTATGCATTAGGAACGCCGGATTTAGGAATTATTTTTGGGGTATTTCCGGTGTATAGTTTTCTAACCAGGTCTTCAGTTTGGCGAACAGAAAGTCCTTTCTTTTTTATCTCTGAAAAAATGTACAATTGTTTGTCTACAACATCTACATTAATTATAGCCCTTGCATGCCCCATACTGATTACACCATTTCTTACCGCAACCTGAATATCCGGAGGTAGTTTTAATAGTCTTATATAATTAGTAACCGTACTTCTGTCTTTGCCCATTCTTTCAGCTAATTGTTCCTGTGTATAATCCAGGTCATCCATTAATCTCTTATAACTTAAGGCAATTTCAATGGCATTTAAATTCTCTCTTTGAAGATTTTCAAGTAAGGCAAGTTCAAGAATATTGTCATCATTGGCTTGACGGATATATACAGGGACTTCTTTTAATCCAGCAATTCTTGATGCTCTGAATCTTCGTTCACCAGCAATCAGTCTGAACCTTCCATTGGGAATAGCAGAAACGGTAAGGGGCTGAATAATTCCGTGCATTTTTATTGAAGCTGCCAACTCACTCAAAGCGACTGCTTCAAAATCTTTTCTGGGTTGATGAGGATTTACATCTATTTTATCTAAAGTAACATTCATGGTGGATGTAGTTTTTTCCGCCACTTCAGTTTTTAAATTACCGGTATTATTTTTAAGGTCTGCATCAATATTTTGTAGTAAACTTCTGATGCCTTTTCCTAATGCGTCTGATTTTTTTTGTTGCATAATATTTTAATTAGCAGAAGATTTGATTATTTGAAATGGAGCAGTAAAAAAATCCAATTATCAGTAAACTCATCCACTTATTTTTTATTCTAAAATTCTATCTTCCTGAGTCAGTCTGGTCATATTGTTTTTCTGTAAAATCTCTTTTGCCAGATTTAAATAATTCACAGCTCCTTTGCTGTCGGAATCATATAAGATAACGGGCTTGCCCACACTTGGCGCTTCACTTAGTTTAGTATTCCGGTGGATGATGCTGCTGAATACCATATCTTCGAAATGTCGTCTAACTTCACTAACTACCTGATTGCATAAACGTAAGCGGCCATCGTACATAGTCATTAAAATTCCTTCTATTTTCAAATCTACATTAAGACGGTTCTGAATAATTTTTACTGTGTTCAATAATTTGCCAAGTCCTTCCAATGCAAAGAATTCTGTTTGTACAGGAATCACCACACTATCGGCAGCGGTTAATGCATTTACGGTAATAAGTCCTAATGAAGGGGAGCAGTCAATAATAATAAATTCATAATCGCCAGAAACAGATTCCAGGATTTTTTTTAAAACCAGCTCACGGTTGGGGTAATTGATAATTTCAATTTCAGCACCAACCAGATCAATATGAGAAGGAATAAGATCCAGATGAGGAATGCTTGTTTTTAAAATCACATCTCTTGCTTCAGCTTCATTAACCATGCAATCGTAAAGGCTTTTGGTGATATTTTGAAGATCGAACCCAACGCCAGTTGTACTGTTTGCCTGAGGATCGGCATCCACCAATAATGTTTTGAATTCAAGAATACCCAAGCTCGCAGCCAGATTGATAGCTGTGGTGGTTTTTCCAACGCCCCCTTTTTGATTAGCTACTCCAATTATTCTTGCCATATTTTTACTTGTTCTGTGAATTATTTAGGCAAAAATCGGGTATTTTTCTTTGTAAATATGGTAAAGTTATTAAGGATTGGGTAGGATAAACTCAATAAAAGTAAATATTCGACTTAAAACCGGAACATTATGACCTTATAATTGTTTATATGCTGAGTTTAAGACAATTTGCATTAAAATTACACCGATGACAACAGTGATTTCAGGAACCGGAAGACCAGGGAGCAATACCAAAAAAGTGGCTTTAACTTACTGTAAAATGTTACAGGAGGCCGGAATTAACTATTCTTTACTTAGCCTTGATGAGCATAATGTGTATAAGCATAACGAAGAGTTTATTGAAATAGAAAAAAAATATATAATTCCTGCAGACCGGTTTATTATGATCGTGCCAGAATACAATGGATCATATCCTGGCATTTTAAAATTAATGCTCGACAATTCCGATGTAACAAAATGCTGGCATCACAAAAAAGTACTGCTTACCGGAATTTCTACTGGGAGAGCCGGAAATTTAAGAGGGCTGGATCACCTTACAGGTTCTTTGATGTATTTGAAAATGCATGTTCATCCCAATCGTCTTCCCATTAGTGTGGTTGATAAATTAATAGGCGATGATAATGAAATTCATGACGAGCCCACTATTCATGCAATTCGCCAGCAATTGAATGAGTTTCAAAAGTTTTAAATCGAAAATCAAATATGCGTTCTACCCTAGGAGTTATTGTGTTTATTTCGCTTTCATTGCTGATGGATTTTTATATTTTTCAATCAGTCAAATTGGTCAGTCTGAATTTTTCTCCAAAAAATAAATCTATTGTACACATTGTTTTCTGGGGAATTTCAATCCTGAATATCAGTTTCTTTTTAATGTTATCATTATTACAACAAGACTTTCTGCCTAAATTATTCAAGTCGTATATTTTCGCTACACTTGTTGGTTTTTTTATTGCCAAATTGGTTGCCTGTCTTTTTTTTCTGGTGGATGATTTAAGAAGAATAATTCAATGGCTCACTACAAAAGCATTTACAGCCAAAGCAGGTGTTGCAGGAGCGTCGGTTGATAAGGGCATCAGCAGATCGGTGTTTTTTAGCTGGATTGGACTTTCTGCCGGAACTTCTTTATTTGGTAGTTTGCTTTACGGCTTTGGTAATAAATACAATTACAGAGTTGTCAGAAAAAAGCTTTCATTCAAAAACCTGCCTGAATCTTTCATAGGAATAAAGATTGCTCATATCAGCGATATTCATAGCGGAAGTTTTACAGACAAAGCTGCTGTAGAATTGGGTGTTAAGAAAATCCTGGAAGAAAATCCTGACATCATCATGTTTACCGGCGACTTGGTAAATAACAAGGCTAGCGAAATGAATGATTATAAAGATATTTTCTCCACGCTGAAAGCCCCAATGGGAGTGTATTCTATTTTAGGAAATCATGATTATGGGGATTATGTGGAGTGGCCTTCTGAAGGGTTGACTAAGGAACAGAATTTGATAAATCTGAAACAAGTTCACGCGGATATGGGTTGGCGTTTGCTCATGAATGAACATGTGGTGCTGGAAAAAGAAAGTCACCAAATCGCTTTACTGGGCATCGAAAACTGGGGCAACAAAATTAAATTTCCTAAATACGGAAAGATGGATTTGGCGTATAAAGGCGCAGATAAATTTCCATTCAAAATATTATTGAGTCACGATCCCAGCCATTGGGATGCACAGGTAAGAACTGATTACAAAGATATCGACCTGATGTTGTGCGGCCACACTCACGGTATGCAGTTTGGTCTTGAAATTCCGGGATTCAAATGGAGCCCGGTGCAGTATATATATAAGCATTGGGCAGGTTTGTATGAAGAAGATCAACAAAAATTATATGTAAACCGTGGATTTGGATTCATAGGGTATCCGGGACGGGTAGGGATATTGCCGGAGATTACAATTATAGAACTGGTATAAAAAAACACCCCAGCTTAATGACTGGGGTGTTTGAAATCGTTAATTTAGTAAGGGACGGTTATAAACGAATGCCTGGTTTTAATATGGTTTCCTCTCTCTTGGAGCATAATTTCTGGTTCTGCCGCCTTCTTCATTTCTTGGTCGGCCTCCACCACCACTGCCTTCATCGTTAGGTCTTTTAAAACCGCCATCGGCTTCATTCATTCTCACGGTTCTGTTATTGTATCTTTTTCCATCAATACATTTAATCATTTTTGAAGCGTTTGCTTTATCTACCTCTACCCACGTATTCATTTCTCTCATATCAATCTTTCCTAAAACTTCTTTTTTAAGATTGCTTTCATCCAGTATGAATTGTAGGAAGCTGGCTTTATAAAAACCGTCTTTGGTTCCCAGATTAACAAACAGTCTGGTATAACCGTTATCTCTGCGGTTAAAAGTTCTTTCTGATCTACTGCCGTTACTAATTGCATCTCTTGGTGCATCAGTTCTTCTTGCTCTGCTGTCTAGTCCGATATTCAGATCTTCGGCATTGTTATAGTACTTAAGAAAATGATCAAATTCTAATGCAGCAACTCTTTGCAACACTTCTTCTTTAGAAACATTTTCAAATTTTGTCATTAAATCAGGAAGATAAGTTTCATAATCGCCATGAGAAATATCTGTCTGAATTAATTTGTCCATGAAATGGAAAAATTGTTTCCGGCAAACATCTTTACCGCTTGGGATATCCACTTTGTGAAAAGTAGCATTTACCATTTTTTCAAGCTGTCTTATTTTGAAAGTCTCTCTGGTATGACAAATAGAAATACAGATTCCACTCTTTCCTGCTCTTGCAGTACGTCCACTTCTGTGCGTATACACTTCCATGTCATCAGGTAATTCATAATTGATTACATGAGTAATGCCATCCACATCTATTCCTCTGGCAGCAACATCTGTTGCAATTAATAATTGTAAAGTTTTGCTTCTGAAACGTCCCATTACTTTGTCGCGCTGTTGCTGAGTTAAATCGCCATGCAATGCTTCGATGTCGTAACCGCTTTTAGATAATTTTTCAGATATATCCTGAGCATCTGCTTTGGTGCGGGTAAAAATAATGCCATACATTCCAGGATTAAAATCTATAAGTCTTTTTAAAGCTTCATAACGATGATGTGCAGCCGTTGAAAAATATTGATGATCAATGTTTACATTACCGCTGTTTTTCTTTCCAACAGTAATTTCCTTTGGGGAGGTCATAAAGTTTCTGGAAATTGCCCTTACTTCTGGAGGCATTGTGGCACTGAATAACCAGATGCTTTCTCTGTTAATGGTATTTTTCAAAACGAAGTCAATATCGTCTCTGAAGCCCATGTTCAACATTTCATCAGCTTCATCAAGTACTACATATTTTACTTTTTGTAAGTCAATAGCTTTTCTTTCGATAAGATCAATTAATCTTCCTGGTGTGGCTACAACAATTTGTACACCCTGACGAAGATTACGTATTTGCATGGTGATAGAAGCACCACCATAAACGGCTTCTGTATTTACACCCTTGAGGTATTTTTTATAAAGTTGTAAGTCGCTGGTAATTTGCAAGCAAAGTTCTCGAGTTGGGCAAACGATTAATGCCTGAGGAAATTTGTCTGCAGCATTTATTAGTTGCAATAAAGGCAATCCAAAAGCAGCAGTTTTTCCGGTTCCTGTTTGAGCTAATCCAACAAAATCTGTAGTGCCGGAAAGCAATACAGGGATAGCTTGTTCTTGAATAGGTGTGGGGTTTACAAATCCCAAGTCAGTTACGGATTGTAAAATTTCGGCTTTGAGGCCTAACGCTTCAAATGTTGTCATTTTTTATTTTTTAATGTAAGGACCCTTCATTGCAGTTTGCAATAATCACGTGGTCAAAATTTAATTTTGATGATCACATGTAATGCTTCGGGCCGTTGGGAGAGAAAAAATCTTAGTAGTAAAGATTAACTTGAAACCTGCTTTCAACAGCAACTGAGCATGTCATGTAATTCTCAGTATTCTTAATGTCGGCGCAAAGCTACGGCTTTATTTTCGTAAATCATAGTTATTTTGAAATAAAATTATCCTTGTGCACTTACTGTACTATTGAATTCAGTAACTTTATAATTCAAAAATTTAAATCAATATGACTAAAAAATCATCTTTATTTTTCATTTCATTTTTATTGTTAAACACAGTAGTGTTTTCTCAGGGGTTTCATATTGGCGCTAAGTTTGGCACCGACATTCAAAAAATCAAAGGGTCTAATTTTAGCGAGAAATTTGCTTACGGGTATCATTTGGGTGCTTTTGCTGAATTAAAACTGAATAAAACGTATACCATTCAACCCGAGTTTTATTATAGTTCTGTAAATCTTAATATAGATTCTAATCTGTCAACTATTTCAAGTACAATAACACTCTCGAAATTAAAACTTGGGTATATCAATATTCCTTTATTACTCAACATTAATGCAAGTAAATTATTGGCCTTTCAGGTCGGGCCGCGCTATGGGATAATTGTGAATAAAGACAAATCAATTAGGGCAAATACAAAAGACGCATTTAAGTCTGGTGATTTTTCAATGGTAGCCGGGGTTCAGTTTGCTATTTCAAAAGTCAGAATTTATGGAAGATATCAAATTGGGCTCTCTGATATAAATGAGACAGGCAATAAGGCAAAATGGAAAAGCGAGACTATCCATATTGGAGTAGGGCTAACAATTTTGTAAATTATTTTAAGGACGAAGTATTTCATAACTGCCATCCTCATTCACTTTAATCACGGTGCTCGGAATTCCGGGCACTTGTTCTTCCTGGCGGTGTTCAACGATATAATCAACTCCATTTTTTATCAGGATGTCAATATCTGAGAAAATTCCGGGAGCAGGATATCCCGAAATATTAGACGAAGTAGAAACGATAGGTTTTCCAAATGCTTTAATAAGATCGCGGCAAAACGGATCCTTAACTATTCTGATTCCAATACTTCCATCTTTGTTGATCAAATTTTCGGCCAGATGAATGGCATTTTGATAAATCACCGTTGTAGGTCTGTTTATTCCTTTGATGTAATCATAAATTTTCAAAGGATTTTGTTGAGTGTAATGTAAAATGTCGGATTCGTCTGCCACAAGAATAATCATACTTTTCGCCTCGTTTCTATTTTTTAAACGGTAAATGCGGGCAACGGCATTTTTGTTTTCAGGATCACAGCCTATACCCCAAACAGTATCGGTAGGATATAAAATTAATCCTCCATTTTTCAAAATGGCTAAGCAATTTTCTATATCGTTTTTATAACCAATCATAAAATTTTATTGTATACATTCATAATGTCTTTTGCATACTGAGCTTGCGTGAATTTTTTTACCTGCTCAAATCCCTTTTCAATCATAAGTTTTCTGAGCTGCGGATCTGTTGATACCTGGATTAAATTTTCGGCAATGGCTTTAATATCAAACGGATCGAAATAAATAGCCGCATCTCCTCCAACTTCAGGTAAGCATGAGGTGTTGCTGCTGATTACAGGAATGCCACTATACATCGCTTCAAGCAATGGCGCTCCAAATCCCTCAAATATCGAAGGATATACCAAAGCAATCGCTTGTTGATAAATGGCAGGAAAATCTTTTGCAGTTGTGAAATCTGCATCTTTGGATTCTGGTAATTCGTTTAATAAAATCAATTTGTCACTCATGCCATTATCGGCCATTAATTGTTTTGCTTTTTCTTTATCTTTTTTTCCATTACCAATTACTACCAATGGGAAGTTGTTTTCATTTTTAATTCTTATCATCGCCTCGCATACAGAAATTAAATTCTTTCTTGGAGCGATACTGCTAACAAATAAAAAATATTGATCAGGAAGTTTGTATCTTTTTTTTACATTCGACTTTTCATCTTCACTGATGATACATTGGAAAATCGGATTGCAGCTTTGGTAGCAAACCGTTATCTTCTGTTCGGGCACATGATAGTAATGAATCAGATCCGCTTTTGTTTGATTGCTGATTGCTACTACAGCGTCTGCAATTTTACAGGCATATTTTATTTTCCAGCGGTGAACATAGCGCTGATCAAATGGATAGGTTTCAGGAAATCTTTCATATATCAAATCATGAACAGTAACCACCGTTTTTACATTCGTATTTTGTATTCCTCTTGGCAATTGATTACTCACTCCATGAAAGATGTCTATTTTTTCTTTTACAATATCATTTACCATCAAACGACTACGCCAAAACGCAGGAAATAATTTCCCTGAAAGAGTTACTGGAAAAATGCTTTTTGTGTTTTTGAAATCACGGTCATTAAATAAACTAGTTTTTTTTGGAGCGAATAGGGTGTAGTCATGTTGTGGATATTGACTGGTTAAAATAGCGATCAAAGAACGAATGTAGTTCCCTAATCCGGTTTTATTCTGATATGCCCTTTTGCCATCAAAACCAATTCTCATCTCTTTGTTTTTAATTACTTATTATTTCTAAATTCCCTGTCCTCATCAAATGATAAAATTAAGTCTTCCGGGAAATATTCAACAAAGTAAAAGTATAGTTTCTGAAATATAAAGGCTATTTCAATATTTATTGTGCCGAACTTAGTCCTTAGTGTTCATAAATTTTATTTGTTTTGTATCTTGCTCACTTTGAAAATGCATAATTCAAACCTGATATAAATCTTAATAAAATGGAATTGCAAATATTGATCAAAGAGGCCTGGGCAAATAGAGAACTATTAAAAGATTCTATCTACACTGACGCAATTAAAAATGTCATCGAAGAAGTGGATAAAGGCCGATTAAGAACAGCCGAACCTGTTGGTAATGATTGGAAAGTAAATGAATGGGTTAAGCAGGCCATTTTAATGTATTTCGGAATTCAACCCATGGAAACCTATACTTTGCCTCCATTTGAATTTTATGATAAAATGAAATTGAAGTCTAATTATAAGGAACTGGGAGTAAGAGCTGTTCCTCATGCGGTAGCACGTTACGGGGCTTTTATAGACAGAAATGTTGTTTTGATGCCTTCTTATGTAAATATCGGAGCTTATGTTGGTGAAGGTACTATGGTAGACACATGGGCAACAGTTGGAAGTTGCGCACAAATCGGCAAGCATGTTCATTTAAGCGGTGGCGTTGGTATCGGTGGCGTATTGGAGCCTTTGCAGGCAAGTCCGGTTATTATTGAAGATGGTTGTTTTCTAGGAAGCAGAAGCATTGTGGTTGAAGGGGTAAGAGTTTGCAAAGAAGCGGTGCTGGGCGCTAATGTAGTTTTGACACAATCAACAAAAATAATTGACGTAAGCGGCCCCGAGCCTATAGAAATTAAAGGCTACGTTCCTGAAAGAAGCGTTGTTATTCCAGGCAGTTATACAAAAAAATTTCCGGCAGGTGATTATAATGTGAGTTGCGCATTAATAATTGGCAAAAGAAAAGCGAGCACTGATTTGAAAACTAGTTTGAATGACGCGTTAAGAGATTTTAATATCGCTGTTTAATTTCGCTGTTCTCGCTTATTCTGTTGAATGGAATTGCCTTCGTCTTATTTCTTAATTAGTGTGCTTAAAAAAAGTGCTTTCTATTTTATGTTTTCTTCATGATTCGTAAATAAAAATTCGAAACCTTATTCTTTTGGGCAAAACTGGTAAAAGCTAATAAGGGATTTTTAAAAAGAAATTTGTACTTAACTTTAAACGTAAACCTACTTATGATGAAAAGAAATCAAATTCAAAACTTTAGGTGTCTTATAATTAAGCTCGTTTTCTTCTTTTTGTTTTTCCCCAATCTGCTTTTTGCACAAAGTTCCCAATTCAATAAAATAACTATTCCTTCTTTTCGTACGCCCTCTGATTGGGTTCAGTCTGGTAATGATATTTTGAATCATATTGAAAATACAGTTTCAAATATTCCAGATGCATCAGTATTTAACAAAACAATAAATGAATACTACGAAAATTTCAATTTGCTGAAGGAAAATATGATAAGCATAGAGGAAAGGTCGAATTTAAGAAACCTGAATAATATGAGTAATCAATTGGGTTTGTTAATTCAGCAATCTCGGAAATATCAGGCAAAGATAAAATCAGTTTCAGAGGAGTTGTATTATTTCATAAGTATTATAGATAAGTTTCAATCAGATACCAATAGATCAATTTCACTTTCAAATCCGTACATATCAGAAGTATATAAAGTTTCAATAGAGCAAATGAAATACAGGATGGATGTTACTGATACTTTATGTATGAATAAATTGAAAAGTTACAGTAATTCAGAGAATTCGTTCAATGATATTATTCTACTTGCCAGCAAAGCAAATTCCAGAGTGGAGCAGAATATTGCTTTAATCAAAAAGAATTTGTTGAATTCCGAAGAGCCTTATATCTGGAACATAAACAAGAAAAAATATCCGACCTATTTTGTAATTCTTAAAGAAACGCTGCAACAAAAATATACGCTACTCTTAAATTATACCAAAGCGTCGATTCTTGATTTGGTTTTATTCAGAATTGTCGTGTTGTTATTTGCGTTCATTCCACTGATGTATGTGAAAAGAATTTATAAGAAACAGCCTGAATCGATTTACACAAAAAATTTCAAATACGTACACAGGCACACTTCATTGATGGCGCCTGCTGTAATTCTTTGCATGGCTCCCGTAATTTTCGAGTACCCTCCATTGTTATTTCTTGATTTGATTTTCGTAACGGTCGTTATTACGATTATGTTTATTTTAATAAAGGACTTTAAAACGCTTAACAAAAAACTAGTTGTTTTCTTTTTGATTTATTATATAATATTGAAGTTTGCGAATATTTCAGTAGCAGTTACTATTTTTGAGCGCATTGTTTTTACCGGAGCTATAATGCTTATTCCTGTTGCCTTCATTTTTATTAAATGGATCAAAGAAATAGAAGTGAGAAATAAAACTATTTTGCTAGGAATGTTTTATACTATAATTATATTAATATTGACAGGATGTGTTTTTAATTTCATCGGAATGTTTATTTTGTCCAAAATGATTATCATTGCGGCTTTGGATTCGATGTTCTTTGTTATTATGCTGTATTTTGCAATCAACGGAATTGGCGATTATATTCTCATGCTTGGAGATTACTGGAACCGAACAAACAAATCATTCAAACCTGATTTGTATAATTTCCAAATAAAACTCAGGCCTTATTTATTCTTTTTTGCAGTAACATTCTGGTTTTTTGCGTTATTTAAAAACATCAATATTTATGACTCTTTGAGTTTCGAGGTGGTTAATTATTTGAACAGACCCAGGTATGCCGGTAATTTTATTTACAATTTTGGTGAAATCTGGATATTTGTTTTTTATACGGTAGGTTCATTTATGTTGTCAAACTTATTAAAACCTTTATTTACTTCTGAAAACCAGGACCCGAATATCAAATCAAACTGGGGGAACTATATTTTTATTTTAAGAATTTTCATTATTACATTGGGCTTTATCCTCGGATTATCTTCAGCAGGGATACCCTTGTCTACTATTACTGTATTTTTAGGTGCAATAGGCGTTGGCGTTGGCTTCGGGTTACAAAGTATTTTTAATAATGTGCTCTCCGGTGTGATTATAGCTTTTGAAAGACCTTTTAAGATTGGCGATTTGCTTTCGCTAGAAGAAGGCTTGGGCAGAGTAAAAGAAATTGGCTTGCGCTCATCTGTATTAGCTGCAAAAAATGGATCTGAAATTGTAGTGCCTAATGGCGATTTGATTTCCAAATCTTTCGTCAACTGGACTCATTCCAACAGTAATTGTAAAGTGAACGTTCATGTTAATGTGGCTATGGATACTGATGTTGAAAAAATGAAGTCTATTTTATTATCCGCTGTAGAAAATGTAGAAGGTATTCTCGTTGGAAAAAGAATAGCAGCGAGCATTGATGATATTTCGGAAAATAGTCTCAAATTTGAACTGGAATTCTGGATTACAAATGTTAGAAATGAAGGACGAATTAAAGCAATAATATTTGAAAATATAAATTCAATGATGAAGGAAGCGAAAATAAATTCACCTTACGCTTCCCAGAAAATAACAATAATAAACACCGACAAATCCGAAGATTAAGATTGCCTGTAAATGAGTGTCAAGTACCTAAATAAAATAGTAAAAAAATTATTGGTTGTTATATTAGCAATTATAGGGCTGATCCTTGTTGCTTACCTATTATTTATTTATAATGCTGAAACAATAATTAAAGAATTTGTTTCAATGAATTCGAATGGGAAATTACAACTCGAAATAAATAAAGTTTCATTTAATCCTCGTACTTTAACATTAACACTGAAAAGACCTCATTTCATGTCTACGGACACGTTAAATCAGGCTACAACTTTTGATGTATCCGCAGAAAAAATATTTCTTGAACTTGCTGCTATCAAGCCATTGATTTTTCGAAGAAAATTATTTATTGATTCTATTATTTTAATGCGCCCTGTAATTACGATTACAAAGTGGAAAGAAGCTAAAACGGAAAAGTTTTCCTTGCCCGAACAAATGGGTAAAGCCTATCAGTCACTTAATAGAACATTGGACAAACTAAGTATTAATTACTGCCTTATTGATTCCGGCGCTTTTACTCTGGTTGATAAAATGAATCCTGGCAGCAAACCCTTGTCCATAACTGATTATTATTTTTCGATAGATAATTTAAATAAGAAATCCGAAGGCAACAATCAGCCCACTCGATTCTTGTATGCGGATAGGATACGATTTTATTCCTCTCATCAGAACCTTGTTTTGTTAAATGGAAATCAACAGATAAAATACGGCAGATTAAGAATTAATTCCAGAAATAAATCAATTGAGCTGGATAGCTGTTATATTTTTTCTAAAAAAGATAACGCTGATTTTAATAGCTTTTCTGGTTATTTCGATACGCTCAGATTTACCAATGTTGATTTTATGAAACTTACACAGAGTAACATTATGGATGCGGATAGTGTGTATTGCATGAATCCAACAATAAATATTCAAACTACAATAAAACAAAAATCCGAAAAATCTAGATCCTTGAAAGGTCCCATTTCAAAGGATTCCCTGATCTCTGTTGTTAAATTATTGATGGGCAATATTGATGTGGATTTTGTGGGTGTATTTAATGCTTCCATTTCATTACTCACTAAAAATGGCGATAAGATAACTCCTTACAATATTAAGAGAACTGATTTTACAATGCACGATGTGGTAATTATAAACGATCCCAATATTCCAATTAATGTGGGACGATTTGATCTTGGTCTAAAAGACTATAAAGCCAGTGATCCAGACAGTAATTATCAAGTAAAATTTGACAGCATTCATTTGATGAACGAAAAATTATATTTATCTAATTTTTCTATTACGCCAACGCTAACCAATACAAAGAAAAATGACATTAAAAATATCAGGATGACTTCCCTGGCCATAAAAGATATATCTTGGCTTGATTTATTGACTACAAAAAAATTGGTGGCTAATGAAATAGAATTAATTCAACCGGTAATTAACATTAGTTCTCCAACAAATATCAAGATAAAAGCTGTCAAAAAAAAGAATGATATTTTTCAAACTATCAACACTATTTCACAATCTATAGATATTGAAAAACTAAGCGTTTTAAATGCTTCAGTAAATTATTTATCCGGAGGTGTTACCGTTGCTCATCTTGAAAATGTAAATTCTTCTATTGGTATCAACGAGCTCCTTAAATCATCTTCAATTAAAGATTTAGCCAATTCCTCATTGAATTTAGATTTCTCAAAAGGCAATTTTAATTTAAAAGGGAATCTGATTTATTTACAAGATGGGAAAATTAATGGAGTTAATCATTCTTTAGCATTGAAATCTCTTATTTATAAAAATGCAAAGAAAAATATAATGCTCAGTTTTAATCAAGTGGGATTAAAGGGTATTTCATTCTCTGATTCCAATCAATTAAATGTGGGTAATCTGATCTGGAAGAGCGGCTCAGTAGATAAAGAAATGAGTATTCCTGTCGTTAAGAATACTGATTCATCAAGTAAATTAAAAATTGTCATTAATTTTCTTGATGGACATAATACCACATTAAAATTGTCATCAGAAAAAAATAAAATATCAACACAATTGTCTGTCGTTAAATCAGATAAATTTATCTGGGATGGTATTCATGCTCCAACTATAAATAAATTATTGGTAAATGGAGAAAGCCTTAATTTCTCAAAAGCTGGTTTGCTGCTTGGGATAGATCAATTTGACATTGATGACCACAAAAGATCTAATCTACAAAATGTATCATTGGTTTCCTCTCAGGGAAAAGATTCGATAAAAATTAATGTAGCTTCCATTCTTTTCACTCCTGATATTAATTCGATTTTGAAAAGTAATTCGATAATTGATAATATTGAAATCAATGATCCTGAAATCAATATCGTTACTAATCCCGGATATATTAATTTAAATAAGACTCCAGGCCAAATTAAATTTCCTCAGTTGTTGGTTAATAAATTATCTATCAATAACCCCACTTTAAATGGGCTGAATTTTTCCGAAAATAATCAAGTGGATTTAAAGAGAATAAAGTCTAACATTATTATCAATAAGATTGAATCTTTGAATTCAGGATTAACGGCAAAAGACATAGAGGTTAATCTAAATGACATAACAGCAAAGACTCCCAAATTAAATATAGAACTGCCTCAGGAGGGTAATTTGCAGGTAAGATTAAACCATCTAAAAGTCATTCCTGATCAAATCGGAACTGGGATTTTATGGGAAACCAATCTAGACTTACTCCATGCGAAATCTGTATTTCTGGAGACCAAAAAGAATGACTCTACGAAGACGAAATTTAATTTTTCAAATATTGAGTTAAGAGATTTGAGTTTTAATAATAAAAATAAAATTTCACTCAACAGTATTCTTCATGATAATAAAAATATGCAGCTGCTTAACACCGGAATTAAGGTAGCGAATAGCCTTAACACTTTTGATGTTAATAATTTAAGTTATTCATCACTGGATCACGAACTTAAATTTGATTCGTTGTCAATACTTCCGGTTTTGAACAGAGGCGATTTTATGAAATCGAAATTATGGCAAACGGATTATCCTGTGTTGAATTTCCACGCCACAACAATTTCGGGTATAGATACTGACATGTATTTTAGCGATTCTGTTTTGCATATTAAAAAAATCGTTACAGAAAATCCTGTTGTTGAAATTTACAAAGACAGAAGATTGCCGTTTAAGAATGGGGTTATAAAGCCACTGCCTGTAACACTATTGCGACAATTAAAAACAAAATTAAATATTGAACAACTGGAACTAAAAGACGCCAATATTACCTACGAGGAATTTAATAATAAAACCAATAAGTCAGGGAGAGTTAATTTTTCTACTTTGCATGCAAAAATTCAAAACATAAAAAACTATAATTTAACACCAACAGATAGCCTTAAATTAAATGCTTCCGGGATGTTTATGGATAGTGCCAGTATCCGTTTTATGTTTGCTGAATCCTATACAGATTCTCTGCACGGATTCACTTACGGTCTTCGATTCAGGCCATTTAAAATGAGCTCACTCAATCCTATTTTGGAGCCTTTAATTTCTGCTAAAATAAAATCAGGCCAGTTAGATACAATAAGATTAAACGCCATTGCTAGAGAAAATGTATCTCATGGAAAAATGAAAATGTACTATTCAAATCTGAGAATACAGTATCTCAATAAAGGCAGCGATAGTATAAGGACATTTAAAACCAAATTGATTACTTTTTTCGCCAATGAAATTTTAATAAATAGAAATAAAAAAAGAGGTTATGGCGCAGTATATTCTGAAAGAAACAAAGAACGAAGTTTTATTAATTATTGGTTGAAAATTGCATTGAGTGGAGTGAAGTCGAGCACCGGAGTAAAAACAAATAAAAAAGTTGAAAAATCCTATAAAAGGAGAATAAAAAAAATCAGTGTTCCCGAAATTCCTGATGTGAATTTATAAAAAAAGAGCTGTTAATTACAACAGCTCTTTTTTGTTTGGGGTATTAATAATATTTTAGAATGTAGTAGTACCGTTACTTTGGTAAGTGTAACGGAAAGTATAATATAGAATTGAAGGTGAAGGAGGATTTCCAACTAATGGTCCGTAATCTACAGCTAATAATTCCATTTTTGCATAATGTAAACCATCAGCAGTTTTAAAGAAAAATACTTTTCCTGCATTAGGAGTAAAGGCATGCGTTGTGGGATTGTAAGTATACCAGCTTCCGTCTTTTATAGCTCTTGCTGATGTGGTAGTGTCATAAGCATATCCTGTTGAAGGAGCAGTAGTAGCAGCGTCAAATGTACCATCTACTAAAATTGCACCAGCACTGCCAGGGCCGCCTGCGTTACTGTTTACAATAAATGTAGTAAAGCGTAATCCGAAATCCCAGTTGCCTGTAGCAGAATCAGCATTAGCAACAATACTGGAATCACGGAAACGGAACAATGTAAAATTAGCCATACCCATTGGATCAAATGCTACACTGATAATTTTAGTGCCGGTAACAGTTGTTGGTGCAGCTGGGGTATGTGCATGTGTAGTTGTTTTTTTACAGGCGGTGAATGATATTGCAGCAATGGCGCAATAAAAGAGAACTCTTTTCATAATTGTTTTTTTAGTGTTTATTAAATAAGTGATTAAAGGAATAATTGATATTGATGAAAAATAATCGTCCAGCGATATCAGGCATTTGTGCTGGATTGGTATAGTTTAAAATATTGTCACATCCAATCTGTGCAGAAAGCCCATGTATTATTTTTCTTTCTGCCGAAAATTTCAGATTCCAAAATCCTTTAACCATTTCTCGGTCATCGTCAATAATATTATTTCCGTTGATATCGCTATATCCATACTGGCCCCGGTAAATAGCTCTGATAAATATATTCGTTTTTTTATTTTTGTTTTCCCATAATAATTTCGCATTGAAACTGTGATGAGACCTGTTGCTGAGTCCGTAGTAATTATCTCGTGTAACCAATGTAGTTTGGTAGGTAACTGGATCTCTTTTGTAAACTTTTCCGGCTTTAATCTGATCGAGTATGTTTTTATCTTTTGCCTCCAGATATTGGTAACCTAAAGAAAGGGTAATGGCTTTTGAAATGCAATATTGTGCATCGATTTCGGCTCCTTGTGTGAAAATACGATTGATGTTATGATAGCTATAAATACTACGATAATTGGTTTTTTTGAAAGGCAGTAAATAAACATCTATCAGATTATTGATATCGTTTCTGAAAATGCCTGTTTCAACAGTCAGTTTGTTTCTGGTGTATTTCGCGCCAATATGCGTGCCAAATGATTTCTCAGGCAATAAAGAAGGCGTATTCAGAAAAGGGGTGATGTTTGCACCAGATGCTAATTCTCCTTGTTGCTGTAATTGTAGTAGCTGAGTTGATAAAACATCTGTGCCAATCAAAGAATATCCAATCTGAGAGTTATAAAAATCTAAATACATGTGCCTGAAATCAGGTGCTTTAAATCCAAATCCGGCAGACCCCGTAATTTTCCAGTGGATATTGGGTTTATATGCAATAGCGGCTCTTGGACTGAAATTGAGTTGATAATCATTTCTCTTGTCAAGTCGGGCGCCGGCAATTAATGTCAATTTTTTATTGTACAAAAACCACTCATTTTGCATGAATGTATACAAAGTCAGCAGTTGTTTTTTTCCGGAATATCTCGAGGCGTCAATCATTTCGATATAAGTGCCGGCACCTCCAATCAACTTTCTTTTATTGCCAATGTTTTCAAATTGAATTTCTGGTTTTAAAATAGATTGTATAAAACTGGTTTCATCAAATCTCGTATCAGTGTTTTCGAGATTTGCAAATGAGGTGTTGGAATAATGATCTGCAAATGTTCTGAAGAATAATTTATTTCGTGCCGAAGCTTTATAAGTTAGCTGAGTAAAAAATGTATTGTCTTTCTCAGATGTATATCCTTTTACAACTGCAGGATTGGATTGCCAGTCAATCATATAATTGCAGTCTTGTTTTGAATTAAAATTTCTGTAAGAAAGAATCAGATCTGTTTTTTTATTTAATTGCTGAGTGAGTTTAATATTTGAATTCCAGTCTCTGAATGGACTTATCGTTTTTCCATAAATGCTAGGGTCAAGATCATATCCATCAGAAGAATATCTGTTTACAAAAAACTGTATTCCGGTTTTATTTATATGATTAGCGTAAGCAACCGTTTGCGAAAGTGTTTTATTTGTTTCAATACGAGATTGTAAATCTAATTGTTGATCTGAAGGATTTGCTGTGATTATATTGATGACTCCAGCCATAGATTCACTTCCGTATAAGCTTGAAGACGGTCCTTTTACAATTTCTATTTGGTGAATGTTTCCTGTTGCGATTCTGCCTAGTTTTAAAATCCCTGCATTTCTTCCAACGAGCGGTTCGCCATCAATTAATACAGCGGTATAAGCAGGATCAAGGCCCAGCATCTGTATGCCTTGTCCAAAAGGATTGGGATAGCCATTTAAAGAGGTTGTCAGATTGCTGTTCACAACAGTTATGCCTGTAAATTCCTGAAGAATATCCTGTAGTTTTAATAAGCCTGAATTCTGAATATATTTTTTGGATATTATTTTTGTTGGCACTGCAACATTACCAAGTTTCGTTTCTGTTCTTGTAGAAGTAATCACCACTTCCTCCATTGCATCAGTCTTTGAGAAGCTACTGTCTTTTTGAGAAAAGACGTTTGTATAAAACAAAATAAAACTGATTATAAAAGATAGTCTGAGCATATTTATTTAAGCGCTGCAAATATCAGTCCTTGTTATCATTTTTTTATCATGCTTTTGTCATGAATCTTTGTGATTAATAAATATGACAATTGCATGACAAAATCTAATTCCGTTTTTGCCTTTTTTCGAATCGTTACTGCACAAAAAATCCTTCAGTAGTTGAAGGATTGTAGATAAAATATTTTAATTGATGGTTACCCGTTTACTCTCACAGAGTTTCCACTCACCGTTACTGTATATTGTTTCAAATTTGTAGTGGCTGGTCCTCTGGTTACTGCACCGCTGGTATTAAATGTTGCGCCATGCCTGGGGCAATAAAATTGGTTGTTGCTATTTTGATACTGAACATTAGCACCCTCATGGGTACATGCTTCAGAAACGGCAATAATTACTCCTGATGTAGTATTGGCAATAATTATTCCATTAGTATATAAATAACTTCCTGGGATTGCCAAGGCTGTGTAAGGGCTTTGTGTAAGATCAAATGTAAAGTCAACAGTTGGGCCGCTTGGTGTGTCTTTTTTGCATCCACCCAAACAAGAAGCCAGTGCAATTGACGCTGCAGAAAATCCTAAAGTTGATAAGAATTTTTTTCTATCCATGATTTATATTTTTGGATTGGAAGGTTTTTTCTTTCCAACAGTAAATACTCTGGATAAGTTGAATCCGAAACTTACTTCACCTTTACCCCAAGTGCCTGTTGTATTGGTAATAAATTCTCTTTCATTCATGCCTTTTGAATTAGAGAAATGAAGTTGAAATACGTGACCACCTGTTTCAATATCAAAGCCCATAGATAAAGCGTTGGTGTTATCTTTAAACTGAATATTAGTAGCGTCTTCTCCAATTTGCTTTAATAGATATTGATAATCTACTACAAATGCAATTCGCTTAGAAAGTTTTAATCTTGCGCCCACACCCAATGCAAAAACATCATTTTTAAAAGTGGAATCATCAACAAGATTTATGTGAACATGAGTAGGGGTAATTTGTGCGCTGAAGCCTTCTGAAAATTTTCTTCCTATGATCATTTCATTGTAAAAAGCCATTCTGCTGGTTAAGAAATTTGTTCTGGCAGGGAATTCCCAATTCATATCATTATAGGTTGCGCCGGTTACTAAAACAACGGAAACAGGAGAGGTCCCTTTTGCTCCTCTAGACTGTTGAACAAGTCTGCATTTAATAAAACCATCAAATTCTTTATTGAAAGTGCTTCTTCCAATTCCGATGGTAAGGTCTTTGGTCAAACCGTAATCAAATCCAAGTCTCATACTGGCCTGATCTAAACCAAATAAATTTCTTGCAGATTGATACTGACTAATTAATCCAAAGCGATGCAGTATTCTTACATCCAAAACACCTTTGCCAATAAATTCGATAGAATGCCCCATAATAACGCGGCTTGATTTAAAAGCGTTGTTTACATATTCTTTAGGCTGGTCTCCTTTTTTTTCTACTATAGAAAGCAAGTCGTCTGGCTGTGCAAAAAGAGACTTAGCGAAAGTAATAGCAATAATTAAAAAGTAAGTTTTGATATTTTTAAAGTTCATATTCAGTTTGTTTTATTTTAAGATAGTATAAGAGCAGTTTATTTTTACTTTTGCCGTTTTCGAAAGCTTGTCTTTTACAACTCCAGGAATAGCAATTTTGTAATCATCAAGAACAACTATGAATTCGGAATTAGCATCAATGGTTTCTCCTTTTACTTTTAAGGTTCCTTTTGATTCTACTTCATTCTTCACGCCATGAATTTCTAAAGTACCTTTTACCGTTACAGGGTAGGTGCCGTCTTTGGTAAAGGTTATTTTATCCATATTGGTGATATTTCCTTTGAAAATAGCTTTTGGAAACTTATCGCTTTCCATGTAATTCTCATTAAAGTGATCCTGAAGTAATTGACTCCAGAATTCAAATCCTTTAATAAGCATTGAAAATTGAATCTGTCCAGTTGAAGTTTCAATAACACTTGTTACCGCCTTATTGGTTCCGGTAATATCCTCAGCACCGGTTCCGGCATCAAACCAGGCCAGGCCCGATTTTGTATAAAACTTCGTCTGTGCTTCAGCGAAATTTACGGCCATTATCAACATTGTGATTAAGATTAGTTTTTTCATTTTATTTAGTTTTTAGTTTATTGATTATTTAATCCGCAAGTTCTTAGCATTGCTGTTTTTTCAGTGGGAATCAAATCCAGGTCGTCGTCTGTATTTTTTTTATCAAATCCATCGCAGCCATAATATATCCCTTTAACATTAATTACTTCTCCAATTTTTAGAAATGATTTACTGTTAACAAAAGCTAAGCTGTCAAAACTACAGTTAACCGTAGCCGAAGATCCTGCATCGATAATGATATTTGACCTTGATATATCCACCTCTTTTATCTTTCCAATAATGCCTATATTTTTAAACATGTATTTTTTGGAAGTCGATGTGCTGTTAGAATCTAATGACATTATTAATTCAGATGCATTAAAAACTTTAACAGGTTTGCCATCGATTCCCTTGGCGGGCTTTTTGGTAGCGATATATAAAATTATTCCTGCTGTAACCAATCCAATAATGAATAAAATAAGCAAATTTCTTTTCCATCTTTTCATAGCCTAATTAATTTTATTGTAATGAAATGTGTTTAGCTATTAATTATTGGGAGCGCCAGCATTAATCCAGCACTGCAATGATGTCACTTCAGAAGCACTCAAAGGATTAGATGGCGGCATTGTTTTTTGAACACAGGCACGAACATTAATCCTTACTGAACTTGCAGAATCCAGCGCATGAGTTCCTAGTTCAGGACTGGTGTTCCCCGCGTCATGACAACCGGAAGTGGCGCACTTGCTGGTTATAATAGGATGAATAACGGTACTGTACTTTGCTGTAGTACAATCTGAAGGATTATTACTTCCGTACAATAAATCAGCCTTGTCATAATAGCAACTCGAAACTCCGAGTATCATTAGCACAATGAGCGTTGCAACTGCATTTTTTTTAATGGTCATCATTTTTAGTTCTTGTTTTGGTTTAAAAAATTAATATTAATTAGTGTAACCGTGCCCTGCATTAATCCATGCGGTTATTTGTGATTGTTGTGTTGAAGTTAGTGGGGCTGAAGGTGGCATTTGTGGTCTGCTGTAAGGTTGAACACAAGTGCCTTTTATCTGGTTCCAATAAGTAACTATACTGCAATCATTATCAAAATTATAACCTGCGGTATTTCCACCATTAAGATGGCAACTTCCACATTTAGCGTGAATAATTGTTCTTACGTTAGTAAAATTAGTACCCATTGCAGCTGTTCCTACCGTTACTGATTGAGTGTTGGTACATCCATTTACATCTTTAACACCAATAACATAAGTTCCTGCGGTAAGGCCTGAAAATATATTACTCGTTTGGTAAGCGCCACCATTTTTGTTGTAAGAAAGTCCTGTAGACCCGGATGCTGTTATTGTAATGCTTCCTGCAGTTGATGGACAAGGCAATACATTTACAGTAGTTGCACTGATATTAATGGTTATTCCTGTACAAGGGTTAGATGCAATTAAGGTAACTTGAGTAGAACCAAGGCAACCATTAGCATTCTTTGCAGATAAGGTGTAAGTACCTGCGGCCAAATTACTGAACGTTCCACTAACTTGATAAGCGCCGCCATTGATGCTGTATGTGTAGGTTCCGGCAGGATTAGCTGTAGCTGTGATAGAACCATTTGACTGTCCTGTTGTTGGACTTACATGAGTTGATGTAACCGATATGGTTACACCTGCGCATGGATCAACTGCAGTTAAAGTTACCGAAGTAGAACCCAGGCAACCTGAAGCATTTTTTGCTGTTATGGTGTAGGTTCCAGCTGCAAGTCCGCTGAAGGTCCCACTGGCTTGATAAGCGCCGCCATTGATGCTGTATGTATAGGTTCCGGCAGGAGTAGCTGTAGCTGTGATAGAACCATTTGACTGTCCTGTTGTTGGACTTACATGAGTTGACGTAACGGATATGGTTACACCTGCGCATGGATCAACTGATCCTAGTGTTACCGAAATTGGAGTTCCGCTGCAACCATTTGTATTTTTAGCACTGATGATAAAAGTGCCGGCTCCTAATCCTGAAAATATGTTACTGCTTTGAAAAGCACCGCCATTGATATTGTAGGTGTAAGTTCCAGCAGGTGATGCCACAACTGTTATAGATCCGTTTGTTTGCCCGGTTGTAGGAGTAACATGAGTTTCAGTTAAGCTGATCGTAACACCCGCGCAAGGATCAACTGATCCTAATGTTACTGAAATTGGAGTACTCGTGCAACCGTTAGTATTTTTTGCAACGATTACATAAGTTCCTGAAGCTAATCCTGAAAATACATTACTGCTTTGAAAAGCGCCACCATTTTTGCTATAAGTATAAGTGCCTGCAGGTGATGCAGTAACAGTAATGGATCCGTTTGTTTGACCGGATGTAGGAGTAACATGAGTTTCAGTTAAGCTGATCGTAACACCCGCGCAAGGATCAACTGAGCCTAGCGTAACTGATAATGGGGTGCTGGAGCAACCATTAGCATTTTTTGCAGAGATAATATAGGTGCCCGCACCCAGTCCTGAAAATATATTACTGCTTTGAAAAGCACCGCTGTTGATACTGTAGGTGTAAGTTCCGGCAGGTGACGCAGTAACGCTAATGGAACCGTTTGATTGTCCGGATGCAGGAGAAATATGAGTTTCTGATAAATTAATATTAACACCCGCACAAGGATTTCCGGCTCCAAGAATAACAACGGTTTCTGTGGCGCCACATCCTGAGGAATTCCTTCCTCTTACCACGTATGTTCCTGCAGCAAGACCGGTAAAGGATCCGCTTGCTTGATAACCAGTATCGCTTAAACTGAATTCAAAGCCAGTTCCCCCGGATGCAGTTGCATTAATAGTTCCATCAGAAAGAGAACCCGTGCAATCTGTATGGGTTGTGGTAATATGGAAATTTAAATCATCGCAGGGGATTACATGCTGACAACTAATAATGAAATAGGAGAGAATTGAAATGGTGAAAAACGATAAGATGGTTAGTTTTTTTTTCATAAGAATGTTTTTAAATTTTAAAGTAAAAAAATATTCCTGACAAAGGAATGATTTTAAAAGGTTAAAAACCATGCCAAAAAAAATGTCAAACCCCCTTTAACATTTCTATAACTCTTATTGTTGAAAAGTATTGATTATTGTGCACAAAAAAAGCGTCAGGACTACTGACGCTTTTTTGATAAAAATATTAATTAAAATATGAATTCGATTAATCAGAATATTTATGACCGGCATTTATCCATGCGGTAATTTGATTCTGAGCTGAAGTTGTTAAGGGGCTCATCCCCAATGGCATGGGAACTAAGCCGGCAGAATAAGGTTGAACGCAGCATCCGTTAATTCTGTTCCAATCCGCAACAATACTGCAGTCATCGTTGAAGTTTACATTGCCTTCAGTATTTACTCCCAGATGGCAATCTGCACAAGAACTGCTAATGATATTTTTTACATTGGTGAAATTTACACCTTGTGTAGGGTTTGTTATAGTTATGGTTCCGGATTTAGTACAGCCATTAGCATCTTTTACGTTAATGGTATAATTTCCGGAAGCTAAACCTGAAAATACATTTCCAGACTGATAAGTCCCGCCGTTATTACTATAGGTAAATCCGTTTGATCCTGTTGCATTAACAGTAATTGTTCCACTTGCAGTTTCGCAGGGAATCGTATTAGTAGCATTTAATGATACAACAATGCTGGCACAGTTGTCAACAGGCTGGGTGTCTTTTTTACATCCATAAATAAACATTGCGCATAATCCGCAAAAGCCAACAATGGCTAAAGTTTTGGAATTCATTTTCATTTATTTTTTTGGAGACAAAAATAGGTATTAAAAAATAATTATGCAAGTAAAGAGCTAAAACTTTCTTTTATTTTTCCGGTAAAATCGGTTTTTTTCATCCGAAAAGCAATATCAATCATATTCATGAAAGCCGTTTCTTCTGAGATTCCATGACCAATGATGACGGGTTTCGATACTCCAAGAACAGGAACACCACCGTAAGCTTCAAAATTAAATCTATTAAAATGTTCGTCGTTAATGTGGCGTCTTTTCACAATATCGTAAACACTTTCAGCTAATTTAAGTACAACATTTCCGGTAAAACCTTCACATACCATAACATCTGATTTATTTATCAGAATATCTCGGCCTTCAATATTCCCTATGAAATTGATCTGGCTATTTTCTTTCAATAAAGGGAAAGCTGCCTGAGCCAGCAAATTGCCTTTGCCTTCTTCTTCGCCGATATTAACGAGGCTGACTTTGGGATTGGAAATATTAAGAATGTTCTCAGCAAACAACGAACCCAATATTGCAAATTGATTCAGATTTTCGGGTTTGCAGTCAGCATTTAGTCCAACATCAAGGAGAAGTCCAAGTGTGCCATCTTCCCTTGGGATATAAGCCCCAATAGTGGGCCTGGAAATTCCTTCAATAACTTTAATGCTGAATAAAGCGCCAACCATCATAGCTCCTGTGTTTCCGGCACTGATGAAAGCATCTATTTTATCGGTAGCCAGAAGATTAAAACCTACAGCTATAGAAGAGTCTTGTTTTTCTTTAAATGCCTTAGTAGGATGTTCATGCATTTCAATTACCTCAGTAGTAGGGACAATAGTATAAGATCCTTGAGGGAAAACGTAATTTTTTAAATGGCTGTTTATAAGTACTTCATCACCAATCATGAAGACATGTACATTACTGCCATTATTTTTAAGATAAGCGGCAGCACCTTTTACAGCTTCGAGTGGTGCAAAGTCTCCGCCCATCATATCTAAACCAATTCTTACCATTAGTGTAAAATAAACTAAAAATTCCAAAATCCTGAATGAATGTAATCAAGCCAAGATTTTGGAATAGAAATTTCGAATTAAATAATTATGCTTTTAAAGGCGCCTTTTCTGAAACCAGCTTTCCTTTGTAAAATAATTTTCCTTCGCTTACATGTGCGCGGTGACGAACGTGTATTTCTCCGGTAGTAGAATCTATACTAAGCGTAGGTTCGCTGGCTTTGTAATGAGTTCTTCTTTTTGCACTACGTTGTTGTGAGTGGCGCCTTTTTGGATTTGGCATGACAGTATATTTTTAAATATTAAATGTTAATTGATATTATCTTTAAATTTTTCCAAGCCTTTCCAGAGTGCTTTAGCATTATTCTCTTCGTGTTTGGATTCCATTTCCTTTAATTTCTCAAGTACTTCATTATTGCATTGTGGGCCACCGATTTTATCGGGGCTGCACATTTTTTGAAAAGGGACACTCAGCAACACAAACTCATAAATCCAGTCTCCCACACTTAAATGACTTTCGCTTCTTGACAGATAAAACACATCAGGATCTTCTTCCTGATTGTTCATTTCCTCGGGATTATCAACCAATTTAACCAGGAGCTTAAATTCGTCCCAAAGGTCAATATTCAGTGAGTTTCCACAACGATCGCAAATAAAATCAGCTTTTCCGCCTACCTCAAACTTGAGGAGCATAAAGCCAGTGTTTTTTTCCAGCGTCATTTTCACATGAGCCATCGGATTTTTAAAATCCGGAGTGCCTCTTTCAGCAAAGAACTTGTCGTCTAACTCATAGTTAAACTCATGAACGCCAGGTTTTAACCCTACAAAAGCCACCTCAAAAGCCCTTTTATTAGCCATTGCGTTCAGTTTAAAGGACGGCAAAGGTAAGTGAATTCTTGCAATAATCAGAGCTTTACAAGGATATTTATTGATAATTGCTTCAAATTAGAATCGATTGCCTTTGAATTAATGAATATTTCTTCTGCAAATTGATTTACTTTCATCCTTCCAAAAATGGTTTGAGGTTGATAATCAGCTAATTTATTATGAAGTCGATAAACAAGAACTATTTATTGTCTGCCCTGATTATTCTTTCTACGGCGATACATTTTTATGGTCGAAATGCACTCAGCGTAGAGAAAAATTATAGCAATGGCTTTTTTGTTTCATTCTCCGAACTGCTAAGATCAGGAACCGGCAAGTTACCCTTTAGTATCGGAGATTTGCTTTATGGAATCTTGTTTTTTGTAATTATTGCGCAGGGTTGCTTGTTTTTATACAAGATCATCAACAGAAAATTGCAGGACTTTTCAATAGTGGGATTAATAAAGAAACTACTTATTACCTGCCTAAGCATATATGTCATTTTTAATATTTTCTGGGGATTGAATTACAACAGAAAGGGAATTGCTTCACAGACAAATCTCAGCCTCGATCAATATAACCATGTGGATTTAAACAATATCAACAAATTGCTCGTTGAAAAAGCAAACCATACAAAATCAATTTTAGTCAATAATAAAAGAGAATACCCCGACGACGAGCATCTATTTACAAGTACAATCAACGCGTATCATAAAGCAAATACTATTTCCCCTTTTTTAAATTATTCAAATCCATCTATTAAAAAATCGTTGTGGGGATGGCTGGGAAATTACTGGGGGTTTACAGGCTATTACAATCCGTTTACCGGAGAAGCTCAAATCAATACTACGGTTCCAAAGTTTCAGCTTCCTTTTGTTTGTTGTCATGAAGTGGCACATCAGCTGGGTTATGCAAAAGAAAATGAAGCCAATTTTGTAGCTTTCCTTGTTGCCCATTCTTCAGGAGATACTTTGTTTTTGTATTCTGCTTATCTGGATTTGTTTTTATACGCTAATCGAAGTCTTTATGGTGTGGACTCTGCTTCGGCCAAACAATATCGTGAGTTATTATCGGATGCTGTTAAAAATGATATACAGGAATTAATCACATTCAATAAATCGCACCGTAATATTATGGAGCCACTGATTTCAAATATCTATGATTTTTTTCTCCGGTCCAATCAGCAACCTCAAGGGATGATGAGTTATGATCAGGTTACAGGATATATCATTGCCTATTATAAAAAAAATGGCGATATTTAATGAATTCAATTTATTCTTATGAGTAATACTATTAAGTTTATTATTTCCATTATGCTGCCTTTAATTATTGGCGGGATAAGTGGTTATTTTACAACATCGTCTATATCCGGCTGGTATGTTCATATCAACAAGCCCTGGTTCAATCCGCCCAACTGGATTTTTGGTCCGGTATGGACTTTGCTTTATTTCTTAATGGGCATTGCTTTCTATCTTATCTGGAAATCGGATTGTTCGATGGTATTAAAGAAAGAAGCAGCTGTTTTGTTTTTGCTACAATTAAGCATCAATTTTATGTGGTCCTTGATATTCTTTTATTGGAAACAACCCGGATGGGCTTTTTTAGATATTACCGTGATGTGGGTAATGATATTACTGACCATCTTTTCATTTGGGAAAATATCTTCAACGGCATCATGGCTTATGGTGCCTTATATTTGCTGGGTAAGTTTTGCAGCAGTATTGAATTACAGTATCTGGAGGCTGAATTAATTACCGTTTAAAAACTGTTTTTCCACATCATACTTTCCACCGGTCTGTTATGTTGTCCACTGTATTTAGCATTTTTCTTCTGGTTGTATTTCACTTCAATTTCTCCTTCAACAGGAAAATATATCAGTTGTCCAATGGGCATTCCTTTATACACCCTTACAGGCTGTTTAACAGAAATTTCAAGTGTCCAGTTTCCACAAAAGCCAACATCTCCTTTACCAGCGGTAGCGTGAATATCAATTCCCAGACGACCTGTCGATGATTTGCCTTCCAGAAAGGGTACATGAGCATGAGTTTCTGTATATTCTTCGGTTACACCCAGATAAAACTTTGTAGGCAGTAACAGAATTCCTTCTTCAGGAATTTCAAAATGGGTAATGGTATTGTGTTTTTTGGCATCCAGTTCTTCGTTTTCATAAGTAGCCAGATATTTTCCTAAATGAACATCATAGCTGTTGCTGCCAAGACATTCAACCTGATAAGGTTCAATTTTTATTGTTCCTTTCTCAATTTCTTCTTTTATTCTTTTGTCACTTAATATCATTTGTCGGCAGTTATTTGTTTATTTGTAAAAATAATTTTTTCATTTTTTACTTGTACATTTCGTTTTTATTTATGCCATTGGTTTATCAACAAAATATCAACGAGACTGCAAAAATAGGCGTTTGGCAGATAAAAGAGAACGAACAGTTTTTTTTAGAGCAAGTATCGGCTCAGAAAGAAATAACTCATCCTCATAAAAGATTGCAGCATTTGGCAGGAAGATATCTCTTAAAGCAGCTCGACGCTGATTTCCCTGTAGCGCTCATAAAAATCAATTCATCTGGAAAACCCTTTATTGAGAATGATGATTTTCATTTTTCAATTTCTCACTGTGGAGATTATGCGGCAGCAATCATCAGCAATATAAAAAGCGTTGGCATTGATATAGAATTGTCTGATGCAAGAATTGAGAAAATTCAGAAGAAATTTGTAAACGAAAAGGAGCTTGGGATTAGTTCAGCACTGCCATTGAATACTCATGAGCAACTTACACTAATATGGGGTATTAAAGAAGCCATGTTTAAATGGGATGGTAAAGGGGTGATTGATTTCAAAAGACACCTTTGCATAAATGCTATTCATTTTTCGGGAGGTAAATATCTCTCATCATGTATTTTTAAAAAAGGGGAACATCGAAAAATAGAGGCCACTACTGTTCTTATTCAGGATAACTTTCTGACATGGGTATCCGAAATAGATTGACGGCACTTTTATTTTCCTGCTTTTTTATTCAGGCCGATTTCAACGGACCAGTCGCTACCGCTTTTAATATTAAATGTTTCTGCAAAATTGTTTTGATTTATTGCAAATGAAAGCTGCAATAAACTATTAAGATAGGCCAATGGTTTTCCTTCTTGCACATCACCAAATGTAGTTCGATAGGGCAGTACGCCAATAAACGCCCTTTTGCCTTTATTGTAAATAATTACATTTAATAAATCTCCGGCTTTAATATCCAGTCGGCTCATCATTTCGGAAGGAATGTTTGTCCATATATTTCCATATTGAACATCATGAGCAGGGATGTTTCCTTTTATTTTCTTGCCATCTGTTGTTGCCTTTTGATATTGAATTTGTTCTACAGTCTGTGGCAATAATTTTCCAACCTGTTCAAACATAATCGCGCCCGATGCAAGACGAGCTGCCGTATATGCGTAAACGTCTCTACCGTGAAAAGTATAGGATTGTTCGGAGCCTTTTCTTCTGTTAATAGTTTCGTCGATTTCTCTTACCGCATCAATTCCTTCACTTTGTGCGATGAGTGTTAAGGTTCCATTGTCGGGAGTTACAATAAAATGACCTGCTGATGTTTTTAAAACTACAGACTTCCGATTGGTGCCAACGCCGGGATCTACAACAGAAACAAACACAGTACCTGATGGCCAGTAGGAAACAGTTTGATTTAACCGGTATGCGGCTTCCCAAATATTGTAAGCAGGAATCTCGTGAGTAATATCAAACAGCTGAAGCGATGGATCCACCGTCATTGCAACACCTTTCATTGCAGAAACAGCGCCATCTTTTAAACCAAAGTCTGTTTGAAAAACAATCATTTTATTTTGACTGAACACAGAATTGAATAAAAAGAATATTGCAATTGCAGATAAATATTTTTTCATAAAATAAATTATTATTAAAAAAAGCGCCCACAAAGTAAGCGCTTTTTTTAGAATTTAATGGGTTAGTGATTAGAAGTTAAAAGCTATTTTGCTGAATAACCTGCGGCCATTATAACCCATTTGTACAGGTTCCCAAGGACCACCAGATTCATTATCAAATGATTCGTAGCGGGCATTAGGTACTGCTGCTAAATTTGGATGAACATTGAAGACATTATCGGCACCAATATAGATGGATACTTTTTTTGAAAGCTGATAAGAAACATAAAGATCTATAGTCGCTTTTCCATTGTAAATAAATTCTTCTTTGGCAACATGAACACCGTCGCTGTAACCATCGATATCAACATAAGGATCTATACCTGTGAAGCTGCCTGATATTGCGGGATCGCCTGGGCCACCGGTTCCGGCCTGACTAGCCAAGCCAGTCCATCCAAATCCAAGTGTTTTCATTTTTCCGAAATAATTTATATGAGTACCTACGGTTAACTTCTTGATCGTATAATCCGCGCTCAGATTAAGTTTCATTGAAGGAGCAGATGCTTTCAGGAAGGATTCTTCTCTGTCGCTAAAGAAAGTTTTACGGTGACGATAACTGTTGTTCAAAGCATCGGGTATATTAACCTGATCTACTTTCATCGTTTGGAAATTACCGGCAAGTAAAACTTTCAAAGTATTCTTGCCAATTTTTTTGCTGTAGTCTACAAGAAGATCTATGCCATAGTTAGTTGTATTTACAGAATTCGAAAAGAACTGAATGGTTTGAACATCAAGTCTTTTCATTTCATTAGTTAATGAAACGGGAAGTGCCGGATCATTTGGAGAATTAACGGTATCTGATGCAGAGAACAATCCAGATAATACAATACGGTCTTTTACTTTAACCATGTAACCGTCAAGGGTAATCGTTAATCCATGTATTGGTTTCCAGGCAAATCCTAAACTTCCATTCAATGAAGTTTCCTGTTTTAGTTTTTCAATACCTGCAGTTTTAGTAATCGGGTCGTCATTACGGGCAATTCTGGATTGTACCAATTCTGTTCCGTAGAATGAGGTAAGCGTATTGCTGAAATTAATTTGTTGTAATGAAGGAGCTCTGAAACCGGTACTTACCGATCCTCTTATATTTAAATGTTCGGCTACTTTGTAACGTGAGGCTAATTTAAAAGTAGCCACGGATCCGAAATCCGAATAATTTTCAACACGAATAGCTCCATCTAATAAAAGAGCATTAGTTACATTTAATTCGGCATCAGCATATAAACTCAAATTGGTTCTTGATGCTTTTACTTCATCATTTGGACTAAAGCCTGGAAATCCCTGAGATCCGGAGGCCTGGGACAAACCTAACGTATTTGAGTATTGTTTGTAAGAACCTTCTTCACCTTTGTAAATTGA
>CALQSB010000007.1 GCA_943333125.1 Chitinophaga pinensis
CTGTCATTGTCTTCGAGTGTTTTCTTCATCCAATCGTATTGAGTTTTTCCTAAAGTCCATCTCCACCCATGTAAAGAGTCTGGTTTAGTTGAAGTGTACCAATATGGATCGAGTATAATAAATAATGCATCTCCCCAGGTCCAAGAGTAATAATTTTCTCTCTGTCCAACAAAGGCCTGATGGGATGTATCTCCAGAATAGAATGCATCGGGTGCAGGATTCATAAAATATTTTTTTCTATCAATCACATCCCAAATAGCAATGTTATTGGAAGAGTCGATTCTGTTTCCCACTCTGTTCCATCCCGCTTCTCCTTCATGATTACCTAAAGCGATAAATAATGGAACTGAATGTGATGAAATTTGATAAAACTTTCTGAATATGTCACATCTGTAAGTAATCGTATCGCGGGGAATAGTATTCGTAGTTCTGTTTTTTAATTTGTCAGTCATTAAAAAATCTCCCAGGTCAATCATAAAATCAGGATTGTCGGTTAATTGATTTTGTAAACATTGTGCATATAAGGTAGAATCGCTTTGCTCATCTGAATGAGGATCTGCTTCTACAACAAATGAAAACACGCTGCCCGGATTTCTTTGTGTATGAAAGAAATGTTCTGTTCTTGAAGTCGGTGTATTTGTTCCTGGAACACGGTGCCTTACACGATAATAATATTTGGTGTCGGACTGTAATCCGTTGATGGTAATTTCTGCTGGAAGGTTAGCTGAGAAAGAAGCCCAGGGTGTTTGATTGGGATAAGTACCAGATACCGTTCCATATTGAACTTGCATTTCAGCAGTATCGGTAAAAAACATTTGTATAGTGGCGCTGCTGTTAGTTGGCTTGCCCACCATTTCGGTGAATCTTATATTTTGTGCATTTATATTTTTGAAAGCAAGAAAAGTAAAGCTTAGCAGAATTAGAATTTTGTTCATTTGCTATAAGTTATAAATAATTTGAAATTTCTATTGAAGATGATTAATGTTGAATCATAATTTTTTTACTGGTTTTTCCTTGATCAGTATCTATTTTCAAGAAATAAATCCCCATTGAAAATTTACTGATATCAATGGTATTAGTGTTTCCTTTATATAATGTTTGCCCAATACTATTTATCAATTCGGTTTGAAGATTTGTTACATCGTTACTGAATTTCAAATGAATTGAGTTTTTTGCAGGGTTAGGATAAACGGTTACAAATTCATTTGTTGCAAATTGACACATTATTCTGATACTGTCTGCTGGCGGTGTTCCAAGGCATCCTGATGGAGTGCTAATGTATGTTCTGGTTTGAAATCCACTTGAATCACAGTCGGTCCAATTTCCATAACTAAATTGACATGGTGTTATCACACAATTTCCAATTGCATAAGAGAAAGCGACCTCACCATTTTTATGAACACCCATCGTATCTGCGGGTAAATAAGCTCTTACAAAATCTACTTTTACGCAAGATGGAGTAACGCTTACTTTGATGTGCCCTGAACCCGGAAGTGTATCTGCTGTATATGCACCTGCGTTAGCCAGCATGCCAATTTCATAAGTAGAATCGGCGGCCATTGGGCATGCCTGATAAGTAATACCATCAAGCATTTCATGAGCAAACACATGGTCATGCCCCTGGAAGAAAATGGTAACATGATTGTCGATAAACAATTGATGAATGGGTTTTGTCCAGCCTTCACTCGCCGGTCTGTTGGCATCAAAAGTATAGCCATTTCCGATAGTTCCATTTGCTCTTTGATAGCCGCCCCATTCATTCGTAATTGCATTGGTAATTCCTCCTCTTCCTTCTCCTCTGATATGATGGGCGAAGACAAATTTAAATTTAGCATTGCTGGTTTCTAAAGTGTTTTTTAGCCATAAATATTGAGAAATACCAAGCGTCCAGTCCCAACCGGTTGGCTTTGCAGACGTATCAGAGCGACTGTCATATCTATATGGGTCTAACACAACGAAAAGTGCATCACCCCAGGTCCAGGCATAATAATTTTCAGGTTTGTCAACGCCGTACAATTCCGAAGCCGTATTCCCGGAATAGAAAGAATTAGGAAAAGGATTTGGAAAATATTTTTTTCTGGCTATGGTGCCATTTATAGGTAAGTTATTTGGTGGGGGAATGGGATAATTGAAATGATGTTTTCTTTCGCCTTCATGGTTGCCCAAAGCAATAAAGAAAGGCACAGAATGACAAATCTGGCCTAAGAAAGGTCTGTAATTATAATGTAAAGTATCCAGTTCACCAGCAGTTATAGTATAAGTATCGTCGAGATAGGAGTGATCATCACCAAAAATATCCCCTAACGACATCATAAAATCAGGCTTATCATTGGCCTGATTATTTAAAGATATGCGGTATAAACTCTTCACGCCTTTAATATCATAGAGATGTTCATCTGCTTCTATGGTAAAGCTAAACGAACTTCCCGGCGGACGTTGGGTTTGAAAAGAATATTCGGGAGAGTAATTATAATTAGTCGTACCCGTTTGACGATATTTTAATCTGTAATAATATTTGGTGTTAGGAATCAGATTGTGCAAATCAATTTCGTCGGGTATGTTTGCCTGATTGGTGTATCCTGAACTCGAGTTGCTATAACCTCCGGATTGAACACCATATTCTATGATTAAATCAACATTTTGATTAAACATAGTACTGACTGTGATTGAAGTATCAGTAGGTCTTCCTAAAATTACAGAGTAATTCTGACCAAAAACAGTCGATACAAAAATGAATAAAATAATTACAGAGATTCCGGATTTACAAAGAGAACGGTTTTTAATTCCATATGATAAATTATACTCCATAATAATTAATAAAAAGGCTATAAAATTTATTTAAAATTAATAGACTTGTCGCATTTAAAATAGTTTAAGACAGGTTAAACCAATTAGGTTTTTTCAGTCAAAGTGTAAACAAAATCGAAATAACGATTTTTATTATTTTTTTACCGATAAGATTTACTTTTGTTTTTTACTTTTTGTCATAATATTATTTTTAATCATTCTACATGAAACTATCTGCAGTATTATTTGGAATCGCAATTTTCACTTTTTTATCTTGCAAGAAAACAACCGATCCAACTCCTTCTGGTGCAACGATAACTTCTTTTTCGCCCAACAGTGGAACAGTAGGCTCTACTGTAACAATTAATGGTTTGCATTTAACCGGAACCACTTCTATTACTATAAATGGAATCACCGTAACCAACTTTACTGTGGTTAATGATTCAACCATAACGTTTACGGTACCTGTAAGTGCAACAACCGGAACTATAAATATTACTACTTCTGCCGGAACCACAGTTGGCGGTACTTTCACGGTGCTTGCAGGACCTGCACCCAAGTTAGTAGCATACAGTTCAGCTTTTGTAAACAATGGTCTTTATCCCAAATTATATACTTGCGACAGTACAGGAATTGCACCTCCAATTGCATGGAGAGATGCACCGGCAGGAACCAATGCTTATGCGATTACCATGCATACCATAACACCAACACCACCTAATCATGTTTATATGGTGGTATATAATTTACCAGCTTCGGTATTAAGCGTACCCGAAAATAATACTACAGTTGGAACATACGGAGCCAATACATTCGCCAATCCACTTCGTTACGAGCCACCATGTTCTCAGGGACCAGGTTTAAAATATTATTATATCACTGTTTATGCGCTTTCACAACAACCCACATTAACAGTACCTCAAAGCCAGGTTACTATGGATGTTTTACAAGCAGCTATGAGTGGCATTACTTTAGATACTTCCATGATAACAATTGGTTATGCAAGACCTTAAATTTAAAAATAAAAAAAATGAAAAAAATCAGCTTCGGCTTTTTGTTCTTTTCAATAATTGCAATGTCATCATTTGCACATCCCGGCGGACATTATAAAAAAGAAGACTTATCAATACTTCATCATTGGGAAACCAGAATAAATAATGAATCTATTGTTGGGAATTATTTGATGTCGAAAAATGATTTCATTTTAATTGAAGGCATAGAAGGAAAAATATGGAGATTGTCTGCCGGTTCAATAACCTCCAACGATAAAAAATATCTTAACACAGAAATTAGCAATATCAATTTAAAAAACGGAATTAATCTTCCTTTGATTTCTGATGGAGTTATCCGTACACCATGGGATTTTCACTATTTTTTTCAACTGGCTTTACTGGCGTTGATTGCCATTGGTTTTTATTTTTTGAGTGTATTTGCCTATAAAAATAATTATAGAAAACAATGGCAATTTGCTTTTTCTACAATGACAATTTGTTTTATAATATTGTTTTTTGTTTCGTGTAAAAAAAACACACCCGTTACTCCGAGTCCTGGACCATCAGATACCGGAATTCCTAAGTCTTCCACAAGTTTTATTGATTCAGCCTTTACTCCTTATAAACCATCTATTTCAACAAGTTGGGATTCTACTTATTTCTACGTTTCTGGCGGAGGTTTTCCAAACCACAATATGATGATTGGTATTACTAGTTGGCAACAGCAAGTTCCTTTACCACAAGCTTACACAGGATCAAACCACTGGAGTATTCCATTGCAGCCTGTATATGCAACAACGCCATTAAGTACTAGATATAATTTCATGAAAGGTGCTGTAGCTATTGGTGTTGATGGAATTCCTATTTTTAATGCGCTCAATAACAGAGGAGAAGATTCTTATGCTATTGGAGAATTGGATAACTGGGGCGGACATTGCGGAAAGGCAGACGATTACCATTATCATGCGGCGCCTTTGCATTTGTCTGCAACCTCTGGGTTAATGCCTATCGCTTTTGCTTTAGATGGATTTGCAGTGTATGGAGCAAAAGAACCCGATGGCACAAATATGCAAAGTTTAGATACTTGCCATGGTCATATTTATAACAGTGGCGTATATCATTATCATGGCACCACAACTTATCCTTATGTTGTAGGCGCAATGAAAGGAAAAGTTACTATCGACCCTACAACTCCTGCACCAGAAAATCAAATTTTACCACAAGCCTTTGCCACTCCAATAAGGCCACCATTGACACCATTGCGTGGAGCGGTTATTACCGACTTTACTAATCCTACTTCTACATCACACAATCTTACATACCAAATCAACTCAAGAAATGGCCATGTAAATTACAGCTGGGATAATGCAGGAAACTATCATTTTGAATTTATTGATACAGCCGGCACAACGACTACCGCAGATTATCATCATTAATACTATTCTTCAAAATAGTAAACGTATATTCAAAAAAGCTGCTTATTTTTAAGCGGCTTTTTTGATGCTAAAACTTAATGCGTTTAAATTTTTTAAAATGAAAAATGTTTTTTATTTCTGCTTTACTATTTTACTTTTCTCTTGTAAGAAAACAAAAGTGATTGATTCAAATAATAATAACAACAATAACACAACTCAAATATTTGAAAGATTAATTTCACCTTCAACGGTTAATTCTGCGGTTACGGCATATAACAGTCAACATTATGTTTATATTGATACGGTGGCCTTGAGAAATAAATTATTTGTTTTTCTTCCAGGCACAACGGGCTCACCACAATTTTATAAACTGATTGTAAAAAAAGCCGCAGCGATGGGTTATCACTCAATAGGATTGATGTACCCTAATAACAGCGATTTGTACACTGCCGCTGCTTCTAATTCAGATAATACTCAGTTTGGAAAATGTCGTCAGGAAATTATTGAAGGTATAGATCTTTCTACTGGAGTAACTGTAGACAATAACAATTGTATCAAAACAAGATTATATCAATTACTGGTTTATCTGCAACAATTAACTCCATCACAAAACTGGCAGCAATTCATTTTAAATAATGATATTGATTGGAGTAAGGTTGTTATTGCCGGTCACTCACAGGGAGGTGGACATGCACTTTTTATTTCTAAATTATATTCAGTAGACAAGGCGATTAGTTTTTCTTCAATCGACTGGAATGGTAATTTAGGCAGAAGTGCAGATTGGGTTACGCAACCAGGAGCCACTGATGTTGCCCGATTGTATTCATTTAATGGGATTCGTGATCAAATATTCAGTTACGCCAATGTACAAACTCAATTGGCTGAAATGGGTTTTACCGGTCCAGCAGTAAGTATTGATTCCAATCAACCACCTTATTTTAATAGCCATACACTAACGACAAGCGCTACTCCTGCTACCAGCGTGTTATTTCCTGATCACAATATAACAAGCCTTGATTCTTATGTGCCTAAAAACAATACAGGCGGAGCTGCAGCTAATTTTGATGCAGCATGGGGTTATTTACTTGGAAATTAATTCGGACAAGCAATACTATATACAGCGCAATAATCATTCACATATAATTTTATTTTTTAAAAACGTATTCAATTTTTTTTATGAGAAAAATTTTTATCGCAGCAATTTTATTTTACAGTTCATTTTTTTGTTCCTGTAAAAATAATTCAGAAAAATCTACAGACAACAACGCTGTAGTAGTTTATTACAATGGCGATATTCTTACGATGGAAGGTGATCAGCCAGAATATGCAGAGGCTTTAGTCGTTAAGGACGGTAAAATAATTTTTGTCGGCAATAAAGAAGAAGCCATGAAACAAGCAGGTGAAGGTCATCAAATGATTGACCTGAATGGAAAAACTTTGTTGCCAGGATTCATTGATGGTCATAGTCATATTACCAAATATGCAGATGGTTTGAATCAGGCAGATTTAAGTTCTCCTCCTTTGGGTAAAATCAACAACATTTCAGATATTATTAAATCGATGCAGGATCTTAAAGTAAAACTCAAAGCAGATGACACTTCATGGATTATTGGTTTTAATTACGACCAAGATTTATTGATTGAAAAAAGACATCCAACTGCTGCCGATCTAGATGTGGCTTTCCCTACAAATCCTGTTATATTGATGCATGTATCCGGTCATATGTTAGTAGCCAATTCGGTAGCATTAAAAAAAGCAGGAATCAATGCGGCTACAAAAGACCCGGCCGGAGGAACGATCATCAGAAAAAAAGGAACTACAGAACCCGAAGGTTTATTACAAGAAGTAGCACAGCAAATTTTTATTCCATTTTTATTCAAGCCCATTCCTATTGAACAGGAACTTGAAAAATTAAAGTCTGCACAGCAATATTATGCAAGTAATGGGGTAACTACTGCCGCAGAACATCTTGCCTTTCCAGAGAAAATGGTCATACTTGATAGTGCTGCAGCCAGAAAAGAATTGTTCATTGACATTGAAACTTTACCTGCTTATATCATTGCAGACAAAATCGTTGGCAATAAAAATTTCAAATGGGGCACTTTCAACAATCACTTAAAATATACCGGAATTAAAATGGCTGTTGATGGCTCACCTCAGGGAAAAACAGCTTTTCTGTCTCAAGCTTATCTCACCGAAGTTCCGGGCTGTACTCATGATTGTAAAGGTTTCCCTAATTTAAACCAAGAACAAATCAACCAGCTTTTAGTATTGTGTTATAAAAATAATGTGCAGGTTTATTCTCATTGCAATGGAGATGCGTCTATTGACATGATGATTAAAGGACATGAAAACGCCATTGCCCTAACCGGAGACAGCACTACTGACAGAAGAACAGTTATTATTCATTCGCAAATCATGCGACCCGATCAGTTGATGGCCTACAAAAAGTATAAATTATTTCCTTCTTTTTTTACCAATCACTGTTACTATTGGGGTGATGCACATCTTGAAAATCTTGGAAAAGAAAGAGCAGATTTTATCAGTCCAATGAAGTCTGCTTTCGACATGGGAATTGTTTGCACCAATCATACAGATTGTGCGGTAACACCAATGGATCAGCTGTTTTTACTTTGGACTTCAGTTGCTCGTGAATCAAAATCAGGAAAAGTATTAGGTGAATCCGAAAAAATAACTCCTTATCAAGGATTGAAAGCACTTACCATTAATGGCGCTTACGAATATTTTGAAGAAAATAGCAAAGGCAGTTTGAAGGCCGGTAAACTTGCTGATTTGGTTATCCTCAGTAAGAATCCTTTGAAGGTTGATGTAAATGACATCAAAAATATTAAAGTAGTGGAGACCATAAAAGAGGGTAAAACTGTGTTTGCTGAAAAACAATAAGCTTCCAGAATTTTTATCAATAATTCCTAATCAATAATAAAATGAATCGAATTTTTATCTCTTTACTATTTATCATTTTTTCTTTTTCGACATTCGCTCAGGACACCACCACAATTGTTGAACCTATACCTGCGGAAAAAGAAATTGATGCATCAAAGCCTACTAATCTTTATACGCAAGTAAATGTGTTGCCGGAGTACCAGCATTTCAAAGGTGGCAGCGACAAATATGGTAGCCGATTCAATATTCAGTATGCAGCTAATGCAGACAATTTGTTTATCATAGAAGTTCCTTTTTTACACAGCATGGCTACTAAGAAAACCGGACTTTCTGATTTGCGTGTTCGCTATTTTTCTGCAGTGAAAAGAAATTTGACACCAAGATTAATTGCCTTTGCTCCATTTTTGGACATTACTGCTCCAACAGGTTCGGTGAAAGATAGCTTAGGATCAGGAAGCTGGTCCATTTCAGCCGGAGCCGTTATTGGCTATATTGTAACAGCAAGATTCGCCGTATTTCCTGGAGTGGGTTACGTACATTTAACCAAGCCCAATTACCTTGCAGAAAACGTTTCCTTTAAATCAAATGGAATAGGATTACAACTGAATGGTTCGTTTTCTTTCAGCAAAAGAACGTTTATGTTTATCAACCCGACGCCTTCTTTTATCAATACCAATGGAATGTGGAAATCTTATTGGTCTGGTGATTTCAGCTTAAACCGAGTGATGATCCCTAATAAATTAAAAATGAATTTGGCTTTCAATCCTGATTTTACTAATAAGTTGTATGTTTACAGATTGGGAACTACGTTCTTCCTATAATTTCAATTAAAGATTACTAATAAAGCAACTATATAAAATGAGAAAGATTTTACTATTATTATTTGTACTTAGTTCCAATTTGCTTCATGCACAGCAAAAAACAGAAAAAGAATACAAAAACACCATTAAATATAACATTACCAATCCGTTTCTTTTTGGAAAGAATGTACATATTTTAGGTTATGAAAGAGTCCTGAATAAGCATCGTAGCATCTCAATTAATGTAGGAACAACTTCTCTTCCTAAATTTACGGGTATCAGTTCTGATTCATTGAGTGTTATAGGCAGCAATAAAAATGCGGGATTCCATGCAGCTGTAGAGTACAGATTTTATTTAGGAAAAGAAAATAAATACAATGCTCCAAGAGGTGTTTATTTGGCTCCTTATTATTCATTCAATTCATTTCAAAAGCAAAATACCTGGTCATTAAATACATCCAATCACGTTGGTAATGTTAACACCGATATTTCATTGAACATACATACAATAGGAGCAGAATTAGGCTACCAGTTTGTTTTGTGGAATCGTCTTTCACTCGACTTTGTGCTTATGGGTCCGGGTGTTGCTGCTTATACCTTAAAAACCGGCTTTGATACCGAATTACCTAGTCCAGATAAATTGGCATTGTTGGAAAAAATAAACAATGCACTAGCAGACAAATTACCCGGTTACAATTTTGTTATTCCAGATGATTTCGCAAAAACGGGCAGCAGTGGAGTAACCAGTTTCAATTTTAGGTATTTGGTTCAAATAGGATACAGATTTTAATAAATTTATTTTGCAAAACAATTTTTTTAATAACAATTTCAAACTATCAAATTACTAATTATGAAAAAAGGATTACTGGTTTTATTTATGGGTTTATTATCATATTGCTCATTTTCTCAGGAAATGAGAATAAATACCTACGGATCGTATGCATTCAGAGACCGCATTGATTCCAGATATGATTATAATGATTATTATAATGGGATTATTGAGGATGGATTTTTATTTGGTGGCGGAATGGAGTTTATGGCTACTGATGATTATGGTGTTGAACTTTCTTATCTAAGAATGAATTCCAGTGCTTTTATGAATTATTATAAGAATGGTCCACAAACTACAAATTTCACTTTGGCAACTAATTACGTTTTATTAGGAGGTAATCGTTATTTCGATTTAAAGAATAAAATGATTGAACCTTATGGTGGTCTTCAGGCGGGTGTTGTGATTTTTGGCTATAAAAATCCTGATAACAATAATACAGGTACTATTACAAAATTTGCCTGGGGATTAAAAACAGGGGTAAATGTTTGGGCAACCAAAAAAGTGGGCATTAAATTTCAAGCTCAGTTTCTATCTGCGGTACAATCTCTTGGAGGTGGATTTTATTTAGGAACTGGAGGATCAGGTGCTGCTGTTACTACTAATTCCACCATATTTCAATTTGGATTAGGTGGCGGTATCATGATTAAATTAGCACCCAACAAAAAATAAACACTCAATTATAAAATTGATTTTTAAAAAAGCTGCCATTGGCGGCTTTTTTATTTTACAACACATTCTTCAACGCAACGTCCCTTTCAGGAGACATTGCTGATAAAATGCCGTTAACTGATATATAAATAATAGTAGTTTTTGTTCAACTGTTTCGATTTTAAACACAAGTATTGCTGACATGTATCATGTATCAATTTTGATTGATTAATGAACTAAAGAAGCTACTTTCGACGTAGTATTACAAATATATTTTCTGATTTAAATCATAAGATGGACATTATTCAGGATACTGAAAAAGGGTTATCAATTCAATACGAAGCTTTTTTTAATAAGGCTTCTATTGGAATTATTCTGGTTAATGAACAAGGAGAAATAATTTTAGCAAATCCATTTTTATTGCAGCTTTTTGGATATGAATCAGAGGAGCTTTTTGGAAAAAAAATTGAAACCCTGATTCCTCAAAGATACCATGCACAGCACCCCAAAGACCGAACGGGCTATACTCAAAATCCAAAAAGCCGGCCAATGGGTTCTGGCCTGGATTTATTTGGGATTAAAAAAAATGGAGTCGAGTTTCCAGTTGAGATAAGTTTAAGCAGTTATTACAGTGAAACCAATGAAAAATTTGTTATCGCTTTTTTGAGTGACAACACTAAAAGGTACAATGACAGAAACGAAATCGAACAACTGAACAATGACCTTGAAAATAATGTAGTAAACCGCACAAGAGAATTATCGCGTACCCTTCAGGTTCTGGAATTGTTGAATGAGAAACTGGAAAATACTTTACTTAGTCAGAAAGCTATTTTAAATACCGCCAGCGTTATGTTGTTTGCCATGAATAATGAAGGCATTATTCAATTTTTTAATCCGGAGGCATCAAGATTAACCGGGTTTTCTGAATCAGAAGTTGTAAATAAGCTTACACCGGTAGTTTTTCATCAGCCATTGGATATCGAAAAATGCAGGCAAGAGCTTTCCAATGATTTTCATATTACTGCAAGTACTGATTTCGATGTAATAAAACATAAATCATTACTGAATCAAATAAAAGGGCTGGAATGTAAATTCGTTCATAAGAATGGTAGTGTGTTTCCGGTTTCATTAACCATATCAACTATCAGAGATAAAAAAAATCAACTTGCCGGATTTATGGGTGTTGCCATTGATATTTCTGCTACAAAATCATACGAATCCAATCTGATAGAAGCATTAAGCAAAGAAAAAAAACTCGGAGAATTGAAAACTCGCTTTGTTTCTATGGCTTCTCACGAATTCAGAACACCATTAAGTACTATTTTATCTTCGGCGTATCTTATTGAAAAATATTCGGAAGAATCAGATCAGAAAAAAAGAGAAAAACATCTGAATAGAATCATTTCTTCTGTAAATAATCTTATTAATATTTTAAATGAATTTTTAAGCCTGGGAAAAATAGAAGAAGGGAAAGTTGCATTGAATTTAACAGAATTTAATATCAGCAAATTAATATTATCTCTGATAACTGATTTGCACTCTTTACTGAAGAAAGGACAAAGAATTGAATTTAATCACTCTGGAAATGACATCATTTATTTTGATTCATCATTACTCAAAAATATTGTTTTGAATTTGTTGTCAAATGCTATAAAATTTTCTCATGAGGACAGTAAAATTATTATTTCAACATTTGCCGATGAATCAGAAATTAAATTGGTAATTAAAGATCATGGTATTGGAATTTCAACAGAAGATCAGGAACATTTAATGGAAAGGTTTTTCAGAGGCAGCAATGCATTAAATATCCAGGGAACAGGACTCGGATTGCATATCGTATCAAAATATGTAGAGCGGATTGGAGGGACTCTGTCTTACAAAAGTGAAATTGAAAAAGGAACAACATTTACTATAAATTTTAACACATTTAAACCAACTGATTATGAAAACAATATTATTGATTGAAGACAACGATGAAATAAGAGAAAATACTGCTGAGATCTTAGAATTAGCGATGTACAATGTTTTTACTGCAGCTAACGGAAAAATTGGAGTTGAAAAAGCACTGGATGTTAAACCAGATTTAATTATATGTGATATCATGATGCCGGTACTTGACGGCTATGGTGTCTTGCATGCTATCCAAAAAAATGAAGTTATTAAGAATACGCCTTTTATTTTTCTGACGGCCAAAACAGAAAGAAATGATTTCAGAAAAGGGATGGAACTTGGAGCTGATGATTATATTACAAAACCATTTGATGGCACTGAATTATTAAGTGCCGTAGACAGCCGTCTTAAAAAAGTAGACTTGCTTAAAAAAGAATTTACTAAGGATATGGACGGCGTTCAACAGCTTATCCTGGAAAGTTCTAATGGCGATATGATGAAGTCCTTGGTAGAAAACAGAAGTACAAATTCATACAAGAAAAAACAAGTTATTTACAAAGAAGGCAATCATCCCACACAGTTGTATTATGTGCTGAGTGGAAAAATAAAAACATTTAAGTCTAATGATGACGGTAAAGAACTGGTTACCGATCTTTATTCAACAGGAGATTTCTTGGGACATATTGCCCTGCTACAAGGGGGTGTTTACAAAGAAACAGCAGAAGCTATAGATGATTGTGAAATAGCCATTATTCCAAAAAAAGAATTTGAAGATCTTTTAAGTAACAGCAAAGAAGTGGCTCAGAAATTCATCAACTTACTGGCTAAAAACATTGCCGATAAAGAACATCATTTATTGAATCTTGCTTACAACTCTTTAAGAAAGAAAGTTGCTGATGCTTTGGTTGTGCTTAAAAATAAATATCAAGTTGATGGCGCTGAAGGAAATTTCAAAATTGATATCAGCAGAGAAAACCTAGCAAACATTGCAGGCACGGCTACAGAATCTTTGATCAGAACCTTAAGTGATTTCAAGAATGAGAAACTTATTGAAATTAAAGATGGTCATATTACGATTATGAATGACAAAAAGCTTGAAGGAATGATTAATTAATTTAAGCGCACTTTACAAGCTGAGTGGAAAAAGAAGTATTGAATTCACCTTTTATTTTATTGAATAGGTTTTCTAACAAGACCATATCTTTTCTCAGAATTTCTTGTATATCAATATTTTCGGAAATTTTTGAATCAATAAAATTTGTTTTTATTAACTCCATTTGTTTTAAAATATCTTTTCTGAAAATAAACAAAGGCTCATCCAGTTCAAGTAAAACACTCTGATAATGTTCTATGGTTTCCAGCATAGACTTAGAAGGCAATTCTTTTATAATTTCAACTAGCCTGTTTCTCATAAGCGTTAATTCCATCTGTATAAAATCCAAATAACGTTTGGAAGTTTCGGCTTCAAAAAGAATCTGATTGTTAATAATGTTTCTCATTTTATTTATTAATTCGACTAAGTATAATTACGTAGTAATTTATTCTTTTATTACTTAATTGCAATGCTAAGTTATAGAATCAAAAACCACTTTAGCTGACTATAAATAAGAAAATGTATGACATTGGTCACAAAAAACAGCCCGCCTGTTGGGGCGAGCTGTTTAATCAGAGTCATAATTATTATTTAACCATTATGCTTTTAGCAGCTAATTTCTTAGCTTCTTCTTTTTTAGGGAGCATTAACGTCAACACACCATCTGTGTAACTAGCCTGAATTTTATCCTTACTCACTTCTTCTGGCAATGAAAAATTCCGGCTAAAGGAAGAATAATTATACTCTTTACGCGTGAATCTGTGTTCTTTTTCTTCTTTTGATTCTTCTTTCTCGCAACTTACGGTAAGCATGTTTCCATCAACACCAATTTCGAAATCGTCTTTTCTCATTCCTGGAATAGCAAAAGATAATTTATATTCTTCTTTTGTTTCGGTAATGTTTACGGCAGGAACCGTAAGCGTACGATTCATTAATGTGCTGCTTGTGTCAAACCACTCATTCCATGGCTTAAAGAAATCATCAAATACGTTTGGTAATGATCCTCCATTTCTGGTTAATAATTTTGTCGACATAAAATCCTCCTTGTTTTTTAATTGATTAAAAATAATTACAAGTCAAATTTATAATATGTACCAAACGATTAAAATAATGGCAGTCAATTTAAAATATGAGAATAGTCAGCGGAGTATTTTTGCTTCAGCATTTATGTTGTTCTTTCACTGAGTTCAAGCCATCGCAACTCTTTATCATCAAGCATTTTAATAATGTTGCTGACGCGGTCGGCGGCTTTTTGTAAATCTTCATAAGAAAGATTTGTGCTCATTTTTTCTTCGAGCATTTCTTTTTCTTTCTGCAATTCCGGCATTTCTTTTTCCAGTGATTCCAGTTCGTATTTTTCTTTGAAGGAAAGTTTTTTTACCGTTGAAGTTTCTGTATTTATAACAGGCTTTTCTATTTTTTCTTCGCTATGCTTCATGATTTGCTGCGGATTTTTATCGAGCAATCCTTTGGCCATGGCTTCTCTGTATTGAGTGTAATTTCCCGGAAAGTCTCTGATTACGCCATCTCCTTCAAAGGCAAACAGATGATCTACCATCCGATCCATAAAATAGCGGTCATGACTAACAATCAAGATACATCCAGGGTATTCAAGCAAAAATTCTTCAAGCGTTCTCAGGGTTTGCAAATCAAGATCATTCGTAGGCTCATCCAGCACTAAAAAATTGGGATTAAGAAATAATACACTCATGAGATGCAATCTTCTTTTTTCTCCTCCGCTTAATTTGCTGAGCATTGTATATTGCTGCTCTCCGGTAAATCCAAATTTCTCCATAAACTGACTGGCAGATATTTTAGAACCATCGGCCAAAGGAAAAAATTCGGCAAAAGATTTTACATATTCAATAGCACGTTTATCTTCTTTATAAACCAGGCCATCCTGACTAAAATTTCCGAATACAACGGTATCTCCATGATTTATTTTACCACTATCGGGAAGCTCTAACTGAAGTGCGATTTTTAAAAAAGTTGATTTTCCCACACCATTTTTTCCTACCACGCCAATTCTTTCTCCTCTTTTGAAAGTATATTCAAAGCCTTTCATAATAACGAGATCGCCATAGCTTTTATTTACTTTTTTCATTTCAAGAATTTTGCCTCCGAGCCGGGTCATTTTAACCTGCAGACTTACTTCGGCAATATCTTTTTGTTGTTTTACACGGTCTTCAATTTCTGTAAAAGCATCCTGACGGCTTTTACTTTTTGTAGTACGCGCTTTAGGTTGCTTGCGCATCCATTCCAGTTCTTTGCGAAAAATATTTTTATCTTTTTGTAATTCACTTTGATGAATTTCAAAACGCAGGCTTTTTTGTTCCAGGAAGTAATCGTAATTGCCGGTGTAGATAAAAACTTTTTCATCGTCAATTTCTACAATTTCATTGCATACCGCATCTAAAAAATATCTGTCGTGGGTAACCAGTAATAATGTTATTTTTTGTGCGCCCAGAAATTCTTCCAGCCATTCTATCATCGATACATCAAGGTGATTGGTAGGTTCATCAAGAATGAGCAGGCATCGGCCTTCATGTAACTGAGATTCAATCAATGCCTGAGCGAGCGCAACTCGTTTTTTCTGACCGCCACTCAGATTGCCAACCTTTTCATTCAGTTGATGCAAATTAAGTTTACCTAAAATTTGTTTCAGATCGCTTTCAAAAGTCCAGGCATTAAGATCATCAAGTTTGCTCATCAGCTCGGCGAGCTGTTCGTGATTATCAGCGCCTTTTTCAAGGAATTCCTCATATTCTTTCACCACTTTCACCACAGGATTATCCAAACGAAGTACATTATCCCAGATTGTTTTTTCGGTATCAAAGTTGTGATCCTGCTGCAGCATTACTGTTTTAATATCTTTGTGTACCCATACTACTCCCGAATCAGCGGTGTCTATACCGGCGATAATCTTCATCAATGTACTTTTTCCGGATCCGTTTCTGGCCACCAAAGCAATTTTATCTCCTTCCTCGATATTGATGGTAATATTTTTGAACAGGGTTCTAATTCCAAATGATTTTGAAATATTTTCAACTGAAGCATAATGCATAGCTGCAAAGATAACCTTCGATTGTGAGTTAACCTTTGTTTTAAACCATGTTATTCATAAAAATCCATCCACTATATTCACGAATTACCTTTTAATATTGCTAACTTGTATTTTATTTTAAATTTTACTACAACAAAACGCTGTTTTTGAATTGAAGAAAAACATTTCGATATTCTTAAGTATATTGATATTGATTGTATTTCTGAATCAGTTGCCTGCAAGCGCACAAAAGGTTCGTCATATAAAAATCACGGAAGCCAATGCCAGACTTTATCGCGATTCGTTAACATTAAAAATATTTGGCACCCACGGCTTACCGTACAATATTTTCCCGGATTCAATGATTACCAATGTCAACAGCATCGATTATTTTAGCGGGTTTCCATATACCAACATTATTTTTCCAAATGGCAATTTAGATTCTATTGACAAATGGCAGGTTTCTGTAGATTCCAGCGTAGCAAATTTTCCAAGTAAAGCAAAGGTTTATTTATTTCATCCTCATAACAGCAATGGTAAATTGTTTATTTATCACTCAGGTCATTGTGCCGGAGTCGCTACTTCAGAAGATGTTTTTGCTAATTCAAATGGCACCGACAGCGGGGTGGTTATTCCTAAATTGATAGCGGCAGGATATACCGTATTGGCTGTTCCAATGATTCATTACAGAAATACACCTGCTACGGGTTATATATGTGGTTATAATAAGCACGATCAATTATTTTCAGACAGCTTGTATGCTTATCCATTAGGATTATTTTTCAAACCATTGATTGCCTCTTTGAATCAAATCGGTAGGAGTAATTTTTCGGCAATTTATATGTGTGGATTATCTGGTGGAGGCTGGACAACTTCTGTTTATCCCGCACTCGATTCTTCAATCAGCATGTCTTTTCCTGTTGCAGGTTCATTACCCCTGCCAATTAATTTTTCTATTGGGGATATGGAGCAGTATTACCCACCTGTTTTTAACAACTTGCTTGATTTTCATGAAATTTATACATTAGGATGCCTAGCTCCACCAAGAAAAATGCTTCAGATTAACAATCGTTACGATCCCTGTTGTTTTAGTGGTGCATTTGAGCATGTGTTTTATGTGGATTCTGTAGTTAAAGCGCTTGAGGGTTCGGGCGGCGAGTATAAATATTATCTGGATGAAACACAGAGCCGTCATGCTATAAGTGCCCGTGCAATGAAAGTTATTTTTAAATTTATCGAAAATGATCGGGCCGCAATACTATCCTTGCCATTAGATACTTTGTATGGAGGGATGAATTATAACTACAGTATTAGCAACAACTTTACTGTTCAACAATTACCCATAACAGCCACCCTTACCTATTCTTTACTGAAAGCCCCGCAGTGGCTAACCTTAAATTCAACTACAGGTTTGTTATCGGGGATAGTACCATCAGTTAATATTGTACCTCTTAGAGACACCATAAGTTTTAAGGTTGAAGATAGCCTCGGAAGATTCCTTATTTATAACGACATTTTAATTAAGAAAAGAACATTGCCTTATTTCTTTACCATGTTCAGTGATAGTCAAACGGTTTATTTTCTTCCATTCTTTTCTAATTCCATACAAAGCATAAATCAACTCAGTAAAAATTATTTTTATTTTAATAACCCATCACTATCGATTGATGAATTAAGTATTTTAAATAATTCTATCATCAAATTAAAATTAAATATTCCATTAACAACAACAGATTCTATTGGCTATAATGGAATGAATGAATTGTATCCTATAAAGTATACTAACGAAGCAAAAATCGAAAACTTTGGATTAACATACATTAATCTAAGTGGTGTAAAAACAGGTTTTGCCATAGCGGGAATGATCAGATTTAATTCGGAGACTAGAAAGTTTGAATATTTTAATGGTCTTACTTGGGTGAATATGAACCAGTAAAAAATAAGCGAAGAAAACTTTTCGGCTACAAGAGTTAAATATAATAATTAACGAGGTGGTCATTTAAAAAAAATAAATAATTACGCATGAAATGCCCATAAGAGAAAATCTCTTACCAACCGAGGATAGCCTGCCCCGAAATTTCGGGGAGTATTCAAGGGCATAACATGTGGCAATAATGTAAAATAAAAATATACACATGAAAAAACAATGGTTTATTTTGATTGTATTCATTGGATTGAGTTTTTCTACTCTGGCTCAGGTAAAAATTGGCGACAATCTGTCAACAGTTTCACCGGGTTCAATTTTAGAATTGGAAAGCACCAATAAAGCGTTGACGCTGCCAAGACTGACAACGGTTCAAATGCAGGCCATTCCATCACCTTTGAGTGGAATGATTGTATTTAATACAGACAGTAATTGCATTTATTTATACAAGAACAATAATTTATGGTCGAGTATTTCTACCAGTACAACTGTTGTTTCAAATAACAATTTAGCCTGGCCTTATCAATCGAACAATCTAACGGTTGGGACTGCCGGAAATGGTCAGGGTATTATTTCCACAAGCGGATCAGGGCTTACGGCAAGTGGAGTATACAGTCATGCTGAAGGAAAATACAATGTTGCTTCCGGCAATTACTCATGGAGTTCGGGATATTCGGATACGGCTACAGGTTTGGGGTCGGCGGTAATGGGATATCAGAATAAAAATACAGGCGCGTATAGTTTTAGCACAGGGTTTAAAAATATCGCAGGTGCTCAGTCGTCAGTTGTATTTGGACAGGAAAACAATGATACGGGTTGGGCATCAATGACTATGGGTTTAAAAAATAAGATATACAGCAGCGTATCTTACAGTAATGTGTTAGGTTATGCTAATGAAATCAGATCAGGAAATTCTAATAACACCATAGGTGAGTCGAACATAATAAATTCTGGAACATCAAACATTGCTTTGGGTTATGGAAATATAGTTTCTGGCAGTTATAATCAGCTCTTTGGTAAGAATAATAAAATTCTTGCAGGGAGTGGAAATATTGAAGGTGGTGATAATAATACTATAAAATCAGGACTATCAAATTCGTTATTCGGTTATAATAATACTGCAGATGGAAATTACCTAACTGCATTAGGAAAAGAAAATTCAGTTTATTTTCAATCGGCGGTTGCGTTAGGGCAGTTAAATAAAGACAGTGGATATTGTTCTGTGGCTGGCGGGCTTTCAAACGTTATTGAAAAATCGGTACAGTACAGTTCATCTTTCGGTTATAATAATGTAAGTACAAGAAATTTGAGCATTACAGGAGCGGCTCCCGGATCAGCAACTTTTAGTGCGGGCTCAAGCAATTTGAATTCCGGATATGGCTCTATTGCGTTAGGTGGATTTAATCGTTCTACAAATATTTATAGTATAGCCGGAAATTTCAACACCCTTTCAAATGGGTTTTCAATGAGCGCCTTTGGACATTATAATGATACTATAGTATCTGCACAAACAACAAATTTCAATCCTCAGGAGATATTATTTGCTATAGGTAACGGAACAGGAAACACGAACAGAAGAAACAGTTTTACAATGATGAGAAATGGCTTTACAACAATAAATACCAGTGCTCAGAACGGCAGCAACGTTCCCCGTGCAGAGCTGGATATTAAAGGCACCGGGGCTATGATAGTTCCTGTGGGTACAACAGCACAACGCCCGGTTAGTCCTGTGGAAGGAATGATAAGATTTTGTACAGACTGTACCGGAGGCCCCGTTTTACAAGGATTTGACGGAGTTAATTGGGTTAACTTGTAGAAGTTCGATAAAATTAATTTGATTATTTTTATCATCATTATTTAATTAACAGAAAGATTTTTTATTGGGCAAAAATTTGCACGGTTTAAAATTCATGCTTTCCAAAGTTTGTATATAAATGGCTGAACACAAAAAACGCATCGTAAAAAACTTTATTTCTTTATCCATTGTTCAGGGTCTTTCTATTTTATTTCCACTGATTATTTTTCCATATTTATTGCGTGTGTTGGGCGTGGAAGGTTTTGGTGTATTTACGCTCATTCAGGCAGTGATTATGTATGTTGACTTGCTGGTTACTTTTGGATTTGGTTTGACCGCCACTAAAGCTATTGCAAAAAATATTTCCAATGAAACCAATACTCATCATATTATCAGTTCTGTTTTTTTTATAAAAATAATTCTATTCGCTATTCCGGCTGTTTTGTTTTTGACCGGCGCTATTTTTATACCTTTTCTTAGAGATAATTTTTCTTTTATTCTCATATCTGCGTTGTATGTTATTGGGAATATGCTTTTTCCCGATTGGTATTTTCAAGGCATACAAAAAATGCGTACCATTACTGTGGTAACTTTTATTTCTAAATGCATTTCTTTTGTATTAATTATTTCATTTGTAAAAAACAAAACCGATATTGGCTATGCCATCAGTGCTATGGCTATTGGTAATTTTATTGCCGGCCTGTTTGGTTTTATTATGCTGATGAGAACTATTTCTCTCAAAACAAAACTGGCTCCAAAGAGATTTATTATGGCCTTTTTTAAGGAAAGTGGCTATGTTTTCTCAAGCCTTATTTTAGTGCCTTTATATTCTACTGTAAATTTATTTATTTTACAATTTTTTACTAATCCGCTCATGGTAGGCTATTATGCTATTTCAGAAAAAATATTCAATGCAATAAGCATGATTACTTCTGTTGCCAACAGAACATTTTATCCGTATTTAAGTCAGTTGTACAGAACTTCGTTGATGAATTTTAAAAATAATGTCAACAAAATTACGATGTTGTTTTTGATTGCCTTTTCAATTTTTGCTGTTTTACAGTTTGGATTTGCCGGATTAATCGTGAGTTTTCTGAGCGGAAATCATGATATCAAAGACATCAGTTACGCAGTAGATATTTTGAAAATAATGAGTATTGCAGTTTTGTTTTCTCCTTTTGGATCTTACTTTTTTCAATTATTAATTATTCAAGGAAGAAAAAAAATAGCAGTTAAAAATATTTTCTCTGTGGTTATTATCAATTTATTCTCAGCCAGCACCCTTGCCTATTTATATGGAGGAAAAGGAATGGCCATTAATTTATGCATGATTGTTTTCTTCATTGCTTTGTTTAATTTCATTTCTTATCACAAAAAACTACCCGGCAATAAAATTCTGTAACAGAGCTAAACAGAATAACATTATTTTTGCGTACAAATTTATTTAAAAACAGCTTAGATAAGAAAAAGTTAAACTGATAGTTAAGATGAGTAATGAATATAAGCCACATAACTTAGACTGGACAGATGAAAAAGTAGAACGATTCTGGAATTTCAGAAACAATTATAAGCCCTATGATAATACCTGGTTTACACATCAGGCCGGTCCGGCAGTTTTGAAATTAGCTGACTCCAAATCAAAAATAAAAGGAAAAATACTGGATTATGGTACCGGAAAAGGATATTTAGTTGAACATCTTTTATCCAACTATTCATCTGCTCAGATATACGCTTGTGATTTTACAGAAAACCTGGCCTTGGAAACCAATACAAAAAATAAGGATAATCATGCTTTTAAAGGTTGCAGGCATTTAACAAATCTTCCCTCCGAATATGAAGATAATTTTTTCGACACTGTTTTTTTAATTGAAACGATTGAACATCTTACCGATAATTACCTTCATTCCACACTTAAAGAAATCCATCGTATTCTAAAGCCGGGAGGAACCATAGTAGTGACTACTCCTAATGATGAAGATCTTGAAAAAACATATGTGCATTGTGCCGATTGCGGCGCCACTTTTCACCACATGCAGCATATCAGAAGCTGGAATGAAAAAAAGATCTGCTCTTTAATGGATGAGTTTTCTTTCCGCATAAAATTTTGTAAAGGCATAAATATGCCGTGGTATGGAAAAAATGGTATGTTGCATAAAATAATAGACAACTTGAAAAATGCATTTCGTGCTTCAAAAAATGCGAACCTTGTATATATTGGAACAAAATAATTCGACCATTTATTATAAAATCCCTGATGAATCAAACAAAAAAAATAAAAATTTTAATTGCTGTTCCTACACTTGAATGTGGTGGTCTGGAAAGGAATGTAGTAAGCATCTGCAATTATGTCAACAACGGTAAGTTTGAAACTACGCTGGTTGTCGTAAACAATGATAACCCTTTTTATACGGTCACCAATTTATCTGTTGATGTCATAAATCTTAAAAAGAAAAGAGTCAGTTCTTCAATCCCTGAGTTCCTTAAAATTATTAAAACAAAAAAGCCAGATATCATTCTTACTGCTGCCAATCATTTGAATTTGTTGTTTGCTATTTCAAAATGGTTGTTCCCGCAAAAAATAAAATTTATTGCAAGGGAGTCAAGTATTGTAAGTATAAATACCAAAAGAAATAAATTTCCAAAATTGTTCGATTTATTGTTGAAGATTTTCTATCGGAAATTTGATCAAATAGTTTGTCAGTCGGAATTTATGAGAAACGATTTATTGAAACATTATCATATTCCTGAAGCAAATATTAAAGTCATTAACAATGCCGTTCTTTTGCCTGATCATAAATTAACCGCAGAAAATACGACTGATCACATTCGTCAATATATAACGGTTGCCAGATTATCCGAAGAGAAAGGTATAGACAGGATTATTCGTTCATTAATACTGACGAAAAAAAAATTCCACTATACAATTATTGGTGACGGGCCTTTAAAGAATACGTTGAAGGAGCTGGTTAAAAAATTAAATATGCAGGATCAGGTTACATTTTTAGGTCCTTTAGATCTCCCTTATAAAGCCATTTATAATCCTGATTTATTTTTATTTGGATCCCATTATGAAGGATTTCCTAATGTTTTATTAGAAGCAAATGCTTTAGGAATACCTGTTGTTTCATTTAATGCGCCAGGAGGAATAGGCGAAGTGATTGCTGATTTTAAAAACGGAATATTGGTAGAAAACGGCAATGAGCCTGCATTTGCAGCAGCTGTTGATAAAGCCGTTGATTTTCCATTTGATCGAAAGAAAATACAGTTAGATACCATTGAATATTATAGCCCCAATAAAATTAAAATGCAATGGGAATCGCTATTCATTTCTGTTTTTTCAAACTAAGAAAACTTATAACTTATTTTTACTGATATTTGCACTCGCCTTATCATTAGGACGTTATACCATAAATGAAGCCAAAACTATTAATATTTATTAACTCGCTTAATTTGGGAGGGGCCGAACGGGTTGTTTCTCATTTATTACGTCATTTAAATGATGATTTTGAAATCCATCTGGCTATGTACAGCAATCAGATTGATTATGATGTTCCTAAAACTATTCCTGTTTTTGATCTGGGACAACCACTTGAAGAAAATCCACTTTCCATTTTTTTAAAACTTCCTTATTTATCTTACAAGGTATATAAATATTGCAAACAGCATAAAATAACTACTTCGGTTGCTTTTTTAAATCGTCCTTGTTATATTAATGCATTGATGAGAACTTTATGGAGATATAAGGGCACCGTAATAATGTGTGAACGAACCCATCAAACAACTGTTCTTGCATCCAACTCATGGTTTTTCAGAAAAGTGACGACCAAAATGGTTTCTTTTTCTTACAAAAGAGCCGATCTGGTTCTGGTAAATTCTTATGCTTCCAAGCAAGATCTTCAGGAAAACTTTCATGTAAAAAAACCGATGCAGGTAATTTACAATCCGGTTGATATAGCTACAATAAAAAAACAATCACTTGAACCTTGCGGTTTTGATTTCGAAAAAAATTGTTTTTATTTTATTTCTGTTGGTGGTTTCAGAAGAGAGAAAAACATCAACTTTTTACTGGATGCATTTTTTATTATCAAGCATCTGCCGGTAAAATTAATTCTTGTAGGATCTGGAGCACAAAAAGAAGAACTCGAAAAAAAGGTATTTGATTTGGGAATGAAAAATCAGGTCATATTTACTGGATACGATAATAATCCATTTAAGTATGTGAGTCGCAGTAACTGTTATGTACTTGCTTCTTATGTGGAAGGATTTCCGAATGTGCTACTGGAAGCACTGGCCTGTGAAAAGCCTATCATCTCTACAGATTGCAAGTCGGGTCCCAGAGAATTATTAGCTCCCGGTACAGATTTGCATTACGCTGCAAAAAGCAGTTATGAGATTGCCGAATATGGAATCCTAACTCCTGTGAATGATGTAGCTAGTCTTTCTGCATCTATGAGAAAAATGTATGATGATGAAAAGTTGCGGAAGCAATTTCAATCCAAAGCTTTAGAAAGAGCCTCACATTTTGATGTTAGCGAAATTATTCAGTTTTTTCATGTGGCGTTTTCTGGCTTATAAATTTTTTTTTATACAGAATAAATAAAATCCCCGCAAGATAGAAAGGCACAATAGGAATGCGATATCTCCCTAGTGTTCCAAAATTAGAAGTAGAAAGCCCGATTATAGCTGCAAAAATCAGAGAAAAAGTTACAAACAGAAATACAAAAGGATCATTAAATATCGTTTTGAAAAATCTAAAAAAACCTGTCTTTAATAAAATCCATACAGTTATCAGCAACAAAATCAAACTCTCCATCGCTGAAAAAATCATAAGAAAATTTTTAGATTCCCAGAGGTATGGCCGAAATAAAGTAGCGTTTATTCCTGTTGGCATTTTTTTGATGAAGCCACTCATTGTAGGTTCAATAGTGCCGATGTTAAATGATGATCCACCACCGGATTCTTCTGATGCAAAATAGGATTGCTGCTGTTCTTTAATGTTATCAAATAGTTTTTCAATAGCAAATCTCCCAAGAAGATTATCAATCGATGCAGCATTAAAATTATACAACAGCGTTAACATTAAAATCAATAACGGGAAAAACAATCTTCTGAAAAAAATATTTTTTATTTTATTTACCAGCATCATAATAAGAAAAATAATATAGGGCACAAAAAAAGCCAAAATAATATATGCCTTTATCTGAAAAACAAGAAATGCGCATATCGTCATCATGATGATATAACGGACTTTGATTTTATGATTGATAAATAGTTGATTGTTGCAATAAATTAACCACCCCATAGCAGCAATACAAACGGTATCCTTTAAAATTCCTGATCCATAAATAGCCACTGTGGGAAAAAAAAGAACCGCAAATGAAAGTGGCTTATCCCATTTAGGCATCAGCATTGTAAAAGCTTCAAACATTTTAAACATACCCGAATAGGCAATGGTTGCAAAAAGCATACTTGTGGTAACAAACCTGAAAAAAGATAAATAGCCTAAAAGAAAAGTCATCCTTTCCAGCAACCATCCTTGTGAGGTACTTGTACCATCCAAACTGTATTTGTCGGCCAGATACATTTCATTTTGGAAAAGAATATGAAAATCTTCTTTCCGGATATTTATTAAATGGTGTACGTAAAGCGTATTTTTAAAATAATGTATACTGTCTCCCATACCCCAGTAATAATAAACAAGTAAACAGTAAAGTATGGTACAGGCAATTTTAAATACAAATCCTTTGATGAGATATTTTTGATAAAGTGCATTTTCTTTGTTTCTTTTCTTAATCATCAACATAAAAAAATACAACACTAAAAAGTACAGGGGTACTAATATTAAATCTTGCCAGCTTACGTAGTTTTTATACATTAAAAAAATAAAATTAACGACAAGATACTTTAAAAAACAAAGCTATTCGCTACAAACATCAGAAGAAGGATAATGATTTAATCCCGGCAACAGCCAATTTCTTTCCAAATTATTGCCATGTTTTTCTTTTCTTTGCAGTTCGGCATTCTGTTCTAAAATATTTAATAACATGAGCATCACACATTCTATTTTAATTACCGGCGGTGCAGGGTTTATTGGGTCTCATCTCACCAGATTATTTGTAACCAAATATCCCGAATATACCATTGTAAATTTAGATGAACTCACCTATGCTGGTAATCTCGAAAATCTAAGCGATATAGAAAATCAATCTAATTACACTTTTGTAAAAGGAGATATAAATGATGCCAGTTTATTAAAGTCTTTGTTTGATAAATTTCAGTTTACTGCAATCATACATTGTGCCGCAGAAAGTCATGTGGATCGTTCGATAACAGATCCTCTGGCTTTTGTAAAAACGAATGTGCTGGGAACGGTAAATTTATTGCACGTGGCTAAAGAGTATTGGAAAAACGATATGGAGCATAAAATCTTTTATCACATTTCAACAGACGAGGTTTATGGTTCTCTTGGAAGCGAAGGGTTTTTTACCGAAGAAACTGCTTATGATCCGCGCAGCCCATACTCTGCTTCTAAAGCCTCTTCGGATCATTTTGTAAGAGCCTTTCACCATACTTACAAATTACCGGTAAAAATTTCCAACTGCTCTAATAATTATGGGCCTTTTCATTTTCCCGAAAAATTGATTCCTCTTTGTATTCATAATATCATCAACAACAAGCCTCTTCCCATTTATGGAAAAGGAGAAAATGTAAGAGACTGGCTTTTTGTTGAAGACCATGTTCGTGCTATCGATACTATATTTCATCATGGAAAAATTGGCGAAACATATAATATTGGCGGACACAACGAGTGGACAAATATTGCTTTGGTACTGGAGCTCTGCAAACAAATAGATATTAAATTAGGCAGATCTGCTGGTACGAGCGAACAGCTGATTACTTATGTAAAAGACAGAGCCGGACACGACTTGCGTTATGCAATTGATGCTACTAAATTAAAGAATGAGTTGGGTTGGATGCCTTCCTTACAATTTGAAGAGGGGCTTTCCAAAACCATAGACTGGTATCTTTCTAATAGCGAGTGGCTGAATAATGTTACCAGCGGCGAATATCAGCAGTATTATAAGGGGATGTACGGTTAAATTAAAAGTCAAAATTAAAAAGTAATAAAATTGGCATTAGAAGTTTATTGTTTAAATCGCTTCTCTGCCTGCCTGCCGGTAGGGTTTAAGGTTAAATTTCTATCACCAAACCCCAAACGCCAAACAACAAACCCCAAACGCCAAACAACAAACAACAAACCCCAAACAATAAACCCCAAACCCCAAACATCTTTATGAAAGGAATAATACTCGCAGGTGGTTCCGGAACAAGGTTGTATCCAATCACAATGGGAATCAGTAAACAGCTAATGCCTATTTATGATAAGCCCATGATTTATTATCCTTTAAGCACATTAATGCTGGCGGGAATCAACGAAATACTAATTATCACCACTCCCGAAGATCAGTCGCAATTTATGAGATTATTAGGCGACGGCTCGCAATGGGGTTGTAAAATTTCTTATGAGAAACAGGAAAAGCCTAATGGGTTGGCTCAGGCTTTTGTGATTGGTGAAAAATTTATTGGAAACGATAGCGTAGCATTGGTACTGGGTGATAATATTTTTTATGGCAGTGGGTTTAGTAAAATGTTACAGGACGCAGCCAATCCTAATGGAGCGGTGATTTTTGCCTATCCGGTTAGTGATCCCGAAAGATATGGTGTTGTGGAGTTTGATAAAGAACATCATGCAATAAGCATTGAAGAAAAACCAACAGTTCCTAAAAGTAATTTCGCCGTTCCCGGATTATATTTTTACAATAATGATGTGGTTCGTATAGCCAAGGAAATAAAACCCAGTCCAAGAGGAGAATATGAAATTACAGACGTAAACAGAGTTTATATGGAAGGCAGATCACTTAAAGTAGTTACGCTTAACAGAGGATTTGCCTGGCTGGATACAGGAACATTTGATTCGTTGCACGATGCCAGTGAGTATGTAAGGGTTATTGAAAAAAGACAGGGATTAAAAGTGGGCTGCCCCGAGGAAATAGCCTGGAGAATGGGGTTTATAAGTAAAAATCAGTTGGAAATTTTAGCCGAACAGCTTAAAAAAAGTGGCTATGGTGAATATTTATATAAAATTTCCAAATAATAATCATGCAATATTTTGCACACCATACTGCTGTAATTGATGAAAATTGTTCTATCGGTGATGGAACAAAGATCTGGCACTTCTCACATATCATGACAGGTGCAGTTGTTGGAAGATTTTGCAATCTTGGACAAAATGTTGTCATCGAAAGAAAAGTAGTTTTAGGAGAAAATGTGCGAATCCAAAATAATGTAAGTGTATATGAAGGTGTGATCTGTGAAGATGATGTTTTTATAGGACCCAGCGTAGTATTAACTAATGTTGTTAATCCAAGAAGTGCGGTTAGCAGGAAGCATGAATTTAAAACAACCCTTATTAAAAGAGGAGCTACAATTGGCGCCAACGCTACAATAATTTGCGGAAATGAAATCGGTGAATTTGCATTTATCGGTGCAGGAGCAGTAGTAACAAAATCGGTGGCCCCTTATGCTTTAATTATAGGTAATCCCGGAATTCAAAAAGGATGGATGAGCGAGTATGGACATAAACTTGAATTCGATATCACTAATACAGCTGTATGTTATGAAAGCGGACAGATTTATTTACTGGAAAATAATTTCGTAAAACGCATCAGCTGATTTCAAAAAAATCTGATTTATTATCATTTACCGTTTAGGTTTTTTATTTGTTAATTTAGCAACGCAAATCAATAAAGTATGTGCGGTATCGCAGGATTCATAGATTTTAATCAAACTTCTTCCGAAAAAATATTACAGGCAGCTACCGATATCTTATCGCACAGGGGTCCCGATGGCAGCGGTTATCACTTTGTTCAGCATAATAATTATCAAATAGGACTTGGTCATCGTAGATTATCCATTATAGATTTAAGTACAGCGGCTGCTCAGCCAATGAAACACAATCAGTTTACCATTGTATTTAATGGAGAAATTTATAATTACGAAGAAATAAAAAAACTACTGCTGACTAAAGGCCATCTATTTGAAACACATTCAGACACAGAAGTCATTTTACATGCCTGGGAAGAATGGGGTATTGATATGGTTCATCATTTTATTGGAATGTTTGCTTTTGTTATCCACGACTCCATTAAGCATGAATTAATTTGTTTCAGAGATCGCGCTGGTGTAAAACCATTTTATTATTATTGGGAAGAAGGGCTGTTTTTATTTGCCTCAGAATTAAAGAGTTTTCATCAACATCCCCAATTCAATAAGCGTATAAATTTACAGGCCATTCATCAATTTTTTCAGTATGGATATATCATGGCGCCATTAGCCATATTTGAAAATACTTTTAAATTAGTACCTGGCCACTTATTAAAATTTTCAGTTTCCAAACAAGAATTTTCAATTGAAAAATACTGGGATGTTTATGATGCGTATAACAAACCAAAAATAGATATCTCCGAAACAGAGGCTACAACTAAGCTTCATGATTTATTGTTATCTGCCTGTAATTACAGAATGGTGGCAGATGTTCCGGTGGGCGTTTTTCTGAGTGGAGGATACGACAGTACTGCAGTAACCGCTTTGATACAATCTCAGCAAAAAGAAAAATTAAAAACATTCACCATCGGGTTTCATGAAGAAGATCACAATGAAGCCAAATTTGCTTACCAGGTTGCTAAACATTTAAATACAGATCATACAGAACATTACTGTACAAAAAACGAAGCACAGGAAATTATACCTAAAATTCCCTTTTATTGCGATGAACCATTTGGAGATTCCTCTATAATTCCAACAACACTGGTAAGTATTCTTGCCAAAAAGCAGGTAACCGTTGCCTTGAGTGCAGACGCGGGCGATGAAGTATTTGGCGGCTATAGCAAATATCCTCATGCATTAAAATTTCTGAGAAATATAAATTTATTTCCGGCAGCCATCAGAAAGCCGGCCTCACATTTATTAAATTATATTCCCGATAACTTCTTGATTGCATTAACAGGAAATAAAGCTGTTTCTATAAAAAAAGAAAGATTTGCCGAACTGCTTCAATTAAAAAAACCCAGTAGTGTAGATTTAATGGATGTGTTGTTTTCGCAGTTATATACCAATAAACAAATCGATACTTTAATCAGTAAAAAAGTTAGTCAACCCGGATCTTTTTTTAATTCCGAAAATTTATTAAACGAAAACATTGGCTCACTCGACAGGATGCTCGCCGTTGATTATAAAACGTATATGCCAGACGATATCCTTGCAAAGGTAGACCGTGCAGGGATGAGTACTTCGCTTGAAGGAAGAGAACCTTTGCTTGATCATCGTATTATTGAATTTGTAGCTGGCTTACCAGAATCTTATAAAATAAAATCAGGCGATAAAAAATATTTATTGAAAAAAATTGTACATCAATATGTTCCAAAAGAAATGATGGATCGCCCTAAAATGGGTTTTGGTGTTCCTGTTTTTGATTGGTTAAGAAATGATTTAAAATATTATGCAGAAGAATATATGAGTAAAGAGGCCTTTTCGAGGCATGGACTTTTCAATCCTTCCGGAGTAGATCAAATTATGAAACAGTTTTATAAAGGAGATCGAAATTATAATAGTTTGTTCTGGTACTTATTAATGTTTCAAATGTGGTATAAAGAATGGATGGAGTAAATAAATTCAACGCTAATAAAACTAAACAATTGATTTTCAATTAAAATAGAATTTTTTCAAGCCAGCATAGGAAATTTACGGTCTATTTCATAAAATCTACTCTTTTTCCCTTCCCAAGGGCTAATAGGCTGCACTTAAAGCAATATCAGGCAACGGTTTCCGTTTTTTTTATACCATTAATCCAATAATAATTACTAAACCTAACCTATGCAGAAAATAATTGCAGTCATTGTATCACACAACCGCCAGGCGTTGCTGGTCGAATGTATCGAGGCGTTAAGAAATCAAACTCAAAAACCAGATGCCATTTTAGTAGTTAATAATGGAAGTTCAGATTATACCACCGTTTGGCTCGATAAACAATCAGATATCATACAACTTTACCAGGATAATTTGGGTTCGGCAGGCGGTTACAATACCGGCATCAGCTGGGCTTATCAAAATGGATATACCTGGATATGGTGTATGGATGATGACGGACATCCTAAAAATGATGCACTGGAAATTCTGATGAATAACAGAGGCTTTGGAATTGAATTATTAAACTGTTCCGTTATAAATAAAACAGATAGAAAAACATTTGTTTCTAAAACAAAAAAATACAAATGTATAGATGAGGTTAAAGAAAAAGTGATTGAAGGAGTTGGTCATCCTTTTAATGGCACAATGATACATCGTTCTATTATCGAAAAAGTAGGACTGCCACAATCCAATCTATTTTACTGGGGCGAAGAGCGTGAATATTTTTATAGAATAGTCAATCAATATAAAATTCCGGCGAAAACAATCACGCACAGCATACAATATCATCCTGAACTTTCTCATGCACATAAAAAAGAGTGGGATTATAAAACTTCATGGAAAATGTATTTCTATGTGAGAAACAGATATAAAGTGATGCAATCAAAGTATTCGAATAAATTTCTGGCAACCATACATTACGCATATTTCACACTTGCTTTTATTAAATCCATATTTATATTTCAGCAAAAAGACAAAATCAGAAAAGTATTTTTTACTTTCTGGCCTGTTATTGATTCTTTAAAAAATAATTTCAGCGATACGCCTGAAACGATTCAGGATCGAATGAATAAACAATACAAAATGCCAATAAGTTCTTTTGTCTTCTATCCCTTCAAAAAAGCCATAGTTTCGATGTTTGTTCCTCGCTACACAGAAGGATCCGGAGCTACTGCAGTGGAATTATAAAATAGAGAAAAAAAATTGACGAGTCCGGGTTTTATCCGGACTTTTTTTATTTCAGCCAATTTTTTATTTTTAAAAAATTTATCAGCAACAAGTGAATTATATTTGCAGTCAGTATAAAACAATTTTAGTTTTTATTTAACCAGTTATTCATGTGTGGAATTGCGGGATCAGTAAATTTCAAATTATCATATGATATTATAAAAGGTACAATGCTGCATCGAGGTCCCGATGAGCAGAACGCTATCATAGCAGACAATGTTGATTTTTTTCATTTAAGATTGTCTATTCTCGATATTTCAGGCGGAAAACAACCCATGACGCTCGAAGGCAGATATTTCATTATTTTCAATGGCGAGATTTATAATCATAATGAGCTGAGAAAAAAATTTGATTTAAAATGTTCTACTAATTCTGATACTGAGACATTGTTATTGTTGTTTCAAAAATTTGGCGAAAAATGTCTTGATCATCTTGATGGCATGTTTGCTTTTGCGATTTATGATAATGTTGAAAAGAAAATATTTCTGGCTAGAGACAGAGCGGGAAAGAAACCATTATATATTTATAGTAAAGACGAAACGATAGTTTTTGCCAGTGAGCTTAATTGTTTAAAGGGATTACTTCCCCTGGAAATAGAACAAAAAAATATTTATCAGTACATGCGTCTTGGCGTTTTTTATAAAAATCTTACGCCGTATAAAAATGTAAATGAACTTGAACCTGGAACGTTTGCGTTTATCAATTGCCAAACACTGGAAATAAAAAAAACAAAGTGGTGGGACATACATAATTTTTATCTTCAAAACAGCAGTGATAATTTATCTCAGGCAATTGAAAAAACAGATCAGCTTTTAATTGAATCAGTTAAACGAAGAATTTCCTCAAGTGATCTGGAAGTTGGATGTTTTTTGAGTGGAGGAATTGACAGCGGTCTGGTAACGTCTATCGCCAGTAGTTTTACCAGTCGTTTGAAAACAATGACCGTTTCTTTTGATGGCGAATATGATGAAGCCCCATTGGCAAAATTAGTAGCCGAAAAATACAACACAGATCATACCGAAATAAAGATTTCATTTGATCAGTTAAAAAATGATATTGAACAAATCATCAGCAATTATGGAGAACCTTTTTACGACAGTTCGGCTATTCCTTCTTTTTATGTAAGTCAGGCAGCAAAAAAAAGAGTAACTGTAATTCTGAATGGTGATGGTGCTGATGAATTGTTTGCCGGTTACCGCAGATATGTTCCTTTTAATAAGTATGATTTCTTTAAAAAGAATTTCCTTGTAAATAATGCTGGATCTTTTTTAAAAAATATTTTACCAGCTTCTAATGACAAAAAATCAAAGTATAATTATCTATATCGGTTATTAACTTTTGCTTCAAAAAAAGATCTGGATATTTATTTATCTGCAGGGGTAGATATTATCGAAGATTACGAAAAAAATTTGCTTGCTGACGGAGTAAATTATTTAAAAGAAATGAAAGAAGGTTTTGATCGTATTAATAATGCTCCATTATCAGGATTAAAAAAAATCATGAATCTGGATTTCGAAAATAACTTCTCCAGTCAAATGCTCGCCAAAATAGATATAGCCACAATGAGCCATTCATTGGAAGGCAGAAGTCCTTTTTTATCAAAGGAATTATTAGCCTATGCACCAACTCTTTCGGATTCCTTAAAGATAAATGGAGTAACTACTAAATATTTATTACGCCAATTGGCTACAAAATATCTTCCTGAATCACTGATCAATCAACCTAAAAGAGGTTTTGAAATTCCTTTAAAATCATGGGTTAATGGCCAATTGAGCGATATGATTCATGATTATGTTGGCGCTCCAAATGCATTTAACAGGAATATCATTAATCCTAAATTCACAATTCAGTTATTAAATCAAAAAATAAAAATCCCTGCCGAAAAGCGGGCAAAATTATTATGGACACTTTTTTGTCTTGAGGTATGGTACAAAAAAGTTTATCTTTCATAATAGATTAATGCATGAAAAAGAATATTGCCATAATTGAAAATAATATAGTTTCTACAAACACCATGCGACAAAAGCTCACTTTGGAATTAATGAGCAGGGGCTACAATGTGGTTGTATTAACAACAGGTAACAATAAAGACCTTCAAATTGCAAAAGATAACGGCATTAAAGTAATTGACATAAAAAGTAGCAATATAAATCCTGTTCATATTTTTCTTTATCTGAAAAATATCAAAAAGGCATTAAAGGAAAACAATGCAGAAGTTTGTCTGACCTTTACCATGCGTCCTGCCATTTGGGGAAATTTCATCACATCAAAATTAGAAATACCAACAATAACAAACATCACCGGAGTGGGTCCATTGTTTTCAAGTAAAAATCCTGCTTATATAGTAGCAAGGCTGATGTATAAATTTGTTCTTAAAAATACGGAAAGAATATTTTTTCAGAACAATGATGATATGAATCTTTTTCTTACCAATAACTTTATTGCAAAAGAAAAGGCTGCCCTCATTCCAGGTTCAGGAGTAGATCATCAATATTTCAAGCCACTTATAAAGTCGGAGAAAAACTCATCATTCATATTTCTTTTTATTGGAAGATTATTAAAAGACAAAGGAGTAATAGAATTTGTAGAAGCGGCAAGAGCATTCAAAAAAATGAATCTTGATGCAGAATTCAGAATTGTTGGTCCTTTATGGAATCAAAATCTTAAAAAAAATACGATAACCAAGGATGAACTTAATTCATGGATAACTGAAAAAATCATCACATATCTTGGATCTGCTGATGATGTTAGACCACATATTGCAAATGCCGATTGCCTTGTACTGCCCTCTTATCGAGAAGGTACAAGTAATGTGCTGCTGGAAGCCTCAAGTATGGAACGGCCTTCAATAACTTGTAACACTACAGGGTGTAGAGAAATTATTGAAGATGGTATCACAGGCTTATTGTGCAATGTAGCTGACACTAATCATCTGATTGAAAAAATGAAAGAAATGATTTCGTTTTCCCCTGAAAAAAGAATGGAGATGGGAAAAAATGCCAGAAAAAAAGTGGTAAAAGAATTTGATAAACAATTTGTTATTGATACATATATGGATACCATAAAGTCAATCACGAGTTCAAAAAATTAATTCCCAATCTAAAGTTATTTACAAAAATCAACGCTATACTTTTATTTAAGAATTATAGTATTATCTTGGTTTTTAAAATAAATAAATCATTAAATCTAATTTCTTAGCTTCATATTCTTTCAATACACTTTCTTCTTTGATCTATTTTATAAATTAAAAAAATGAACGAATTATTCTCACTCAAAAATAAAGTTATTGTTGTAACAGGTGGATCGGGTGTTTTGGGAAAGTCTTTTGTAAATGGAATTGCAGCAGCCGGCGGATCTGTTGTTATTATCGGAAGAGATATAAATAAAGCAAATGCAATTGCAGATGAAATAAATAAAAATGGCGGAAAGGCTTTACCTATTTCCGCTGATGTGCTTAGTGAAGAAAAAATGATTAATGCAAGAGAAAAAATACTCTCATCATTTGGTAAAATAAACGGACTTGTAAATGCGGCAGGTGGCAATGTGCCAGAAGGCGTGTTGTCAAATGACGCTGATATTTTTTCGTTGAACATTGAAGGAATGAAAAACGCAATGGAGCTTAATGTTTGGGGAACGATTATACCTACTCAGATCTTCGGTTCTGTTATGGCAAAGAAAGATGGAGGAAGTATCGTTAATATTTCTTCTGTAAGTTCAAAACGTGCACTTACCAAAGTATTAGGGTACAGTATGGGAAAAGCCTCGATTGATACGTATAATCAATGGTTTGCTGTTGAATTGGCAAATAGATTCGGCGACAATATCAGAATGAATGCGATAACACCTGGATTTTTTCTTACCGAACAAAATAGAAATCTCCTAACCAATCCCGATGGCTCACTTACCGAAAGAGGTAATTTAATAATAAAAAATACACCATTCAAACGCTTTGGAAATCCTGATGAATTGATCGGAGCTTTAATTTATCTGTTAAGCGATGCTTCGAAATTTGTAACAGGAACACAGTTAGGCGTAGACGGCGGATTTAATGCTTTTAGTGGCGTATAAAAAAAGAACGAATCTTATTATGATACAAATGCAGCAAACGATGCGCTGGTTTGGGCCTAGTGACCCGGTGAGTTTATGGGATATCAGACAGGCAGGATGTACAGGCGTGGTAAGTGCCCTACACCATATTCCTAATGGAGAAGTATGGACGGTTAATGAAATCAGCAAACACAAATTGTTAATCGAAAAAGCCGATATGGTATGGGCAGTAGCAGAAAGTCTTCCTGTACATGAAGGGATAAAAACACAATCAGGAGATTTTAAAAAGCATATCGAAAATTACAAACAATCTTTAAAAAATCTTAGTGCTTGCGGAATAAATATTGTTGCTTATAATTTCATGCCGGTTATGGACTGGACAAGAACCAATCTTGCTTATATGTTGGCCGACAAGTCTCTGGCCTTATTATTTGTAAGAGATGAAGTTATTGTTTTCGATTTATTTATCCTGAAAAGAAAAAATGCGAAAGCTGATTATTCAAAAGAAGAAATAGAAAGAGCCACCAAACGATATGGTGAAATGAATGAAAAGGAATTAACAACGCTCAAGCAAAATATAATAAAAGGTTTGCCGGGAAGCGAAGAAAGTTTTACTATCGAAGCGTTTCAAAAAGCGCTTGATTCTTATGAAGAAATCAATGCCGAAAAACTTCGAAGCCATTTGATTTATTTTTTAAATGAAATCATTCCTGTTGCTGATGAATACAAGGTGAAGATGGTTATTCATCCCGACGATCCTCCTTTTTCATTGCTGGGACTTCCGCGTGTAGTGTCTACTGCAAATGATATTCAAAAATTAATTGAGGCAGTTCCTTCTTTAAACAATGGACTTTGTTTTTGTACAGGATCGTTTGGGGTAAGATCAGACAATGATTTGCCTGCAATGATAAAGCAGTTTGGAAGTCGCATAAATTTTATTCATCTTAGAAATACAACCAGAAATAAATTCGGTGATTTCTTTGAAGATAACCATCTTGATGGTGATACGGATATGTATGCCATAGTGAAAGAAATAATAAAGTTAATGAGTATAAGAAAAACTTCAATTCCTATGCGCCCCGATCACGGTCATCAGATGCTGGATGATTTGAAAAAAATAACCAATCCAGGTTATTCAGCAATTGGCAGATTAAAAGGACTTGCAGAACTGAGAGGATTAGAATTAGGCATAATCAGAAATCTATCTGAAGAAAAATAATTTTAAAAAAATTAGTTTAATAAAAGAGATCATGCAAAATAAACAAGGAACCATTATTAATGACGACTTTTTGCTTCAAAATAAAACCTCAATTATTTTATATAATGACTATGTAAAAAAAATGCCCATAGTTGATTATCATAATCATCTTCCTCCTGATCAGATAGCTTCTAACAAAAAATTTAATTCTCTCACAGAAATTTGGCTGAAAGGCGATCACTATAAATGGAGAGCAATGCGCGCCTTGGGTGTTAATGAAAAATACATTACAGGAAAAGACAGCAGTGATTTAGAAAAATTTATGGCATGGGCTACATGTTTTCCTGAAACCATTCGAAATCCTTTATTTCACTGGTCGCAACTGGAATTGAAAAATTCATTCGGTATCAATGAATATTTAAATGAATCATCAGCAAAAAAAATATTTGAACATTGCAATGAATTATTACAAAATGATTTGCTATCAACAAAGGGAATCTTAAAAAGTTATCATGTAGAAATGCTTGGAACTACAGATGATCCCTGTGATAATCTTGATTATCATAAAAAATTAAAAGAGGATGAATTTGAAATAAAAGTTTTGCCTTCATTCAGGCCTGATAAAATATTTAACATAGCCAATCGCAATGTGTTTATTGATTATCTCAATCAAATAGAAAATGCCAGCGGTATAAGCATTAAAACATTTCCTCAGTTGATTGCTGCCTTGGAAATGAGAATGGATTACTTTCATTTGCACGGCTGTCGTATCGCAGATCACGGACTTCATAAAATGCCAGATCATTTTGAATTCAACAATGCGCTGGAAAAAGAATTCGAGAAATTTATTCAGGATTCAAATGCAATTTTCTCGGATCCCGAAAGATTTATTGGTGCTGTATTAATTGAATTATGCAAGATGTATCATAAAAGAGATTGGGTACAGCAATTTCATTTAGGCGCAATAAGAAATAATAATTCAAGATTATTAAATACAATTGGCCCTGATGCCGGTGTTGATTCTATTGGAGATTTTAAACAGACTTTTGCTTTGTCTAATTTCTTAAATGCTTTGGATAAAGAAAATAAACTAACCAAAACAATACTTTATAATATCAATCCGGCCGACAACGAAACCTTTGCTTCGATGTGCTTAAATTTTAATGATGGTCTTATAAAAGGAAAAATTCAATATGGCTCTGGATGGTGGTTTTTAGATCAGAAAGACGGAATCGAAAAGCAATTAAATGCCTTATCCAATATGGGTATAATTAGCAATTTTGTTGGCATGCTTACAGACAGCAGAAGTTTTCTTTCTTTTTCCCGTCATGAATATTTCAGAAGAATATTGTGTAATTTATTTGGAGATGAAATGGAAAAAGGGTTATTGCCCAATGATATAAAATGGATAGGAGGTATTTTACAGAATATTTGCTATAATAATGCGAAAACTTATTTTAATCTTTAAAAATAAATTTTAATTAATCAAACCAATACTTTAAATAATCTGAGACATGATGAAAGTTCTAAAAGTTATATTTCTTTTTTTGATTTGCTTTTATGTAAATCAAGCTGCTGCTCAGAAAAGATTTAAAGATGAAATATTCACTGAAATAGATTCTGTAGTTAACGTTCAGTATGGGGAAGCAACGAATATTAATGGCGATAAAGAAAAACTACTGCTGGATGTTATTTATCCGCCCAAAACGGATACTTTAAAAAACAGGCCCTTGCTTATATTTATCCATGGTGGCGGGTTTCAAAGTAATTCTAAAAATGGATTGTACAATTCAACGGTTTGTAATTCATTCTCCAAAAGAGGTTATGTAACAGCAACTATTGATTATCGCTTGGGTGTTGAAAAATCAGTAACTGAAGATGGAAAAGAAGTTAGAACAAACAAAGATTTTGCAGAGGCTTTGTATCGTGCGCAACAGGATGGAAAAGCAGCCATTCGTTTTTTCAGAAAACACGCTGATGAATATGGAATTGATACTTCATTAATTTTCATAACCGGAAGTTCAGCTGGCTCAATGACCTGCCTGGCAATTGCGTACATGAATGAAAATGAAATTCCTGTTGAAGTCAATCAGAAAAAATGGGGAACTATCGAGGGCAACAGCGGTAATGAAGGGTACTCTTCAAAAGTAAAAGGGGTAATAAATGCCTGGGGAGCAATCATTGATTACAAATGGATTCAAAATGGAGATGTGCCTTTGTTTAATACCGCTGGAACAGATGATAAAAAAGTTCCCACGGACAGCTCTTTTGATTACCATGGATTTAAATACGGATCTTATTTTTTATTTCAACATTGTTTATCACTCGGAATTGCTACAGGATGGCGGCCTTTTTATGGTAGCGGTCATACGCTAAATAGTAATCGTTTAAAACAAGACAGTTGCGTGCAGTCTATGTCCGACTGGTTATATACTCAATTAAAAATCAACAAAGGCAAAAAAGATGAAGGTGTATTTAAGTGGGTAAAAGATATCAACCGTTTTGACAGTTTGAATGCTATTGAAAAATATTCAGACAGCGCCATCATGTTTATCGGCAGTTCTTATATCAGAATGTGGAAGAATATCAGAGAAGATTTAAATTACAAGGAAATCATTCATCGTGGTTTTGGTGGTTCCAATTTAAGAGATGTAGCTTATTATATAAAGCGCATTGTATACCCACATCATCCCAAAGCCATTTTTATTTATGTAGGAAATGACATTGGTGCAACAGAAAGGGATAAAGCGCCAGATCAGGTGCTGGAGTTGTATAAATATGTTGTAAAAATTATTCGTGATAAATACCCTGCAACACCAATAACCTGGCTGGCGATTTCGCCAAGTGAAAAAAGATGGACTGTTTGGGATAAAATTCAAGAAACCAATAATCTGGTAAAAGCATTTACAGCATCACAACCGAATTTATTTTACATTGATGCAGGACAAAAATATTTAGGTACTGACGGAAAACCTGTTGCCACATTTTATCGCGATGATAAGATGCATTACAACGAAGAAGGATATAAGTTGTGGGGCAGGTCAATCGATGCAGAAGTAAAAACAATTTTAAACAAAAAATAAAAACACGCTTTCGATATTTATTGATTTTACTTTTTGTATTTCTTTTCTCAATAGAAAAAATTCCTTTGTATTTATTTTTTTTCCTGACTATATTCTCCTTTTAATGCGTAATACCCAAATACTAATAGTCCACCTACAATAATTGGTGTTAGTAGAAAAATGTTGATAATGCCAAAAACTAAATCTTCCTGTTTACCTGATTGAAACTTGGGAATACCCATCACCATAATATTGAAATAGCCAATCAGCAATGCGATGAGGATCCACAAAATTCCTGAGTATTTTTTTATTGATTCCATAATTTTATTCTTTTATTTTATTATCATTTTTATCTAAAAAAATCATACCGATAAGAAAACAAATTGATCCTACTATTATCGGGTACCACAATCCATTTAAATACCAGTCAGGATTATTATTTGATTTTGCTGTGGTAACCAGATATGTAGCAACGGTTGGAAGTAAGCCTCCAAAAATTCCATTTCCAATATGATAAGGAAGCGACATAGACGTATATCTGATTTTTGCGGGAAACATTTCAACCAGAAATGCTGCAATAGGTCCATAAACCATAGTAACGAATAGCACCTGTATAAATATCAGAAAAACTAAAGTCCAGTAATTTTTATTGTTTAATGTAATTGATTTCTTTACGTCATTACAGGGTTTGATAATATTATTTTTGAATACCGTATCTTTTTTGATCAGTTCCATTTTAGTTCCATCATCAAAAAATATTTTAGTTGTAGTTGTTGAAATAGAATCAAAAGGACGTTTATTAATTGCACTCATTTTAATGACAACGTTTTTTTGTTTTGTTATTTCTGTTTTATGGGCACAATCAATTGTTGTAAACATTTCAGTGTAAATAGGCCGATAGGCGACCACTGCCAATAAAATACCAAGCATCATTATTTTCTTTCTTCCAATTTTATCTGATAAGCCACCAAACACAATAAAAAAAGGTGTAGCCAGTAATAAACCTATTGCCATTATGGTATCTGTTTGCTGGCTAACCACTCCACAGACTTTTCCAATAAAACTCATAGCATAAAACTGACTTGTGTACCAAATAACCCCTTGACCCATTGTAGCGCCGAACAAAGCAAGTAACACGAACTTAAAATTATACTTGTTTCCAAAGCTTTCTTTCAATGGATTTTTAGATATCGTTCCTTCAGATTTTATTTTTGTATAAACAGGAGATTCTTCCATGTTCTTCCGGATAAAGAAAGAAATAATTACCATAATTATAGAAATCCAGAATGGGATACGCCATCCCCAGTCTTCAAATCTTTCAACGCCTAAAGTATTTCGTATAATTAATATTACTGAAAGCGATAAAAAAAGGCCAACCGTTGCCGTTGTTTGAATCCAAGAAGTCCAGTATCCTCTTTCTTTTGTGGGAGAATGTTCGGCAACATAAGTTGCGGCTCCTCCATATTCGCCACCTAAAGCAAGCCCTTGTAAAAGCCGAAGTATTAATACAAGCAATGGAGCCATAAAGCCAATGGTACTATAATCGGGAATACAACCAATTAAAAAAGTAGATCCGCCCATTAATAATAGCGTAACCATAAAAGTATATCTCCTGCCAATCAAGTCTCCTAATCTGCCAAAAAACAAAGCACCAAAAGGACGCACCACAAATCCTGCAGCAAAAGTCGCTAAAGTAGAAAGAAAGGCTGCGGTTGGATTAGATTGAGGAAAAAACTTAGTCGAAATTACAACAGCGAGACTACCGAAAATATAAAAATCATACCATTCGATTAATGTTCCTAAAGACGAGGCAATAATAATCGATCGAATACCTTTATTTCTTTTCATAATTTATTATTAAGGAATAAGTTTTAAACCAAATGGATTCGAATTTTACTCATCTCGTTCTAACCATATTAATTAAATATCGTGAATAATAATCAGTAATGATAAATCAATATCAACTTAGTATAGAATTTATAATGACAGTAAAATAAATGTAATGCCTATGTACACTTTTCTTTGTGATAATTTTATCGACACAACCAGAGTTATCATCAAAATGGCAAACCAATAGCAATATTAAATATCAAATTTTCTTTTCTCCATGCAGTATTACCAAAATTTAAGTTATTAATAACCCATTTGTTGCCATCAGGTAGAAATGGCTTTCTTAACGGAACACCAAAATCAAATCTTATTAAAAGAATGGTCGCGTCAAATCTTAATCCCATTCCGGAAGAAACGGCAATTTCTTTATAAAAATTACGGGAAATTTTAGCTGTTGGACCAAATAATAAAGTATCTTTTGTCCATGTGTTTCCTGCATCTACAAAAAATGCATAACTGAGATATTTTGAAAATGGTATTCTTAATTCTGTGTTGAACAATAATTTCATATCTCCACCAATAATCTGATAAAGTCCTTGATTTAATGCAGAAGGTTTTAATGAGCCTGGACCAATGCCGCCTGCATTAAAACCTCTTAAAGAGCTGGCGCCGCCTATGGTGTATAATTTAGAAAAAGGAAGGGCTTTGGAATTATGATAAGGAATACCTAATCCAATCAGAAATCTATTGGCGAAGCTGATTTTATTATTTAATTTAATGGTGTAATGAATATCTAAATCAAGTTTCACGAACTGAGCAAACGGAACTTTGATAAAAACTTTCTCTCTGTAGTTTTTTGCACCAGTAATAAAGCCTGCTAGATTACCTGAAAGATCCAGACCAGTATTAAAATACCATTTATGTTTTTTGTTTTCAGTAAACCAGCTATAAGAAAAATAAGTACCCAAAATTGTTTCAGGATATATTGTTGTCAGAAGTGAAGGATTAAGCGCCGCCTGTCTGTAAAATGAATCAGTAACATTTGAAGAGTTCACATAACTTAATGAAACAGGTGCAAAATTAAACTGGGAATTAGCTGTTGGTTTTTTTATGAACTCATATTGAAACCTAAAGAAATTTTTAGTGTAATATAATTTCTTAGTGTACCACTCATAACCAAAACCAATTGTGGTATTTGCAGGATAAAAACTGTTTTCTTTCAATTTAAGAAAGGGGATAGCATAACGTGGAAATTTTAATGATATTTCGGTTCCCGCCCTGAAATTATTATTTACTTTTAATGAATCTGCGAGTGCTACTTCAAACCCGCCATATGCTTTTACGACAAGCTGCTCGGCACCACCAAAAACATTTTTATTTTTCCAGTTCACACCTACTTTACTTCCAACATAACTATTGTCTTTACTGAATCCATCTATAGATGCCTGGAATGATTTCTTTTTTGAAGGCGTTAAAAAATAAGAGACTGCTAATTCATTTTGATGATTAGTTCCAGCTACGGTATCAAATTTATTTTTTACAAATTTAAATGCACCTAAATTTATAAACCTGTTCAACGTTGCATTAATAAATCGACTATTGTAAATGGTGTCAGGTCTGTAAGTAATTGCACTTGCAAATAATTTCGAATTGAATTTAGGCTCATTTTGCTTTATAATTAATTTCTCGAAATATTTTATTTTTATAGAATCCGGGTTAAATAAATTATTACTCAATGAATAATCCGGATACACAGATACAGAGGTTATTTTATAAACTCTTCTTGATTCGGGAGGTGCTGATTTTTTTATATTAAATAACAGGTTTACTTTTCTGTTACCAATGGTACTGTCGGCATAAGCCATAAGAAAATCAGGATGAAAATAATAATACCCTTTTGTTTTAAGATAAAGATCAAGTCTTTCCCTTTCTGCTGTGATGTCGCTTAATCTGTATGGTTTTCCTGCTGCAAGCAAACCATTTTTATTTGATTTATTTTCCAGTAAATTTATTAATGGATTTGCTGAGTCTGAAACCCATTTTATTTCATTAAGAAGATATTGCGGCTCCACATGAACGGTATAAACAGCAGTACAATATTGTTTATCGCTGATGGTGTCGCCTTTTGCAGTGGAGTGAAAGTATCCAAGATTTTCAAGTAATGATTGTATGTTTTCGGAAGCCGACGCCACATTAATTCTATCATTCAAAACAGGAGGCTCCGCAAATTTCTTTCTTAGATACACTTTGAAGCCATTTTCTTTTTTAGGCGTTCCGATTTTGTACCAAAACCATACTTTATAAGGAAATCCTAAAATAAATTTATTTCTGCTGGGTCTGGTCGCTAACGCGATAGTGGTTTTTAGTGATCGATTGCTTTCTTTAACATCGGCATTTTTAGTGATTTTTATTAATGCCCCTTTATATAATTTTGAACCTACAGGAAGCTGTTTCTCTATGTTACACGATGAGGTGAGCAGAACAAGTAAAAAAAATGGTATTGTAATATTTAATCTCAATAGTTATTTTTTATTTCCAAAAAACTCCTTGAAAGTATCATAATCAAGTGTTACTAAAAATGAAACACCGGTTTCAACTACAAATCCATCCAAAACAATTTCAAATTGATTTTTGGAATAAGCACTAATCATATACTTTCCATCTTTACTCAACTTGTAGGCCATATTTAAATCAGGTCTGAAAGTATTTGAATTGCTTCCTGCTTGTTGTCCAGACAATCCAAAATTATTGCCAACACTTATAGAAAGCCGATTATTAAAAAAACTTTTTGTTATGGCAATATTCAAATCAGTTCTCTGTTCTGAACTTCCATTTGTATAATCATTATAAGAATTCAAATTAAGATCTACGTCCATGCCTTTTAATAAATCACCTGCAATATCATTTACCGCAGAGGAAAGAAAACTGCTGACACTTTTTTTAGCCATGTCAGAAAAATCACTGTTTGAGTATTTCATAAAGTCGCTACTTTGCTCGCTTACAAATCGGTTCATCAGTAAAAGTGAAAATACTTGTTTGTTCATTGTTGCTTGATCCATCCTGAGTTGCGCCAGTTTGTTATCAATAAGCGATTTCATTTCGTTTGTAATTTTTGCACTTTCTTCAGAAAGCTGAATATCAAATCCTATTGCAGGTTTTAATAAACTGCCGGTGATATGCAGTATAACTTTAAATGGAGTTTTTTGTTTGTAAATATTGTCTTCATCCCCGCTTATGCTGTTGGTTTCATTACTTAAAAGGTCATAAGGAACAGCATTGGAAATATATTCAGCGGAAATATCTACAGCGGCATCTTGTATTGCACCAGCAAAACTTACGTTACTCCCTTTTAATAAATTAAACTGTCTTTTTAAAAGTTGATAATTCAGAATGTAATAACCTTTATTTAATTCATAATTCCCGGTTAATAAAATATTGCCTCCTGGATCTACACCTGCATTTAAATGAGCATCACCCTGAACGCTTATTTCGTCTCCTGTTGAAGGGTCAATAATAATTTTAAAGCTCGCTTTTTTTGTTACAGAAAGATTGACATTGTATCTTAAAAAAGTTGATAAATCTGCAGTGGGCTTATTCTTTTCAATGAATCCATCAGAAATGGTATTGAATAAAAATGTATCTCTGTCAACAAATCTTACTACGGTATTCCCATCGTCTTTTACATATCCACTTTCTGGAAGCTCAACGGTAAGGTCTGTATGGTCATCAATAACGATATCGCCTTCAATATTTGGTTTATTCAAGGTTCCGTCTATTATTATTTTTATATCAGCCGAAGCAAAACCATAAAACATATTTGTTGAATTATTTTTTGCATTTACCAGAACAAAATCTTTAGCGTTAATATTTAATCCAAGAGCCAGTTCATTATTTTTATCATTGGTAATATCCCCATTAACTTTTAATACATGCCCTAAACTGTCTTTTATCTCAATGTCATTCATTATTATTTTAGGATAATTCAATGTTATTTTATGATCAGTAATTTTATATGTTGTTCCCAGCATTGGAATTTTAAAAGAAGTGGTATCAAAAAAGAGTTCTCCATTCCAGATAGGATTAGCGAAGGATCCGCTTATTGAAACACCGCCACGCAGATTGCCTTTGCAATTACTAAGTTGACCTTCTGTAAAGGCTTCTATTGTTTTGATGTTAAACGTTTTGATGTCGATTTTTGCTTCAATTTCTTTAGCAGGATCATCAGTAAAGTAATTGGCTTTTACAAGCAGATCATTGCCATTTTCATTCAATGCAACACTCGCTGACATTTCATTGTCGGAAATACTTTCGGCATTTGCAAAAAGATTTCCAATTGGAATGCCCATAACATTTAACTTAATAATATTGGCTTTTCCCGAAAATGAAGGACTGGCCTGATCAAAGTCATCTACAAGCATTTTTACATTTACTTCACCGGAAATGTATTGAGGATCTTCACTTAATAACGAACTGATACTTTTTAAATCAAAATTATCTATATCAAAATCGATTGCACTTTTAGGTTCATTGGTTTTACTGTTAACATAAAGAAGCGAAGAGTCTTTGGTCAATATAAAATTATGTATATTAAATCCTCGGGGAGATAAGTTGATTTTATTATCAGAAGCAGCACTCCAATATTCATAATTCAATAGTACACCGTTAGTAAGCTGAAGTGTATAATTATCTCCATCAACCACAGCCAGTGCACTCAACCCAAACCAGTCTTTTCCTTTATCATCTACCATTGAGGCATCTAACGATAATTTATTATCAGATAATTTTGAGGATAATATAGTTTTATGAAAAACGTATTTATTCATCTGTAAATTATCAAAAGAAATATTTCCTGTTATTTCTTTTTCTGAAGCGCCATCTAAGTTTACATGTATATTATTTACTTTATTATCATGATACTTTATGTAAGGGCTGGTTAAAATAAATTTAAAATCAGGCGCTTGTTTGTTATTATCAAAAATTCCTTCAAAATCTATTTTACCAAAAGACATATCATCGGGTAAAAAACTCGAAATAATAGAATCCTGAATGATGCTACCTGTAATGCTTACCGTTTGCTGACTAATAATTTCGCTCGAATCTGCAGCACCTATTTTATAATATCCATTAAAATAATTTAAAAAATCATGTCCGATTTTAGTGTAATCAAATTTACCGCCAGCATTTATTTTAGCAAATGGAGCATTAATTTGAATTGAATCTACACCTTCAAATGAATTAGCAACAATGGAAGCTTTGTAAACAGGATAATACATACCGGGCACAGAAACGTGAATATTATTTAATAATAAAGCGGCATCGAGTTTTCCGGGCTCAAAACTTTTACTGTTTAAATTGATGATTCCTGAAAAGTCTAAAGTGTCGTTTATCAGGTGCAATTCATTTAGTTGAGCAGTATCAACATCCATCATAGCGTTGATTATAGGAAAATCTTTACTCACATCAGCATTGATATCATAATTGAATTTCAAATGAAGATCATCCACATGCCCTTTGCTATTAATATGGCCATCATTAAGATTTATATTAACAGCTACATTTTGATAATTGTATTTATTGTATTCAAATGCACTGATATCTGCATTGATAACTGCAATCATTTTTTTGTAGTCAAATCCAGTGCCGTTAATCTTAAAATTTCCATTTAATTTTCCTATGCTGCTGTCTTTTATAAGATTTCCAATTTGAAAATTATTTGCAGACAGAAAAAGATCATAATTAGATAAATCGGGTTTGTTTAAATTAAAAACAAATCCTTTAATATTTAATGCGCCTAAACTACTTTTTACTTTTAAATCTGTAGTCATGTTTTCACTATTGCCTTTTAATAAACCGGAAGCGGATATTTTTTCAGGAATAGCAAGATTTTGTTTTATGTCATTTGGTAATAATCCAAGAATGGTTTTAGTATCGAGTGAAAAGGATTTCGTGTTCACATTGTATTTAATCTTAGACGGATTGTCAATATTATTTGCGATAATAATACCGTTGTATTCAAATCCAGGAGCCTGCGTGCTAATGTTTGCATTAACATTTCTCAAATCACCTTTAAAATGTCCTTTTAAATCAAGATTGTTCGGGATGTCTGTTAGCGAAGCCAGATGATTTTTAGGAACGAACATGATAATATCATTTTTTAAAAAGCGGCTATTCAGGACGGTAAGATCGTAGTTTAATTTTTTAGAATCGAGCAAATGATTTAAAGTTGCTTTTGCTTTAATGCCAGAGCCATTCATTCCACTGAACTCAAAGGCTGTTAAATTTAATTTTTCCAAATTCCCATTAGCTTCTGCAGAGATATTTAAATGCTTAGAATTAAAGAAGGAACTTGGAAGTGTTTTTTTCAAGTCGGGAGCAAACAACGCAATATCGATTGGCGATATGTATGATTTATATAATGATAAATTAAATTGACTGTTTTTTGGATTATTGATAATGTCATCCATTTCATTGTAGCTATAATTAATCGAACGCTGTATTAAACTATTGGATGTTTTTACATAAAGCTGACTTGCATTAATGTTATTTTTGCTCATACAAAAATCAACCCGGGTACTATCTAATTGAAATCCTGATTTTTCATTTAAAGACAACTGATTAAGTTTTAATGAAAGAGAATCCTGATTAAAAACTAATGAGCTGATTTGACCTTGAATATTTTTCATGTCAAGATGAGCATAATCAATAGCTGATGAAGCAGGCGCAGTAACATCATTATATTTTACAGCACTTCTGTGTATAATAATTTTTTCTGCATTTATTTTCCAGGGATTTAAATCAGAATCTGGGGTTATTTTATTTACTTCAGATAAAGGCTGGTGATTAAACACAAAAATGGTGCTGTCTATTACTATTTCTTTACTATGAATTTTATTGTCATTTAAATTTACAGTTAAGTCTGTAGCCATAAGTAGATACAAGTCATCACTTAAAAATAATTTAGCAGCAACATCATCAAAAATTACAGATGAATGAGAAAGAGAAATCTGATTTAAATGAATAAACGGCATATCTGTTTTAACAGTTGTGTTTAATTGGACTGCTGTTGGTTGAGCTAATTGGCTATTGTGCATTGCAAATGATATGCTGTCGCCTGAGATATTTTTAATATCAAAAATTAATGCATCAAGATCTATTTTATTAAATTGAATATTTGTTCTTGAAATAGCAGCAACCATTTCGTTTTTATTATAAACATCTTTATAGCTTAATCTAATTTTATTTAATTGTATATCACCAACATTTATTTTCAGATTTGATTTGCCGGAAGTATTGTGTTCACTATCACCAGAAGAAAATGCATTCAGAATAAACTGATAGTTGAAATCAGCGTTCTTATTACTGGAATAAGCATTTGCGTAAACATCATCCAGAAAAATGTTTTTGATATTTACTTCGCTTTTTAAAAGATCATACATTTTAATCTTTACATTAATAGTTCCTGCATACAATAAAGTATCTTTTTTCTGATCTTGTATGTAAATGTTTTTTATTTCAACCCAGTCCCCAATATCATAATTTAATTTTCCGATAATTACTTTGGTGTGAATTTTATTCTGGAGATAATTTTGAGCTTGTAGTCTAATAAAATCTTTTCCGGTTTCGGTGTTGATGTATACCCATAATGTGATAAACAATCCTGTAAATACAAGGAAGATATATAATAGAACTTGAAAAGTTCTTTTAAATATTGTTTTCGCTTTTATCATTTGTACAAAACGTCTGGGTAAACGGATTTACTTACTAAATTATTTTGTTTTGAATTTCCCAATTGCTTTTTTTGTAAAATCACTAAGAACAAGCCTTCCGCTAATTGCAGCCCGCTCATTTAATAACGTGTCCCAGTGTTCAGTTCCTTTCCAGAAAGCTTTTTTAAGTTCACTCATTGCTTCTGGATTGGATTGAGAAAGTACAAGAGCAAGTTTATTAACGGCTTCATCCACTTTCTCAAGGGTATCAAATACTTCCGAAAACAAACCATTTGATTGTGCCCAGGAACTATTCCTCCATGAGGTTGCATCAATAGACAATGCAGAAAATGCACTCGTGCCTATTTTTCTTTCTACAGCCGGGCCCACAACAAAAGGACCAATACCAACAGCAAGCTCACTGAGTTTTACATCAGCAGTATTTAAAGCAATTGAATAATCAGCTGCTGCGGCAATTCCTACACCACCGCCTACACATCTTCCCTGAATACGGGCAATAACAAATTTATTATTTACTCTTATTGCGTTAATCACATTTGCAAAACCACTAAAAAATTTCAAACCTGCTTCTTCATTGTTAATTTGTAACAATTCATCAAAAGAAGCACCTGCACAAAATGCTTTTTCCCCCTCGCTTTTTATAACAATAACAGAGCATTCATTATTCTTTCCTGCCGCATGAATTTCTAAAGCAAGTTGTTCTAATATTTTTCCGGGAAGCGAATTGCTCTGTGGATGAAAAAATACTATTGTGGTAATTCCATTATCCGTTGTGGACAACACATGTCCTTCTGTTGTTTGTGCTATCATAATTATGGTACTTTAATTCTCAGGTGAAAAATAGTATAGAAAATTTCACTTGATATATTATTTATTACAAATTTTTCATTTGAACCATTGTTAAAATAGTAGCGACTCCTACTATTTCATCGGTATTATCAAACATTTCCACGAGCCATTTTACAATACCTTTCGGAATATCAGCACCTCTGAGCATTGGAACTTCAGGATTTATTTCTTTCATTTCCTGAGCTATTTTTTCTTTACAAGTAAAACGAATGTAAAGTGAAGCTCCTGCATATACTGGTTTTGTAAATCTTAATTCATCAATTCCATAATTCAGTAAAACCGGATTTTTTTCATAACTATCTACAAATAAACCTGCAGCAGCACTCATGATAAAGTAACCATGTGCTACCTGTTCTTCAAACATCGTTCCGTTAAACTCTGTTTCAATCATGTGCGCATAAAAATGATCACCACTTAAATCTGCAAATCGTGTAATGTCTTCGGAAGTGATTAATCTTTTTTCAGTTACAATCTGATCTCCAATTTTCAGCTCTTCAAAATATTTTTTAAATGGATGTATATCGCTAATATTTCCTTTCGCATTAGGCTGAAAAACATTACTAATTGCCGTTATCATTGTTGGAGACCCTTGAATTGCTGTACGTTGCAGATAGTGCTTTACCCCTCTCAATCCGCCCATTTCTTCGCCACCACCAGCTCTTCCGGGTCCGCCGTGAACAAGCAAGGGCAATGGAGAACCATGACCTGTACTCTCTTTAGCACATTCATTGTTGAGCACCAGAATTCTTCCATGGTAACTGGCTGCCCCTAATACATATTGCTTTGCCAATGCACTGCTGTTCGTAACTATTGAGGAACATAAACTTCCTTTGCCTTTTTTGCTCAGCTGTATCGCTTCATCCATGTTTTTATAAGGCATAATAGTGCTCACTGGTCCAAAAGCTTCAATGTTATGAGGCTCATCGGACGCAAAAGGTGTTTTATTCAGCAGCAAAATCGGACTTAAAAATGCACCTTGTTGAGCATCTGCATCAACAACCGTTACACTGTCCATTGAACCGTATATTATTTCTGAAGAGGCGAGCAGTTTTTGTACTTGAGTTTTAACTTCATCACGTTGTTCATTACCCGCAAGTGAACCCATTCTGACTTTTTCATTCAATGGATTACCAATCACTGTTTTTTCCAGCTCGGGTTTTAAAGATTTCCAAACATCTTCCATTTTATTTTCAGGAACAAAAATTCTGCGTACAGCTGTACATTTTTGTCCGGCTTTAACGGTCATTTCTTTTTTTACTTCTTTGATAAACAAATCCCATTCAATCTGACCGGGAGCTACATCTTCGCCTAGCACTATACAATTGAGAGAATCGGCTTCCATATTAAAAGGAACACTTTCTGCAAGAATGCTTGGATGTGATTTTAATAACAGCCCAGTATGTGCAGAACCTGTAAAAGTCACCACATCTTGTGACATCACATGTTTCAACAGATCACCGGCACTTCCGCAGATTAATTGTAAGGCTCCATGTGGAAGAATTCCTGAAGCTACAATTTCTCTTACAACGGCTTCAGTAAGAAAAGAAGTTACTGTTGCAGGTTTAACAATTGCGGGTACACCTGCAAGTAAGTTAACTGCAATTTTTTCAAGCATACCCCATACCGGAAAGTTATAAGCATTGATATGAATGGCAACGCCTTCTTTTGGAACGAGAATATGATGCCCCATAAAAGTATTTTGCTTACCAAGTACAATTGGGTCACCATCAAGGGTAAAGGTTTCATCAGGCAGCTTGCGGCGAAGTGAAGCATTTGAAAATAAATTTCCAATGCCCCCTTCAATATCAATCCAACTGTCTATTCGGGTAGCGCCTGTCTGATAACTTATCGAGTAAAATTTTTCTTTTCTTTCAAGAAGATATAACGCCAGCGAACGGAGCATTCTTCCCCTTTCCTGGAAAGTCATTTTTCGTAAAGCCGGATTTCCTGTTTCTCTGGCATATTTTAATGCCGCTGAAAAATTGATCCCTTCAGAACTTGCGGAGTAAATCGGACTTCCATTAACAGCATTAAAAAGTAATTTTCCATCACCATCACCTTCTATCCACTTTCCCTGAATGAAATTTCCGAGTTTAATCATAAAATTATTTTGATACAAAGGTATTTCCGGAGTGCATTAGAATAGAATTATGCCTGCTAATGCAATGCAATAAATTATACACACAAGATAAAAATTAATTATCCAAATCGCTAACAATTAAGCGATTAATTCAAACTGTCGAAGATGATGCGTAGCGTGTTTATAGTGAAGTAGCAGCCATTCATCAAAATTCAAGTGACCAAATGCAGGATGAATAGGATTTTTTTCGGGGTGATCTTTAAAAAAGCTAAAGAATTGATTAACAGAATTTTGTAAAACTGAAATCGAGGTTTGAAGGTCTGGATATAAAATTGGCACCGTCTCTTCCCCTAATACGTTTGATGGAGCCTTGGTATTTTCTCTGAATTGCTTTTCACTCATAAGAAATGCCTTATACTTAGGTAAATCTGATTCTGGAACAGAAAGGGGGAAAATGGTCTTTTCGGTAGAAATATCGATAAAAAAAGCAAGATGTTCAACCATTTGACGGGCATTCATTTTGCCCCAAACAGGCTTTTTTTGCTCAGAAAGCCTTTGTAAATGGTTGAAAAGGTCAATTTTTAAAAACTGGGACTTGTTCATTGCAAAAATTTGGCTGAGCGGTGCTATGAGGATTAAATTCTGCTGTCTATAACTTCACAGAGGCTTGAGAAAATCTCATCGATGCTTCCTTCTCCTTCAACCATCGTTACTTTATCAAATTTTCTATAATAGTCGGCAACAACGGCTGTTTTTTTGTGATATTCTGCAATTCTAGCTCTGATTACACTTTCGTTGGTATCATCGCTTCTTCCACTTGTTTCCCCTCTTTTCATGAGTCTTTTTACCAGTTCTTCCTCACTGACTTCTAGCGCAAGCATGACGGCAATGGGCGCTTTTTTTAAAGCCAGTAATTTATCCAAAGCCTCCGCCTGAGTAGCTGTACGGGGAAAACCATCAAATAAAAAGCCTTTTACATTTTCGTTATGGTCAATTGCAGAACTTATCATTCCAATGACCACTTCGTCTGGCACCAACTCTCCTTTATCCATTACTTTTTTGGCCTCAACCCCGAGAGCAGTTTGTTTTGCAATTTCTGAACGCAGTAAATCACCTGTGCTCAGATGCTTTAGGCCAAATCTGGCAATTAGTTTTTCGCTTTGCGTACCTTTTCCACTGCCTGGAGGACCAAAAAGTATTAAATTAAACATAACGATAAAAAATATTCAGTATGAAATTATGCAAATAGGAAATTCAAACATGATCAGGCGATTAATAGAAATAAAAAAATCGCTTTTTTAAAACAAAAAATCATGCTTGCAAATATAAGCCTCAAACCCGAATTTTGTTCTTATCGGGTGTTTTTTATCAAAAACCTTATAATTCTCATCTATTTCATGCGATTTTTAGATATGGTTTAAAATCAACACGAATTAGTAAATTCTCATAAATCTCTGGCGACAAGACTAAATTTTATTTCTAAACCCTTCTAATTTTTGTTTTGAGCATCCTAAACTTTACTTTTGTTGTTTTTAAGCAGATAATTATAAAAAATGGCCAATCATAAATTCAGTCAGCTGGCTGAAACCTTAATCGGATCAGAAATTGTTCGCCTGGGTGCAATTATTAAGGAAAGAATTAAAGAAGGCAACCATATTTATAATTATACAATTGGCGATTTTGATTCCTCACAGTTTCCTATTCCAGAACTGCTTAAAGAAGAAATTATTAAAGCTTATAATGAGGGATATACCACATATCCTGCTTCAGAAGGAGAGATGGATTTGCGAAATGCAGTTTCGGAATTTATTGAAAGAAAGGAAGGGTTAAAATATTCATCCAGTGAAATACTGATTTCCAATGGAGGCAGACCGCTAATTTATTCAATTTTCAGAAGTATTGTAGATAGAGGAGACAAAGTCATTTATCCTGTTCCCAGCTGGAATAATAATCATTATGCTCATTTTACCGAAGCACAGCATATTCGTATTGAAACAAAAAGTGAACATAACTTCATGCCTTTTGCTTCGCAAATTGAGCCGCATATTAAAGGAGCAACTTTATTGGCACTTTGTTCACCATTGAATCCAACAGGAACTGTTTTTACAAAGAAAGACCTAGAAGAAATATGCGACATGGTTATTAAAGAAAATGAAAGCAGAGGTGAAGGTGAGAAGAAGTTATATGTAATGTATGATCAAATATACTGGACTTTGACATTTGGAGATAATGTGCATTATAATCCTGTTTCTCTTCGTCCCCAAATGAGAGACTATACTATTTTTGTAGATGGCATCAGCAAGTCTTTTGCGGCCACAGGCGTAAGGGTAGGCTGGTCAATGGGACCGGAACAACTCATTACAAAAATGAAAGCGATTAATAGTCATGTGGGCTCCTGGGCTCCAATGGCCGAACAAAAAGCAACCGCACGTTTTTTAATGAATAAAAATGCAGTGGATGATTTTCTTGCTCAGATTAAAAATGAAGTCATCTACAGACTGATCAATCTTTACAAAGGGTTTATACAATTGAAATCGGAAGGATTTTCGGTTGATGCTATTGAGCCGGAAGCGGCAATTTATCTTACTGTACAAATTAATCTCAAAGGAAAAACAACTGCAGAGGGAGAAATAATTGCCAATCAGGAAGCAGTAACAAACTATATTTTAAACAAAGCAAAACTTGCGTTGGTTCCGTTTGGATTTTTTGGTGCTGACAAAGAAAGTAACTGGTATAGACTTAGTATCGGCTGCTGTAAAAAAGAAGATATAAAAGAGGTGATTAATAATTTAAGAGATGCGTTGATCGCATTGAAATAATGTTAATTTACATTATTCAAAAATACAAATGGTTTTTCTTTCTTGCTTCTGATAATTCTTTTAATTTCAAAACTGTCGTTGAGGATCTTGTATTTGTTTAGATCAATCAACTCATGAGCTGAAACGAAATTATCCAGTCTTTCTACGTTAAACAATAATTCATGCAGCCAACCGATTTCATGTTCGATCGCTTGTGGCGTCATTAATTCTTGTTTAAATAAAACCAGCAAGTCGCGGTTTGATTTATTCATTTTTTGGGGTTACTACTTGTAGCCAACCATTCCATGCTCATTTGGACAACCACAAAATACTCTTTTAGAAGCGCATCCTGCAGTAGCTATGCAAATGATCAGCAACAAAATTGTTATTAATTTAAAAGTAGTTTTCATATTAATATAGGTACAAATTAAACTAATTTCACTTAAAAATATTGTTTTATTTTGGAAATTCTTTTAAATAGTAACAAAAATCTGGCCAAAATTAGGATCTTACTCGGTCCGCTCGATTGGGGCCTCGGTCATGCAACCCGCTGCATACCTCTGATTCGTGAATTTCAAAAACAAAATATCGAGGTGATTATTTGCGGTGAAGGTCCGGTTTCAATATTAATTAAGCAGGAATTTCCCGAAATAAAAATATTGCCACTACAAGGATATCATATAAAATATAATGCGAATAAAAAAGGATTTATATTAAAAATGATATTACAGCTACCAAAAATTTATCTGGCGGCGAGAAGGGAACATCAGTTTTTAAAGAAAATAGTTCCCCAATATCAAATAAATGGAATTATTAGTGATAACCGACTGGGATTTTATCATAAAAATTGCAGTTCAGTTTTTATCACACATCAGCTGCGGATACAATCAGGCTGGAAATGGATAGATGCGTTGATTCAAAAAATCAATTATTATTTTATCAATCAGTTTAATGAATGCTGGATTCCTGATGTGGCTAAAGAAAACAATTTTGCTGGTAAACTTTCTCATCCTCAGCGATTGCCAAAAATCCCATTGAAGTATCTGGGTTTACTTTCGCGATTTAAAAAAAATACAGCACAAAAAAGAACGCCACTAACTATTCTTTTATCTGGTCCCGAACCTCAGCGCACCATTTTTGAAAATATCATTGTTGAACAATTGAAGGAAATAAATTTTCCGGTTACATTGGTTCGTGGGTTACCACAGCAAAAAACTCCGTTATTATTACCCTTTAAAAATGTAACTCAGCATAATCATTTAACTGGAAAAGAATTGAACAGGTTATTAGAGGAATCGGAAATGGTATTAGCAAGATCAGGTTATTCAACAGTTATGGACTTGCTTACTATTCAGCAAAAAGCAATCCTGGTTCCAACACCCGGCCAGACAGAACAAGAATATCTCGCTACATATTTATTTCAACATCATTATTTTTATACGGCTTCGCAGAACCATTTCAATTTAAAAAATGAAATTAAAAAAGCCAATGAATTTGAATTCAAATTGCCTTCAATAACAGAAATGGATAGGAGAGATATAATTGACTGGGTTAGTAATTTATAATTATTCTTCTGCAATAACTATTCCTGTTTCGTCTTTTTTATTACTTCCAATAATAGATCCACAATTCAGGGTATGAATCAAAAATCCAGATTGGTTTCTGTATTTCATAAATAGATCAATAATCATAAAATAACTCATTTCTTGTTGGCAGAACAAAACATAATTTATTTTTTCTTTTTTGATTACCGCTGCAAGATTTTTCAAATTTCCATTTGCTAATTCATTATCACTATGAGTAGCGGTAATTCTTCCACTGATCACAAAAGGTTTTTTTGAAAACTTGATCAACTGAATCATTTCGTTGAAACGCTGATGCCCGGCTACAATGAGTAAGGAAGAGGCTTTCCGGGAAATAGGATTACTTTTAAAAGCGTTTAAAAACATACGTTTTATTCCTGAAAAAAACCGGCTGACAGAAACAGCGCAATACATAAGCAATTGCGTGGCTTTTTTTTCTGAGTAGTGTTTTTTCACAAACATTTTCATAGCGCCATAAAAATGTTTCAAATAATCCGGAGTGTTTTTTTGAGTACTTTCTCCCTTAAAGTGAATGATATCTGTTTCAGCAAAATAATAATTTTTAAAACCTGTTTTTTTTATTCTATAGCTGAGGTCGATATCCTCACCGTACATAAAATAATCTTCATCAAAACCTACAACTCTGTTCAATACTTTTCTGGACAACATCATGAATGCACCGGAAAGTACTTCAACAGATGCTGTTTTGTATTCATCCAAATGGCCGGCATAATATTTTGCGAATTGTTTTGACTCGGGAAAAATTTTGCAAAGTCCGGTCATTTTATAAAAAGAAGCCATTGGTGTTGGGAAAGAACGTTTACTTTCTTTAAGAAAATTTCCGGCACCATCAATCATGTGTACACCAATGGCACCACAATCTGCATGAGTAGAAAAAAAATTCAGACATTTTTCAAAACAATCTTCCGCAACAATGGTATCGGGATTTAAAAACAACACACAATCTCCTTTGGTTTCTTTGAGCGCCAGGTTATTGGCTTTTGCAAAACCAAGATTGGCTTCATTCCAAAAATATTTTACTTCTGCAAACCTTCCTTCCAGATAAGCTTTACTTCCATCTGTTGAAGCGTTATCAACAACAAAGATTTCAGCATCAATATTTTTACATGCTTTTCTCACAGAACAAAGACAATGCTCCAGAAAATATTTGACATTATAATTAACAATGATGATTGAGAGTTTCAAATTGTTTATTTGAACACGAATTACGCAGTTTTAAACCAATCATCAAAAAAAAGATTCAAAGGTGATCCGTTTATTTTGGGATAAGTGTCCGAAATCATAAATCGTTAAATCATTATCTTTGCGGCATGTATAAAAATACGTTGCTGAATGCCGTTCAGGCCGGAGCTGTTCAATTACAACATTATTTCAATGGCAATTTCAAAATCACGAATAAAGAAGGGATTAACAATCTCGTTACTGAAGCGGATCATGCTGCAGAAAAAGCCATAATAACAGTAATACAGAACGATTTTCCGGATCATTTTATTTTAAGTGAAGAAACGGGTGAAATTAAATCAGATAGTGAACTTAAATGGATAATAGACCCTATTGATGGCACCGTAAATTTCTCTACGGGAATTCCAATTTGTTGTGTGAGTATTGGGTTGGAAAAAGACGGAAAAATGATTTTAGGTGCTGTGTATAATCCTTTTATGAATGAATTGTTTTTTGCACAAAAAGGCTTAGGTGCTTATTTAAACGACAAACAAATTCATGTGAGTCAGAAAGACACAGTTATTAGAAGTTGTTTGGTGACAGGATTTCCATATACTTACCTCGATAGTCCTAACGGTCCTTTACAGGTGTTTTCAAAATTGGTTCGGCAAGGTATTCCGGTAAGAAGATTAGGCAGTGCTGCAATAGATCTTTGCTGGGTTGCAGCAGGACGTTTTGATGGATTTTATGAACATAAACTACAGGCTTGGGATAGCGCAGCAGGATTTTTGATGGTTGAAGAAGCCGGTGGAAAAGTAACCGATTTCGAAGGGAATTATTATTCACCTTATCAACCTCATTTACTTGCCACCAACGGAAAAATTCATGAAGAGCTTCTGGCTTATGTAAGAGGAGAAAAATAATAAACTACATTTTAAAAATAGTATAATGGATCAAAGAACGGAAATAGGTGCTCTCGGAGAATTCGGATTAATTGAACATCTTACCAAAAATATCGAATTCAAAAATGCCTCTACATTACTCGGTGTAGGAGATGACGGCGCAGTGATTGATCATTTCGGAAGACAAACGGTATTATCTACAGACTTGTTGATTGAAGGCATTCATTTTGACTTGTCGTATACGCCTTTAAAACATTTAGGATATAAATCAGTGATAGTGAACCTGAGTGATATTTATGCTATGAATGCCACGCCAACTCAGATACTATTAAGTATTGGTTTCAGCAACAGATTCAGTCTGGAAGCGCTCGATGAATTTTATGCAGGTGTTAATGCAGCTTGCGAAGCCTATCATGTTGATTTGATTGGCGGAGATACCAGCACTTCTCAAAAGGGATTTATTATTAGTATAACTGCTGTTGGAGAAGTAATTCCAGATAGTTTTGTGAAGAGAAGTGGCGCAAATGTGAATGATTTAATTTGTGTCAGTGGGGAATTAGGATCAGCATTTCTTGGATTGACGTTATTGGAAAGAGAGAAAAAAATATTTGAAGAAACTGGCGCACAACCTGACTTGGAAGGCCAGGCGCTAATTGTTGGCAGATTATTGAAACCAGAAGCCAGGAAAGACATTATTGAATATTTTGCAGAATCGGAAATCGTTCCGACGAGTATGATTGATATAAGTGATGGACTAAGCAGTGATATCTTGCATATCTGTAAGCAAAGTAATGTGGGTTGTATTTTGTATGAAGACAAATTCCCTTTCAATGAAGAAGCTAAAGCATTTGCTTATAAACTTGAACTTGATCCTACAGCCTGTGCATTAAGCGGAGGAGAAGATTATGAATTGCTTTTTACTGTTTCACAGGCTGATTATGAAAAAATAAAAATCAATCCTTCCATTTCTGTTATAGGATATATTGCAGAAGCTACCGAAGGCAAACATCTGATAACAAGAGCTGGAAACAAACATGAGCTAATTGCGCAGGGATGGAACCATATCAAAGCATAAACTGATTTTATTCTTTACAAAGATTCAGCTGATTTAAAATACAATCTATCATTCCTTCTGATTTTTCCGAGTCGAAAATATGGGCATCTATTTTTTTTATACAACTACAAAATCTCAGCAACCCTGTATTGTCGCAATTAAACCGTTCATTAATATTATTGCTTAAAGCAACAAAACTGATATTGCCTGAAAAATCGGTTTGATATAAAATGTGAGAAACCTTCTCTTGCTCATCTATCAGTAATTGTAAATTGGTGTAAGGATTATTAATGTCGAATTTTTGAGCACCCAAATCATTACAGAATTTTATGGCAGTGTAGTTACTCATAATTAATTGAGCAGGTTCGGCTAACCTTAATTGTTGTTTGAATATTTTTTGTGCATTTAGATTTGATAATAAAATGGTGTTGATTATTAACAGGGTAAGGTATTTTCTCACGGGGATTAATTTAATGTATGTAAAGGGTCAATGCAGATAATAAAGACCTCGGCATTGGAATTATTTGATTTATTAATTGCTAAAATATCTTTATACAGACTGTCATAATAGGTTCCTGTAGCGTAAGTATAAACAAGGAATATTTTTATTTTCTTTTGAAATGCGCTGATATTAAAAACGGCATCATTTTTCAGATATCTCAAAGTGTAAGAAGAAATATTTTTCACTTTTACTAAAATGCTGTCGGGATAAGTTGATAGTGAAAGATTTAATGCTACTTCATTTTGAATTCTTCCCATGCAGGAAGTGTTTTCAGAAAGAAACCGGCTTCTGTTGATGCAGATACTGTCGTTTAGATAACATCCCTGATAAATAACAGAGCTGTCTTGCTGAAGTTTTTCTAAATAGAAATTCAGATAACTTGCCGAATCAAGATAGAGCAATTGATTTTCATCAAATATTTTTTTTCTGTTTAGGTAATTTAAAAAAGATTGCTTGTCTTTGAAATTAAAATCTCTTTCGAGATGATATTTTTTTACGGCGTACATTTTACAGGCCACAAATCCAAGACAGAAAAACAACAAAAAAATCAGTTTAATTTTTTTCATTTTATTTTTTTAACGTGATATAAAAAAAGGCAACGCCAACCCGACGTTGCCTTGTTGGTGTTTAATACAGGCTTAGCATAACCACAAATTCATCTCCGATTACAGTCACGGGATAAATGCCTCCTTTTACAAATTTCTCCAAGCCATTGGAAAACTTAAATGACAACATCTTGTCATCTAGTTCAAAAGTAGAAAGATCTGTCTTATCAAATCCTTTTTCAAGTTTGATAGCTGTTGGAAAATGCAATTCTGCAGTTTGATTGGTTAATTTTGTCCAAACCATTATTTTATCGGCTTTAATGAAACCTTTGCCAGTACAACTGTTACAAGTCACACTTGCCGTAAATCTCAAACACAGCCCAAGTCCGCTCAAACATCCTGTTCTGGGTTTGTGAAAGTTCAATAAATCCAGTGAAATATTTAAAGAAGGACAAGTTCCTGCCGGACAATAAGGAAAACCATCAGTAATATCCGGGCTTGTTTTTGTTGACTGGGCAAACCCTGATATGGAAGCCAGCATCATGATAATAAAAAAGAATTTTTTCATGTCGGTAAAATTTTGTTTTAATAATTGCCACATGTTAAATCACCCTGTGACATTGAATTTGGTTATTGCTTACTCTTGTTTTCGGTTTTCGGCATTCCCCGATCAATGGCCATTGATGATGTAAAATTGCAATTCTTAAAACTATTTATTTAAAAAAACCACTGAAGTATCTTCAATGGAAAGCTAATTTTATTCAGCATGATTTGGAGAAGAAAATCAACGAGAAAAAAAAGTTATTTTCTCTTTTACTAGAGAAGATATTCCTATGGTAAAAATGTAATTACAAAAGATATTTGCATTTAAAATTCTAAAACAATGAAAAAGAAAACAAATGTTGGTGGATACGATAGAATAAAAATCGGATCCAATATCCGCAAGTGGAGAAGCATTAAAGATATCAAACAGAAAGACTTGGCTTCAGCAATAAAGTTGTCGGAAGCGGCTATCAGTAATATGGAAAATAATTTAACGGATATTACGATGAGCCAGCTGGAAGATATTGCCATAACACTGGAAATAGAACTCGATCAGCTTTTTAAAGATCCACAGGAAACTATTAATGAAAAAAAATACACCACTTCGGAAAATGAAGGATCTCAGACCCGTGTTATGGATAAAGAACTCGTTTATGCTTTGATTGGAAGCATTCAGAAAAAAGACGAACAATTAAAATCTGTAATCGACAATGTGATGCACAATATGAACAAAATCTCCAATTCGAATCATGCTGTTTCTATCTGATTAAAATTATCTTTTACGCTAAATAGTTTAATTTTATGTTTTGATTCTATTACTCGCATGCGACATTTGAATATACTGTTTGTTATTATTGGTTTGTTTTTATTTCAATCCTGTAGGGTAAATAAAAATAATTTTACCAGTAGCAAACTATATCCTAAGGAATCTCTTCAGTCGGATTATACAGTAATGAAAAATATTCTGGAGTCAAAACATCCTTCTCTTTACTGGTACACTTCAAAAGACAGCATAGATTATTATTTTGATTATTATTATCAACGCATACAAGACAGTATGACTGAGCAGGATTATGCCTGGCATGTACTGGCGCCGATGATTAATAAAATTCATTGTGGTCACACTTCTATATCTATGAGTAAAGCCAATAAAAAATGGTCGAAAAATAGAAAGTTTCCATCTTTTCCACTAGAGTTTAAAATATGGAATGATACAATGGCCGTTACTGCCAGTTTATTAAAAAACGATAATATTTTCAAAAGAGGAACGATTGTAAAAAGTATAAATGGAGTAGATGTAAAAACCTTAATCTCTAAAATGCTCGATTATTTACCCGAAGACGGTTATGCGCATAATGTAAATTATATCAGGCTAAGTGCCGGTTTTCCAGTCCTGCATAAATATATTTTCGGACTCAGTAAAGAATACACCATTACTTATATTGATTCTCTTGACCATTTATCGACAGTTAAAATCCCTTTGTATATACCGGCTCAAGACAGTTCATTAATAAGCAAAAAAGATCAAAAAAATGTTGGACCAAAAATCAAATTTAAAAAAATCGAGTCTTTACGTTCTTTCAAAATAGACAGTACGGGTTTATTTGCTGTGATGAAACTGAATACATTTTCCAACGCCCGACTGAGGTCTTTTTTCAGAAGATCTTTTAAAACGATGAAAGAGAAAAATATTCCTAACCTGATAATTGATATCAGATTAAATGGAGGAGGGAATGTAAATTCTTCTACTTTATTGACAAGATACATTTCCAAAGCACCTTTTAAAGTAGCTGACTCTGTTTTTACTCATACCCAAACGCTTTCTCCTTATTCGAAATATTTTAAATGGAAATTTTTAAACAATATTGAATTGTTTTTAATTACTAAAAAGAAAGCAGATCATAACTATCATCTCACTCCGTATGAAAATATATTTTATCAGCCCAAAACAAAAAATCATTTTGAGGGCAACACTTATGTATTAATCAATGGTCCCAGTTTTTCGGCTTCCTGTCTTTTTGCAAGTACTATTAAAGCACAAAAAGGAGTAAAGTTAATCGGTGAAGAAACGGGCGGAGGCTGGTATGGAAATAATGGCATTATGATTCCGGATGTGACACTTCCTCACACCAAATTAAAAATAAGAATGCCGTTATTCAGAGTCGTTCAATATAACCATGATAATCTAAATAAAGGAAAAGGCATCAGCCCGGATATTTATATTCCTACTAATTATGATGCATTATTAAAAGGATATGACAAAAAAATGCAAGTCGTGAAAGAGATGATATACGACGCTCAGAAGTTCAATTAATTTTATTCATTTATAATGCTGAAGTGATCTCCATCTTTTAAAAAAGGAAGATCAGCTCTTACTTTATCCAGATTTTCTTTTTCCAGGGTAATGGTGAAAATATCTTCTTCGTTAAACTTGTGGTACAACACTTCTCCCAGTGGGCCAATAATCATACTATCACCACTGTGATTAATTTCTTTATTATCTTTTCCAACTCTATTTACCCCTACAACATAAGATTGATTTTCTATCGCTCTAGCCATCAGCAAAGACTTCCAGGCGTGATTGCGTCTTTCGGGCCAATTGGCTACATAGATCAGCATATCAAATTCTGCCGCGTATTGCTCATCAGTTAAAGAAGGTCTTTGTCTCGCCCAAACTGGAAATCTGAGATCATAACAAACCTGAAGATTTATCCTCCATCCATTAACAGTTGCGATTAATCTTTTATTACCCGGAGCGTAGTAATTATGTTCCAATGAAAGCCCAAACAAATGTCGTTTATCATAATAACCGAAATTGCCATCAGGCTGCATCCAAATTAATCGGTTATAAAATTTATTTTCTTCTTTGATAATAATACTTCCGGTGAGAATAATGTTTTTTTCTTTGCAGATGCGTTTCATCCAACGAACAGTTACGCCATCCATAGGTTCTGCAAGTTCAGCAGAATTCATACTGAATCCAGTACTGAACATTTCGGGAAGTACTACAATATGCGTTTTCTCATTGATGCTTTTTATTTTCGATTCTAGCATCACAAGATTGGCCGCTTTATCCTCCCAGTGAAGATTTGATTGTATGGTGGTGATGGATAGTTTTGGCATAGTGAGAAGCCCCCTCAATCCCCCAAGGGGGAAGTTTGATATGTTCTATTGATTGTTTTTTATTTTGTATTTCCATCATCCAGTATCCATCATCCAGCTTCTCCTTCCCTCTCTAAAATCCTATCATCCCCAATCTGTATAAATCAGTATTTTCTGCTTTAATGATACACTGAGTATCGCTAAGTTTCATCAATACATCCGGGTGTAAATACATTGCTGGTTCCTTTTCTGCGGTAAGTGCCGGAAAGTTTGCAATTGGCTTTGTATCTGCGGCAACGCCTGTAATGGGATCAACTGTTGCAAATACTGCAATTCTTGGGCTACTGCCGAAAGAGATAGCCTTTCTCTTTTCGTCGTATCTATATTTTTCGTCGTTGAAGATGATGTATAATTTCCCTTTCATTATTGCTCCGAAATAGGAATTCCATCTTCCGAAATCATTTTTTGAACTATTGTCTTTTTTGATTGAAGTGTTGTAAACAGGCTTTCCGGCAGCATCAAATCCGTCGATAAAAATTTTGTTTGCATTGTAAGAATAATCTTTGGCAAACATATCCTGATCCGCCATCGGAACTTTTGGATCTTTTTCTGCTGATCTTGAAGTAGTAAAGAATTCTTCACCCATCAGTATGATTTTATTTTCGTTGAAGATGATGTTTTTGGCAACGATATCTTTTCTTTTTTCAAAAGGATTTACTGTATTGAAAGTTGCTGATTCTCCTGCTTTATCAATGCTGGTGATATAAGAACCATGATAAGCCGTTCCGAATCCTATTTTTACTTTAGCATCCTCGGTGTAATAACCTGCTATTGTAAAATTTCCTTCCGGAGAAAATGCTGAAGCATGAGTAATTGCTTTTTTATTTCCATCAAGCTGTATTTTGTATTCTTTTAAGGCCTTTCCAGTAAAAGAAAAAACAGAGTAGGTGTTTCCTTCGCCTTTCATGTCTGTTTTCTTCAAAATAAAAGCAGTGCCATCATTGTTTACAAATGGTTCATTGTATACAGCTCTCGTCCATGGATAGCTGTAAGTTTGTTCTGAAGACCATATTTTTTCAAGCCTTTCATTATATAATGAAATAGTAATTTTTTCATTCTCATCTTTTATCCATTCTGGCTGAGAGAGAATGAGTAGTTTTTTTCCATCGGGAGAAGCGGCAACATTAAAACGACCACGTTTTCCTAATTTTTCGGCGCTGATATTGGCGATTGATACTGGCTTATCAAAAGAACCATCAGGGTTAATTCCTATTGCGTTTAAAGTATTTTTTCCGGCATCTTTAGAAAATAAAGATTTGAAATGGTAGGCTTTTTTATTCAAATAAACCACATCAACAAAATCTTCCATTGGATCTACAGTGATATTTTTTTTGAAACCTCTGTCGAGCTTGCCATTGAAATATTCTACAGTTATTGAAGGATTGAATTCTGTGCCGGAAGGAGGAATGTTGTTATAAATATAAATACCATCATTTAAGTTGCCGTACATTTTAGAAGCAATATCCAGATTAGGCTTTGTGTTTGCAGTGTTCCATACAAATTGTGGTTCCTGTGCAAAACTGATCTGAGTAGCAAATAAGAATAAAAAAAGCAAATTTTTCATGTTTTATAAATTTTAATTGGGCACGAAGCTAATTAAATAATTTTAAAAGAATATAAAGTTTGCAGAAGATTTGATTATTTAAATCAATGTTCAACAAGGGTATAAAGCAGTAATGATTTCCAGTTTATTTATCACCCTTTTTATGCAGCTGAGATTTATTTTTAAGCTAGAGCCAATATCATTAAGATGGGACTTATATTTAGATATGAATTTTTTGGCCCATGCCCATCTCTCCTTTAATCATTCCAAAATCCTGACTGGTAACCTAATCAGCGATTTTGTGAAGGGAAGCAGTCAGTATAGCTTTGAAAAGGCTATCCACAATGGAATTGTTTTACATAGAAAAATTGATTCTTTCACAGATCAACATGAATCAATAAAAAAAATGAAACAGGTTTTTAAATCTGAGTATGGACTTTATGCCGGAGTTTTTGCTGATGTGGTTTTGGATTATTTTCTGGCGAATGATGAAAATGAATTTAAAAATGACGATTCGCTTTTTTCATTTAGCCAAACTACTTATCAACAGTTATCTATGGATTATGAAATAATGCCTATTCATTTTCAAAAAGTATTTCTGAACATGAAAGAACATAATTGGCTTTATCATTATAAAAACCTGTGGGCTATTCAAAAAAGTTTTGAAAGTATTGTTCGAAGAGCTAAGTTTTTAAATGAATCTGAAACAGCCTTTAAAATATTTGAAGAAAACATTGAGTTGATGAGGCCTTATTATGATGATTTCTTTCCTGAAATAAAATCCTATTCAGCTTCTATATTGGCCGAATTATTAAACGATGATTAATATCTTTGCAAAAAAATAAAAATGAAGACAGCGGCTATCCTTTTATTTACAATCTTGTTTTTTGGTAATCATATAACAGCACAGGATAAATTACCTACATTAGATAAGTCTCCTATGGATATGAGTTATTATCCATCAAATTTTCCTGTTTCAAAAATTTCAAATAAATCAACAGAGCCTTTAATTGCACGAATTATTTATAGCAGACCAGCAATGAATGGCAGAAAGATTTTTGGCGAGCTGGTGGAATATAATAAAGTATGGAGATTTGGCGCCAATGAAGCTACTGAAATTGAATTTTTCAAAGACGTGTATATAAATAAAGTAAAAATAAAAAAAGGTCGTTATACTCTTTATGCGATTCCCGGCGAAAAAAACTGGACGATGATTATTAACAAAGAAGTAGATACCTGGGGTGCTTTTGCATATGACAATAAGAAAGATCTTGTAAGAATTGATGTTTCAAGTCAATTATTTGCCGATGTGATTGAAACCTTCACGATTTATTTCGACAAGATAAATAGCAGTTCATTTGGACTCTATGCTTACTGGGAAAACACGAAAATTGTTTTGCCTATTTCGATTAGTAAAACAAATTAGATGTAATGTTCCTATACTATTTTTGGTAATCCTTTTCATTAATTGGATATTTACAGCATGTGTGGCATAGCCGGAATCATATCTCCCCATCAATCTGATATCAATATTCAGAAATTGAAAATCATGTCTGATACACTGGCTCATCGCGGACCGGATGGAGAAGGCGTATGGATTAGTCCAAAGACGTCGGCAGGATTAGCACACAGAAGACTAGCAATTATTGATCTGAGTAAAAATGCAGATCAGCCCATGCACTATCTCGATCGTTACAGTATAGTTTTCAATGGAGAAATTTATAACTATCCCGAATTGAGGAGTGAGCTGCAAAAAGCGGGATATTATTTTTCAAGTAACAGTGATACCGAAGTTATTTTGGCTGCTTTTGATTGTTACAAAGAAAAATGTCTTCATTACTTTGATGGCATGTTTTCTTTTGCGATATGGGATGAAGTGGAACAGACCTTATTTGCAGCCCGTGACCGGTTTGGAGAAAAACCATTTTATTATTTTAAAGAAAAAGAACGGTTCATTTTTGCAAGTGAAATGAAAGCGATTTGGGCTACAGGAGTTGAAAAAAGAATTGAAAATAAAATGTTGCTTAATTATCTGGCGTTAGGTTATGTGCAACATGCTTCTGATAAATCTCAAACTTTCTATTCAGAAATTTATTCATTACCTCCTGCGCATTATCTTTATTTATACAGAGGTAATCTTAAAATCAATCAATATTGGACTTTAGACAAACAAGCCGAAATAAGAATTTCCGAAAAAGAGGCTATTGAAAAAATCGATTATTTATTATCAACATCAGTTGCAAGAAGAAGGAGAAGTGATGTAGCTGTTGGCTCATCGTTAAGTGGAGGCATAGACAGTTCCTCATTGCTATATTATATTACACAACAACAAAAATCTGTCAAGACTTTTTCAGCTGTTTTCCCGGGGTTTAAAAAAGATGAAACTGACTTTATAAATAAAGCGGCAGATTCATTTAAAATAAATAATTATAAAGTAACACCCTCAGAAACAGAATTGATTACCGACTTCGAAAAGTTATTATATCATCAGGAAGAGCCTTTTACTTCTTCAAGTATTTATGCTCAGTATCGGGTTTTTCAACTGGCTAAAGAAAACAATATTAAAGTATTACTCGAAGGGCAGGGAGCGGATGAAATATTTGGCGGATATCCAAAGTATATCCATTGGTATTTGCAGGAAATGGTTAACAGATATAGATTTTCTCAGTGTGGGGTTGAGAGAAATCTTTTTAAAAAGAATAATATCAATGTCAAATGGGGAATAAACAATATCATTGCTGCTTTTTTGCCTTCTCATGTAGCTATTGCTTTAGAAAAAAAGGCGTACAATCAAATTGTACATCATCCTGATCTCAGCCGGCATATGCTTGCTCATGTTAAAGGCAGAGAATGGGAGGGGATTCATAAACCAATCATCACAAAACTGAACGATATTCTTTATTTTGATGTAATGGAAAAGGGACTTGAGGAACTGCTTAGGTTTGCCGACAGAAATTCAATGGCACACGGATGCGAGGCGAGAATGCCTTATTTGAATCACGAGCTGGTTTCGTTTGTATTTTCAATTCCATCCAGGTATAAATTAAATAACGGGTTTACAAAATCTGTACTAAGGAAAATGATGAATGATCGTTTGCCCAAAGAAATTGTTTGGCGAACAGACAAAGTTGCTTATGAGCCTCCTCAAAAAAAATGGATGGAATCCTCAATGATGAAAGATTATCTCCATGAAGCCAAACGCAAACTGGTTTACCATGATATACTCAAGCCCGAGGCTCTTCAAAGAAAACATAAATCCTTAGATGCACACGATGCCCATAATTACGATTGGCGGTATTTATGTGTGGCGGGGATGATTTAGGGAGCCCCCTAAATCCCCCCAAAAGGGGACTTTGATTATGTCATGCTGGGCTTCTACTATAAAAAACAATTTCGATTACCTATATTAATATCTTTTCTATGGGCTTACATATAACACCTAAAATAAAACGCAATCAAAGTCCCCCTTCGGGGGATTGAGGGGGCTGTCCAACATTTTTTCTCTATTTTCGCTCCTAAATTTATAAGCCATGAATCCCGAATTATTACGAAATAAAAAAACAGGAACAAAAATCATACATGCCGGAGCAGAGCCTGATCCTTCAACAGGAGCAATTATGACTCCGATTTTTCAAACATCAACGTATGTTCAATCATCACCCGGCCAGCATAAAGGATACGAATATGCGCGTTCACAAAATCCTACCCGTGCTGCTCTGGAAACAGCATTAGCTGTTATTGAAAACGGAAAATTTGGTTTAGCCTTCAGCAGTGGAGTTGCAGCAACAGATGCTGTAATAAAATTACTGGTTCCTGGCGATGAAGTGATTTGTGCGAATGATATGTACGGCGGAACATATAGATTGTTTACCAAAATATTTGAAAAATTTGGTATCAAATTCATCTATGTAGATACCACAAATCCTGAAAATGTATCAGCGGCGATTACCCAAAAATCTAAACTGATCTGGATTGAAACCCCAACCAATCCGCTGATGAATATTACCGATATTGCTGCCATTGCTGTGATTTCAAAAAAAGCCGGAACCATACTTTGTGTAGACAACACGTTTGCTTCTCCTTATTTACAAAACCCATTGGACTTGGGTGCAGATATTGTTATGCATTCTTCTACAAAATATTTAGGTGGCCACAGTGATGTTATTCAGGGCGCTTTAATTATGAATGATCAGTCACTAAAAGATCAATTGTATTTCATACAAAAAAGTTGTGGTGCAGTTCCTGGTCCTTTCGATTGTTTTTTGGTATTGCGTGGAATCAAAACATTACATGTACGCATGAAAGCACATTGCGAAAACGGGATTGTTATTGCTCATTATTTACGCAATCATCCAAAAGTGGATAAGGTTTTCTGGTGCGGATTTGAAGATCACCATAATTATGAAATTGCTAAAAAACAAATGAGAGGTTTTGGAGGTATGCTGAGTTTTACTTTGAAGGATGATTCTGTAGAGGCCGCAATAAAAGTTTTGTCTGGAACAAAAATATTTTCTCTCGCAGAAAGTTTGGGTGGTGTAGAATCGCTGATCAATCATCCCTCTACTATGACGCATGCCAGCATTCCTAGAGAAGAAAGAATTAAAAACGGATTGACAGATGGATTAATCAGATTGAGTATCGGCATTGAAGATGCTGAAGATTTGGTGGAAGATTTGAAGCAGGCTATCGGGTAAATATGAACGAAGAATTAAAGATATTTTTGAATAAAAAGGTTGATGAATATAATCGACCTTTTTTTATTAAGGCAGACCCCATCTGCATTCCACATTCTTTTACCAAAAAGCAGGACATAGAAATTGCAGGTTTCTTTGCAGCTATTTTTGCTTGGGGAAACAGAACGACCATCATTAATAAATCAAAAGAGTTGATACAATTGATGGATAATGCTCCTCATGATTTTTGTTTGCATCATACCGATAATGATTTGAAAAAATTATTGCTTTTCAAACATCGTACTTTTAATACCACCGACTTATTATACTTTATCGAGTTTTTTAAATTTCATTATAGCCAACATGAATCATTAGAATGGGCGTTTACAAAATGGATGAAAAAAAATGACACCAACACAGTAAATGCGTTGAATGGTTTTTATGATTATTTTTTCTCTTTGCCAGATGTACCGAAACGTACTTTAAAACATATTGCTTCTCCCAATAAAAATTCTGCCTGTAAAAGAATCAACATGTATTTACGGTGGATGGTTCGGAAAGACAATCGTGGCGTGGATTTAGGAATTTGGAATCAAATCAAGTCTTCTCAATTAATTATTCCACTTGATTTACATGTGGCACGTGTAGCTCAACATTTCAATCTGACACAAAGAAAACAATTTGATTGGTTGACTGCTGTGGAATTGACAGAAACGATGAAACAATTAGATAAAAAAGACCCTGCGAAATATGATTTTGCATTGTTTGCATTGGGTGTGCTGGAGAAATATTGATTATATTTAATAATGAAGAAAGAAAATCAGCAATCTGATAATTCTGTTTTAGACGATGTAATTGCCTGCAATGATATTGCTGTTTTAAATGACGAATTAATCATTCAACAACTTGCTGATTATATCAATCAATTAATTCTTGTCAATTTTGAAAGGTTGGTTCAGTTGTTGTATCGTATCGATGTCAGCGAAGCGAAATTAAAATATTTACTCAAAGAAAATCCGAGTGAAGATGCAGGCAGAATCATTGCTTTACTGATTATAGAAAGACAAGTTCAAAAAATAAAATTCAAAAAAGAAATGTCGCAAAATGATAGCGATGATGGAGGGGAGGAGAGGCTTTGAATGTAAAATGATGAATGTAATATTGTTTCAGATGTTCCAAAGGTTCAATTTGTTCAAAAGGTTTCAGATTTTATACAATAACTAGCATTGACTTCTCCAAATAACCTCTTGAACATTTTGAACCTTTTAAACCTTTTGAACTTTACTAAATGTCAATTCTCTAATCTTCCCCTCATCCTCCTTTTCATTTTTCAGATCATACATCGTTCCAAATACAACATCCCAAAAGGTGCTACTAACGCCGAATCCCAAATCATCATGTTTATAATGATGGAGATGGTGATTTCTCCATAATGGTTTCAACCATTTGAAAGGAGGATTCCATGCATGTATAGCATAATGCATAGATCCGTAAATCAAATATCCGAGCATGAACCCAGGAAAAAAAGGTATAGCCATTTGACCGATAATTATATAGAAAATCAGCAGAAAACAGGAAGCAATAAAAAGACTGGGCAGTGGAGGCATAAACAACCTTTCTTTATCACGGGGGTATTCATGATGGTTTCCGTGAATAAGGTAAATTAATTTTTTCCCATTATCGGTTTTTGGCTGATAATGAAATATGAAACGATGAAGCAGATATTCTGTTAATGTCCAGAAAAAGATTCCAGCCAAAAAAAGAATCATTATTTTTTTTGCATTCATTTGAAGTGAGTGAGCAGCATAATAAGGAAAAAGAATCAGGATCGGCAAGTAAATAACCCATATAACCAATGGATGAGTTTTGGTTAGGTATTCTATATATTCGTTACGAAAAAGCATTGCCTGTCCTTTATTGTGTATTTTCTTAAATTCCATAGCTTCATGTTTTATTGTTGCAAAAAGATCAATTCCTTTTTTTTACCTCTCAGCATAATGCTAAATTTGCGAGATATACAATAATATGAAACTAGCAACTTATTTAAAAGAGGAACACGAGCAACTGGCACTGATTGTAAATGGCATGATGTATGACATGGATATGTTACATCCTGATTTGCCTGTTAGCATGACGATGTTTCTAAATTACTGGGATGATTATTATCCATTGGTAATGACACTCGACCAACAGATTAAAAGCGGAATGGCCAAGTCTGTGGTAGGATTTCCAATCGAGGGCGAATATTTTCTCGCACCTGTTCCACATCCTACCAGTTGCAGAGATGGCTATGCCTTTCGTCAACACGTAGCCGCAGCCAGAAGAAATAGAAAAGTAGATATGATTCCCGAGTTTGATCAGTATCCGATTTTTTATTTTACCAATCATAACAGCATTCAGGGCCCGGGTGATATTTATTGTATGCCAGATCATTTTGAAAAATTGGATTTTGAACTGGAGGCAGCAATTGTTATCAATCGTGCGGGAAGAAACATTAAAGCAGCTGATGCTGATAATTATATTGCCGGATTAATGATCATGAATGATATGAGTGCAAGAAGATTGCAGATGGAAGAAATGTTACTGAATCTTGGACCAGCCAAAGGAAAAGATTTTTCAACAGTAATTGGCCCTGTGCTGGTTACATTGGATGAATTGGAGGCTTTCGAAGTGCCGTGTAAAGAAGGCCATACCGGCAAAAGCTGGAATCTGGAAATGAAATGTAATGTGAATGGAATTCAGGTAAGTAAAGGTAATCTTGGTGATATGGACTGGACGTTTGCTGAAATCATTGAGCGATGCAGCTATGGAGTAAATCTTCAGGCAGGTGATGTAATCGGAAGCGGCACTGTAGGAACGGGTTGCTTTCTTGAATTGAATGGTACTGGCAAACTTAATGATCCTAATTATCAGGAACAATGGTTGCAACCTGGTGATGTAGTTGAAATGGAAATTGATGGATTGGGAAAACTGACGAATACAATTGTGAAAGAGGATAGTGATTTTTCGATATTGGGTTTGAAGAAATAAATGAAGGTTAAAAAGGTTCCATACGTTCAATAAGTTTAAAATGTTGACGACAACCTATTGAACATTTTGAACCTATTGAACATCTTAAACAAAAGTAAAAATGGTTACAATAAAACTCTCCGATCTCACTCCCGCTCAAACTCAAAATTACCTGCAACACGCCATTGCGCCGCGCCCAATATGTTTTGCATCTACAATAGATAAAGAAGGAAACGTGAACCTCAGTCCTTTTAGTTTTTTCAATATGTTCTCTGCCAATCCGCCGATTGTTGTTTTTTCTCCTGCAAGAAGAGTGAGAGATAATACCACCAAACATACTTTAGAAAATGTAATAGAAGTTCCCGAAGTGGTTATCAATATGGTGGATTATGAAATGGTACATCAGATGTCGTTGAGCAGTTGTGAATATCCAAAGGGAACCAATGAATTTGTAAAAACAGGATTTACCGAACAGAAAGCTACTATTGTAAAACCACCGATGGTTAAAGAAAGCAAGATAAAATTTGAATGTAAAGTCAACCAAATTATTCCTTTGGGAACAGAAGGTGGAGCCGGAAATTTAGTTATTGCCGAAATCATGGTCATGCATATCGAAGAATCAATTTTAAATGCTGAACAAAAAATTGACAATACCAAAATAGAATTGCTTGGAAGATTGGGCGATCACTGGTATTGTAAGACTAATGCAGCCAGTATGTTTGAAGTAGTAAAGCCTAATATCAAACTGGGTATTGGTTTTGATCAATTGCCTGAAGCCATCAGAAACAGCAAAATATTGAATGGAAATGATTTGGGGAAACTAGCCAATGTAAATGAAATGCCCTTTATCAATACTTCATTTCATGATGACAAATTGAAAAATATCATTCAGTATTACTCCATCAATCCCGAAGACATGGAAAGAGAATTACATAGCTATGCAAAAGAATTGCTTCAGCAAAATAAGGTGGAAGATGCTTGGCAAATTTTGTTGGGAATGAATTAGAACAGCCCCCTCAATCCCCCAAAGGAAGCCCCCTCAATCCCCCGAAGGTAGCCCCCTCAATCCCCCGAAGGGGGAAGCTGATTGTGTTTTGATGGATTTAGCAAACACAGATATTCGCTTCCGAACTCTTAATTATCAAATCAACTCATTATCAAATTTTCAAATTGCGCTCTTTCTCTTTTTAAAAACCGCCCCACATCAATTACCTTTGTCATCTCAAAAAAATTATATCAATTAAAATATGAGTTCACAGCATTTATCCGAACAGGAGATTATCAGAAGAGAGAAGAAAGCAGAGTTAGAAAAATTAGGTATCGATCCTTATCCTGCAGCATTGTATCCTGTAAATACTTCAGCAGAATATATAAAGACTCATTATAAAGGCGAGGAGAACAAAGCTGATTTCGCAGATGTTTGTTTGGCAGGAAGAATCATGAGTGTTCGTGATATGGGTAAAGCCAACTTTGCCGTGATGCAAGATGGAACAGGTAAAATTCAGTTTTACATCAAGCAAGATGATATTTGTCCGGGAGATGATAAATCGCTTTTTCAAAATGTATGGAAGAAGTTAGTAGATATGGGAGATTTCGTGGGTATCAAAGGTTATGTTTTTACCACCAAGACTGGAGAGACTTCAGTACACGTAAGAGAGTTTACTATTCTAAGTAAATCATTACGTCCATTGCCGATTGTGAAAGAGAAAGACGGCGAAGCTTTTGATGAAGTTACTGATCCGGAATTTAGATACAGACAACGTTATGCAGATTTAATTGTTAATCCAGGAGTAAAAGAAGTATTTGTAAAGAGAACCAAATTAGTAAATGCAATACGCGAGTTTCTAAATGAAAGAGGCGCATTGGAAGTAGATACGCCTGTATTGCAAAGTATTCCCGGTGGCGCTGCTGCTCGTCCGTTTACCACACATCATAATGCGTTGGATGTACCAATGTATATGCGCATAGCCAATGAATTGTATTTAAAAAGATTAATTGTAGGCGGCTTCGAATGGGTGTACGAATTCAGCAGAAATTTCAGAAATGAAGGAATGGACAGAACGCATAATCCTGAGTTTACGGTTCTGGAATTTTATGTGGCTTATAAAGATTACGAATGGATGATGGATACAACTGAGCAAATGTTGGAAAGAGCTGCCATCGCTGTAAATGGTTCTGCTGAATGTATGGTTGGCGATAAAGAAATTAGTTTCAAAGCGCCATACAAAAGAATAACAATGTACGAAGCTATAAAAGAACATACCGGCTTTGATATCAGTGAAATGGACGAAGAAGGCATTAGAAATGTTTGCCAACAATTAGGCATACACGCTAATGAAAAATGGGGTAAAGGAAAATTAATCGATGAAATCTTCGGCGAAAAATGCGAAGCTCATTATATACAACCAACTTTCATTACCGACTATCCGGTGGAGATGAGTCCGCTGACAAAAAAGCATCGTAGCAAACCCGGACTGGTAGAGCGTTTTGAGCTGATGGTGAATGGTAAAGAAATCGCCAATGCTTATAGCGAATTGAATGATCCTATCGAACAGAGAGAGCGTTTTGAAGAGCAGGTAAAATTAATGGAAAGAGGCGATGACGAAGCGATGTTCATTGATCACGACTTCTTGCGTGCGCTTGAATATGGCATGCCACCTACAAGTGGTATCGGTTTCGGAATCGACAGAATCTGCATGTTACTGACAAACCAGCATAGTATTCAGGATGTGTTGTTCTTCCCGATGATGAGGCCGGAGAATGTTTAATGTGTTTGGCGTTTGTTGTTTATTGTTTGGGTTTTTTGGTAATATATTTCAGAGCCTTTCAATGAAATCAATTTACATTTTATCAATCACTTTTCTTTTCTGTTTGAAAAGCAATTTTGTTTTTTCTCAAAAATCAGGGGTTGATACAATTTTTCTGATAAGAAATGAAAATCAAAAAGTGTTTGTCGAGCCTTCAAAAAAATCCGAACGCTATAAAACGCTTTCAGATTTCAGTTTTGCCGAATTTCAGGAAGAAAGCTATCAGTCTCAAATAAGTGAATTGATTTCAGCAGAAACAGAATTCAAAAAAATGAATTATGGAAAAATGCCTAAAAAATGGGTAAGGTGTTATATGTTCAAAGGCAAACCATTTCTATATTACCCATGCGATTTCATCCATTATCGTGCAGCCATGTTCACAGACAGCGCTTTTTTGGAAATCACAGGAGAAGGGCCTCAGATCTATCCAATGATTGCTTATAAGAAAAGAAAAGACAATAGTCGTTGTATTAGAGCACAAGGAATTGAAATCATCATACACCCGGTTACAATAGGAGAAAAATCGCTTGCTGTATTTGAAACCTATTATTTCAACCAAGATGAAAAGGAAAAAATTCCAATTTACATTTTGATGACTGACGCACATAACATATATCAGCTCCCCATGATTGTCAATGAATGTAACTATCAAAAAGAAATTGAATTTAAACTAGACGACCCTGACTACATGAAAATTTTAAAAAAATGATTTTAAGTCAATCAAACTGCAACAAAATAAAAAAATAAATATCTTACCTTTCAGTTCAATATATCATCAATATGCAAAAAAAATTACTTACCGCAATTTTTACCATCATTGCAATTTCTTCTTTTTCACAAAAGCAAGCACTCACCTACGACCAATATTTCAAAAATAATTTCAAAGGCATTCAAAATCCTCTGCCTCAAACGATAACCTGGTTGGATGATACAAAATTTGTGATGACAAAAAATGGCAACAAACTCATCGTTGATGCAAAGACGGGGAAAGAAGAAGCTCCTGCACAAGGATTTGAAGCACCAAAATTGACTATGACTGATGCTGCATTTATCAAAGGAAATGATTTGTTCATCAAATTAAATGGAGAAAACAATCAGCTCACTTTTGATGACGCCAAAGAAATCAATCCTACAATGAGTCCAGACAACAAATATGTCGCTTACACGAAGAATAATGATTTATATAGTTTGGAGATTTCAACTAAAAAAGAAAACAGACTAACCAATGATGGCAGTGATGTGATATTGAATGGTTATGCGAGCTGGGTATATATGGAGGAGATTTTGGGAAGGTCATCACAGTATCGTTCATTTTGGTGGAGCCCAGATAGTAAACATATTGCTTTTTTCAGAGCTGATGATTCTAAAGTTCCTACATACACACTTACTGATGCACCAGGACAACATGGATATGTGGATGTGATTCGTTATCCAAAAGTAGGAGATCCCAATCCTGAAATAAAAGTAGGTATAGTAGCACCAACGGGCGGCAATATAACATGGTCTGATTTTAATGAACATGACGACCAGTATTTCGGTTTGCCTTACTGGAAGCCCGATGGAAAAACTTTGCTGGTACAATGGATGAACCGCAAACAAAACCAATTGAAAATTTGGGAAGTGAATCCTGCTACAGGAATGAAAAATTCATTTTTAACTGAAGAACAAAAAACATGGATTAGTCTAGATGATGAAGGCAGAAGAATTACTTTTCTTCAAAATGGAAAAGGCTTTATTTACAGAAGTGATGCTAGTGGATATGATCATTTGTATTATTACGACATGAGTGGAAAGCTTGTCAATGCTATTACTTCAGGGAAATATACAGTTACGGATGTCAATTATATTGATGAAAAAAATAGCGTGATTTATTTCACGGCAAGAAAAGAAAACACCGCACGAAAAGATTTTTATAGCATTAATTTTAATGGAAAAAAATTACAGCGTCTCACATTTGGCGAATACAATCACATGTCAATCAATCTTTCTCCATCAGGTTCTTATTTTGTGACTACCTATAACAATGCTACAACCCCTTCAAAAATGACCTTGGTTTCTAATAAAGGAAAAATCATCAAAGAACTGGGAGATAGTAAAGGGGAGGAGTTAGAAAAAACAGAAATCGCCAAAACAGAATTACTTCGTGTAATGAGCGACGATAGTTTGTATAGTTTGCCCATGAAAATCACTTGGCCACTAAATATGGTTCCCGGAAAAAAATATCCTGTATTGATTTCAATTTATGGTGGTCCTAATGCAGGAACAGTAATGGATACATGGTCATTAACTGGTTCTCAGCAATGGTATGCTAAAGAAGGTTTGATTCAAGTGGCTATGGATCATAGAGCCAGCGGGCATTTTGGAAAAGAAGGCGTTAATTATATGTACCATAATCTTGGCTACTGGGAAATGAAAGATTATACAACAATGGTAAAATGGCTGATTGCTAACGGCCAGGCAGATTCTTCTAAGATTTGCATTACAGGCTTCAGCTATGGCGGTTATATGAGTTGCTATGCACTTACTTATGGAGCTGATGTGTTTACACATGGAATGGCGGGAGGAAGTGTTATCGACTGGACATTATATGATTCCCATTATACAGAAAGATATATGGGAACACCACAAGACAATCCCGAAGGATATAAAACAAGTTCGGTGTTGAACTATGCAGACAAATATAAAGGCATGTTGCAAATCGTGCATGGTATTGTAGATGAAAATGTACACATGCAGAACAGTATTCAACTTTCCAGTAAATTACAAGACCTTAAAAAAGATTTTGAATTCATGACCTACAGCGGTGGCCGTCATGGCTGGCCAGGAAATAAAGGTTTGCATTTTCAAAACTTAAAAACAAGATTTATCTATAGGTATTTGCTACAGAAAGAAGTGCCGAAGGAGATGCTGAAATAGAAGCCTCGGCCCCCTCAATCCCCCGAAGGGGGACTTTGATTATGTTTTATTTAGGATGTAATACTTATTTTATCTAAGTGAATTTTATTTACACTAACTAGGATTATTTTTTGTTCGGGATGCCCAGCAAAGCGCAATCAAAGTCCCCCTTCGGGGGATTTAGGGGGCTAAAAACAAATCTCCAAACAATTTCCCTCCCTTCATCACTGCATATTTTTCAAAATCAGTTTCCCCCGCTTCTCTCAATACATTTTCATCAATTAAATGAAGTCCTGTAAACTCTTCTGCATTTTTAGAAAGGATATGAAATGCTGCATCAGCCATAATTTCGGGCTTGCGGCTCATGTTGATTAATTGTTCGCCCCCAAGTAAATTTTTTACTGCTGCAGTAGCAATGGTTGTTTTAGGCCACAATGTATTAGATGCGATTTTGTATTTTTTTAATTCTGCAGCCAATCCTTGCGCAATCAAAGTCATGCTGTATTTGCTAAGGGTATATGCAGTATGTTTTTCAAACCATTTTTGATTTAGATTGATAGGAGGAGATAAAGTAATGATATGCGCATTTGTGCTTTTTTTCAAATAAGGAATACATGCTTTTGATACCAGAAATGTTCCTCTTACATTGATGTCATTCATTAAATCAAATTGCTTTGATGTAATCTGCTCAGTATTTGTCAATGCAATTGCGGAAGCATTATTAATGAGAATATCAATTCCTCCAAAATGAGCAGCACCTTGTTCAACAGCATTGATGATTTTTTGTTCATCTCTTATATCACAGGCAATAGCAAACGCTTTTCCTCCAGCATCTTCAATTTCTTTTGCAGCGGAATAAATTGTTCCTCCAAGTTTTGGATTTTCTTCTACAGATTTTGCAGCAATGATAATATTCGCACCTTCTCTGGCTAATTTTAATGCGATAGCTTTTCCGATGCCTCTTGAAGCCCCAGTGATAAATGCAGTTTTGTTGGTAAATAACATGCTTATTTATTTAATAAGGTAAGAAACAATTTTTCATCAAAACCAACAATGATTTCCTTCCCATTTTCTATGACAGGTCTTTTGATCATGCTGTTATTGTCCAGCATCAGTCCTATAGCTATTTTTTCTGTCAATTTTTTATCAGCAAACTGGTTAGCTATTTTTTTCCAGGTGGTACCTTTTTTATTAAGAAGAATTTCCCAGCCAACCTGCCCACACCATGATTTTAATTTTGCTTGCTCGAGGCCTGATTTCTTATAATTATGAAAGTCAAAATCAATTTTATGTTTAGTGCACCAGTCGATTGTTTTTTTTATAGAATCGCAATTGGGGATTCCGTAGATGATCATTTTACTCATATCAATAATCTGGGAGTTTAGGTTTGTTTTTCATAATGGCATCTATCTTTTCCATAACATCAGGAGTTAATAAAGCAACAACTTCTAAGGCTTTTAAATTTTCCAGTAAATGTTTTTTATCGGTAGCTCCTAAAATAGCAGAACTCACATTTGGATTTTTAATACACCAGGCAATACTTAAAGCAGCAGTTGTTACGCCAAGTTTTTTTGCAAGCTCAGAAATCTTTTTTACTTTTTTGATATTGTCATCTTGCATCCAGCGATCTTTCAGCCAATCAAAACCTTGTAATGCAAAGCGGCTGTTTTTAGGAATGGTCTCATTATATTTTCCACTCAATAATCCTGATGCTAAAGGGCTCCATGTTGTAGTTCCCATTCCCACTGTTCTGAAAACATCAAGATATTCTTTTTCCATTTTCTCCCTTTCAAACATATTGTATTGCGGTTGCTCCATGGTGGGACCAATTAATCTGAACTCTGCAGCCACACGATGTGCTTCTTTAATTTCGACACCACTCCATTCACTGGTGCCCCAGTATAAAACTTTCCCTTGCTGAATTAAATGATTCATCGCCCATACGGTTTCAGCAATAGGTGTGTTTTTATCAGGCCTGTGACAATAATACAAATCAAGATAATCGACTTGAAGTCTTTTCAGGGCTTCGTCGCAAGCTTCCAGTACATGCTTTCTGCTCAATCCTGTTTGATTAGGTTTGTTTTCTTTTCCTCTCCAACCCCAGAATACTTTTGATGAAACGATAAAGGAAGTGCGATCCCATTTTTTCTTTTTTATAACACGGCCCATCATTTTTTCACTTTCCCCTAAAGCATAAATTTCTGCGTTATCAAAAAAGTTGATTCCATTTTCATAAGCAACACTCATGATTTCTTCTGCAACTTTATCATTAATCTGCTTGCTAAAACTAACCCAGCTTCCCAAAGAAAGGGTACTCACTTGTAATCCTGATCTGCCTAATCGACGGTATTCCATATTATATAATTTTTAGAAGACAAAGTTAGAGTATAGAAGTTGAAATATAAATTTGAATTGAGGTGTTTAGAATTTTTTACCGCAGAGGCACAGCGTTTGTAGAGGTTTCGCAGAGATGATAAAGGAAAAGATTAACGCTCTGCGCAATCTCTTTAACTCCTTTCTTCTCCGCGGTAAAAATCCCTACCCTGGAAACTTCGACGCCGGCACACTTATCGTACCCACTGACTCGGTTATACGCCAGTTTTTAAAATCCTGACTCGCTTCCATTCCTTTGCCATTGATGGTTTCTGTCTTGGTTCGAATGCGAACGGGCTTATCGGTGTAAAATTCATTTCCTGTTTTGCTGCGGTCCCAGTAAAGCTCATCACATATCAGCGTGTCGCCCTTCTCCATATTAATAACCACCACACTGTCTTTTAAATACACAATGCTTTGGTATTGTTTGTACCTGCCATAATGAGCATTTAATTTACTTTCTATTTTTGCAGAATCATTATAAAAATCAACATGCAAAGTTTTTGGAAATTCAACATAAGGAACAGATTCCTGCACATTCAACATCAAAGGTGAAGTTAATATCGCTTTTGTTTTTCCGCCAATAGTATAATTTAATGTAATCGTTCTGGCTTCTTCAACACCTGTTTTAGTGGAGTTTAGATTTTTTACTTTAGATTCATCGTTTTCACAACTCAATAAAAAAATGCAGCTTAAAATTAAGGCTGCATTAATTATTTTATGAAATAAGGGATGATACATGAGTTCTTAAAAACTGATTAGTGATTAGTCATAACTTCTTTTCTGAAACCATCTTGCATTCATAGAGACACCGAAGCTGTATTTAAAGAAATTTTCTCTTAATCCAAATGAGTTTCTATCGCCGCGGGCGCCAATCTCACAAGAAGCATTCAGGCTCACAAAATCTCCTCTGCTTTGAATAAGTCTTGGTGTGGTTAATGGAAAACTTGCACCTAAAGTAAAAGCATAATTATAACGGGTATCTACAACTTTTAAATAATCAGGACCATAATAAAATCCAGATCTGTATTTAATATAATCTCTGTATTTGTTTGTAGCAGCGTTTAATCTTGCAGGATAAAACTCTGTTCCTGCTTTGATTACCCAACAGTTTGCCACATTATCTTTTTGATTGTAGTAGCTGTAAGTATTCCAGTTAGTATATTCAAAATCGGCACCAATAAGCCAGTTGTGATTTTTACTTTGATAAGTAAAACCTGCTCCATAAGTTGCGGGTAAAACCATATTGCCTAAAACATCACTTAATACAGAAACACTGTCGATTCTGATTAGACCTCCGCTGGCATCATATCCAAAAGTCTCGTTAGTTGAGCTTTGTTTGGCTTTAAGTGTTTGTTGAAAATTTGCATAAGCTCCAATTCTCAAGCAACCCGTTCTGTTGATATTCATTTTGTATTGGATGCCGGCTGTAAGAAAAACGCCTCCAAATCTGCTAGAAATTTCTGTGTTGGCTTTATAGTAAGAAACCGAATCATTAATCAAGGCGAGTTTTGTACTATTATCTTTATTGCCAAAAGTATAGCCAGAACTCACACCAAGACAAATTTCATTTTTGAATTTTCCTTTTCCTGTTTTTCTAATACCCGTGCTTACATTCGCCTGATTAACACCACCAGTGCCTTCATATAAAGTATAAGTGCTGTCAATATTGCTGATTCTGCTATTTTGTTCAATTTTATAACTTATTCTGGAAATAGGTCTCAACCCAAAACTAACACCCCATGTGGTTCCTTTTTTTTCCATTTTTTTATTAGAAATAGGAAAAGCAAGTTGAAAATAAGAAACCAGCACATTAGTGGCTTTGTATTTATCTGTAGTAGTGGTACTCTTCAGATTTCTAATATCAATTTCGGTACCTAGGTCAAATATGGTGTTAGAGAAATTTTTTGTATTGGAAAGATTTCCGAGAGAAGCAGGGTTTATGAGATTGATACAAAAAGGGGAGCCAATGATACCAAAATCAGAATAAGCAGCTGAGATACCACCCATACCTCGGTTCATTACATTTTGTCCCGTAAGCAGATCTCCAATTCCATATCTGCTGTAAGGAGAATTGTCTTGAGACCTGGCAACTAAAAAAGACACAGAAACGATAGTCAGTAAAAATATTCTTCTAAGCATGTTAATTATTAAGTTCGCTGAGCGCATACAATCCCTTGAATAAAAAATAAACGTCGGCAAATATCTTGTTTTTAAGTTGACTGGCAAAATAGGGGGCATCACCCCCGGTTAAAACCACGTTAAAGTTACCGTATTTATTGCTGTATTTTTCAATGAAACCATCGATTTCACTAGCAATTCCGAAGATTACACCGGATTGTAAATTTGTTTTAGTATCATATCCAATAAAGGGAAAATTAGGGTCTGATTGCACTAAAGGTAATTTAGCCGTATAGTCATGCATGGATTTAAACCGTAAGTCCATGCCCGGAGAAATTGCTCCTCCGATAAAAAGATGTTGCTGATTTACGAAATTATAGGTGATACAGGAACCTAGTCCAATAATCAGATTGTTTTTATTGGGGTATATATGGCAGGCTGCAGCGATTAACGCTAATCTGTCTGGTCCGATTGAATCGGGTTTGCTCACGGCTATGTGGAAATTGAGTTTACTTTGATTTGATAATTTATGAAAAAGGGTTTTACTGGCTAATAAAATTTCAATTTCAGGATTATGATTAATTACCGAAGAAAGAATAGTTTTTACCGGATTGTATTTTTC
>CALQSB010000008.1 GCA_943333125.1 Chitinophaga pinensis
TAACCCGGATTTTGCAGTTGGAATCGTGATGAAAGGAAAAAAGGCAATAAAGACGGGTGTTTGAGCCGATATTTTGGACGAAAGCATAATGAATTATGTGGAGATCAAAATATCAAGCAAACGCTTGTCTTTGCAGCATTTTTTTCTTGCAATAGATTTCAACTGCAAAATCTGGGTTAAACCTGAGTTTTAATTAAACTTTATTTACAATGAAGAAATTCCTTTTTATTTGCCTCGCAATTTCTGCTGCTTTTTTTTCAAAAGCTATTCCTGCAGATACTACTTCAATTGAAGAGCCGATCATCTTACATACTTCGACTGGTGATATTTTGGGGACATTGCAATTGCCAGATCATTTTAATTGCCCGGTTGTGATTATCATTTCGGGTTCGGGCCCAACAGACAGAGATGGGAATTCGGCCATGATAAAAGGTAAAAATAATAGTCTGCAACAACTGGCTATAGGTCTCGCTAACTCAGGTATTGCATCGTTACGTTTTGACAAAAGAGGAATTGCCGCCAGTTCAAAAGCAATGACTAGTGAAGCTGATTTACGATTTGATAATTTTGTTACCGATGTATTAGAATGGATTAGTTTACTAAAAAAAGACAAAAGATTTACTTCAATCATTATCGCCGGACACAGTGAAGGTTCGTTAATTGGAATGATTGCAGCAAATGGCAATGCTGATAAATATATATCAATTTCAGGAGCAGGAAAACGAGCTGATGTGCTAATAAAAGAACAATTGGAAACTCAGCCTCAACTGGTAAAAGACGCTAGTTTTCCTATATTAGATAGCTTAGCCCAGGGCTTTGAAGTTAAAAAAGTTAATCCCATGCTTTTCTCTTTATTCAGACCAAGCGTACAGCCTTACATGATTAGCTGGTTTAAATATGACCCTCAGCTCGAAATCGCCAAATTAAAAATTCCGGTTTTAGTGGCTCAGGGCGATAACGATATTCAAGTGTCTGTTGGTGATGCAGAGCTTTTAAAAAAATCAAATACACACGCGGAATTAATTGTAGTAAAAGGAATGAATCATATCTTAAAAATTGTACCCGAAGATAAAAGTGAAAATATAAAAAGCTATGGCAATCCTGATTTGCCAATAGCTGCAGAGTTAGTGGCAAAAATTGTTTCGTTTATAAGAAAATAAGTAGCGCTTTTTTTGTTTTGTATTTCTCCCCTCTGTCTTCAAGAGATGAGACGGGCTTGCCTACCGTGGCAGGGGTGAGATTTTGTTTTAAACTATTCTCCTAAATAACTTTCAACTTCAATTTTCAATATTGGCAGATGAGTGATAACAATTGACCAAATGATTTCATCAGAAACTGTATCATATCCGTGTATGATTCTATTTCGAGTATCTATAATTTTCCTGGAATTAAAAAGAACAACGCTACTGTCTTTTTGAACAATCCGATTGACAGCCTCTCCTATTATTTCCACATTTCTTTCAATTGCCCTTCTTGTCTTTATGTCATTTTGAAAATATAAAAAATCTTGAGGGATGTCAATGAAGAAACTGTCTATCTCATTTATAATTCAGAATATCAAATAACCATGATTTTAAATCAATGTCCATAAACAAGGCGTTTTTGTTGATTGAGTTGCTGTAAAAAGAAAGGATTCTTTATTGCTTTTTGCTCTAATAAATCAACTTGCCTATTGAAAAGTTTTTGCAAGCCAAACTTAAGGTTATAATAATTGTCGGCATATTCAGAAATGGCAATTATATCAAAATCAACAATTAAATCAATATCACTTTTATTATTGAATGAATCAGACAATACTGAGCCAAATACATACAGCATTTTAACCTTGTTTTCCAAACAAAGTTTTTCAATTTCATTAATATTTGAGTCTATAATTGACATGGTAATTTCACAAATTTACATTCTTTCCCCTATAATTCAAAGCGACAATTCTATCAGTGTCTCGTCCTGAAAAACTATTCTTCACCATGCGTTCCTATGGAAGGCGTTTTTATTTTATCGTTATTTGCTAAAGATGATATGTTCCTATGGAAAAAAATTTCAACCGTGGTTAATGCACATTTGCAATTTTATGGAAAAAAATGGCTGTTCTATGGAACAATATTTCAACTGTACTTTATGCAATTTTAAGGGAAAGATGATTTATTCCTATGGAGCAATTTGAAAAATATCGTGCTTATCAAATAATGGATTCTCCCCTCTGTCTTCAGGAGATGTGACGGGCTTGCCTGCTGTGTGCAGGGGTGAGGTTTTTAAAAAAGTCCCTAAATTAAAATGTCCCGTTCAATAAAGAGCGGGACATTTTAATAATTATAATCAAAATTTATTAATCTTCCATTTTCAATTTGCCTTTTGATTTAGCAATTACTTCTTCTGCAACGTTAGTTGGTGCAGGAGCATAATGGCTAAATTCCATGGTTGAAGTAGCACGACCACTTGACAATGAACGTAACTGTGTTACATATCCGAACATCTCACTTAAAGGCACTTTTGCTTTGATAACCTGAACACCATGTCTGCTGTCCATACCTTCAAGCATACCACGACGACGGTTAAGATCACCTGTAACATCACCCATGTATTGATCAGGAGTCAATACTTCCACTTTCATGATAGGTTCCAGTAATACAGGCTTCGCTTTTTTACCGGCTTCACGGAAACCTTGTTTGGCACACAATTCAAAAGAGATAGCATCAGAATCCACATCATGGTAGCTACCATCAAACACTCTTACTTTCATATCTACAATTGGATAAGCAGCAAGAACACCTGTTGTCATACTATTTGTAAATCCTTTGATAATTGGAGCGATAAATTCTTTTGGAATACTACCTCCGAAAATATCGTTTATAAATTGCAAGCCGCCTAATGGATTTTCTTTAAGCCATTCCTGATCAGCAGGCCCGATTTCGAAAACGATATCACCGAACTTACCTCTACCACCCGTTTGTTTTTTGTAAGTTTCGCGGTGTTGAACCATTACTCTGAATGCTTCTTTATAAGCCACCTGAGGCGCCCCCTGGTTAATTTCAACTTTAAATTCACGCTTCATTCTGTCAATGATGATTTCCAGGTGAAGCTCTCCCATTCCACTCAATATAGTTTGTCCGGTTTCTTCGTCTGTGCGTACACGCAAGGTAGGATCTTCTTCTACCAGTTTCGCAATCGCCATACCCATTTTATCCACGTCGGCCTGAGTTTTTGGCTCAATAGCAATTGAAATTACAGGCTCTGGGAAAGTCATCGCTTCCAATACGATTGGATGATTTTCATCACACAAAGTATCTCCGGTTTTAATGTCTTTAAATCCTACCCCTGCACCGATATCACCGGCTTCGATGAAGTCGATTGGGTTTTGTTTGTTGGCATGCATCTGCATAATACGACTGATGCGTTCTTTCTTTCCTGTTCTGGTATTCAAAACATAAGATCCTGCATCGAGGTGACCGCTATACGCTCTGAAGAAAGCCAAACGACCCACGAAAGGATCGGTCATGATTTTGAAAGCCAAAGCTGCAAACGGTTCTTTTGCATCAGCCTTTCTTTTGATTTCTTCTCCTGTATCCGGATTTATTCCCCCTACTGCATCAATATCTAATGGACCAGGTAAATAACGACAAATCGCATCTAAAGCGGTTTGAACGCCTTTGTTTTTGAAAGAAGATCCGCACATCATTGGAATGATAGAAATATCAATAACGGCTTTACGAATGGCCTCATGCATTTCATCTTCACTAATGCTATTAGGATCATCAAAAAATTTCTCTAGTAACTTGTCATCATATTCTGCAACAGCTTCTACAAGATGTTGTCTCCACTCGTTCACTTCGTCAATCATATCTTCAGGAATAGGAACTACTTTGTAAGTCATTCCCTGAGTGGAATCATCCCAAACCATTCCCCTCATGGTAATCAAATCCACAACACCTTTGAAGTCGTCTTCTGCACCAATTGGCAATTGCAACGGAACTGCTTTAGCTCCAAGCATTTCCTTTACTTGTTTTACTACGTTCAGGAAGTCGGCGCCACTGCGATCCATTTTGTTTACGAAACCGATACGTGGTACTTTATAACGATTTGCCTGACGCCATACCGTTTCTGACTGAGGTTCAACCCCTGACACTGCACAAAACAAAGCCAGTAAACCATCTAATACGCGAAGTGAACGCTCTACTTCAACAGTAAAATCCACGTGACCGGGAGTATCGATGATGTTAAACTTAAATTGTTTGGTATCTGCATTTTTCACTCCTTGTGTAGTAGGGAAATTCCAGAAACAAGTGGTTGCAGCTGAGGTAATAGTAATTCCTCTTTCCTGCTCCTGAGCCATCCAGTCCATCGTAGCTGCACCTTCGTGCACCTCTCCGATTTTATGGTTTACACCCGTATAATATAAAATACGTTCGGTGGTAGTAGTTTTGCCTGCATCAATGTGTGCAGCAATACCAAAGTTGCGTTGATAACGTAAATCTGACATGTGTTTATTTTAAATTTTAATTATTGTTAATGATGAATCTTAAGAAGCACGAAAAATTTGTAGGAAAAGTTCTTTATTTAACAAAGAACAACTTACTGATATGGTGATTTATGCTCTCATCTAATGCTAAATAGTTCCGCTTCATACTTATATTGCTGAATCTTTTAGCGGCGCAAAGGTAACACTTTAATCTATCCAAACAAACTGAAATTGATTTTTTTTATACCCCTGATGTCTGATGATTTGAAGCATTTTTCCTAACTTTCGCCCCCGAAACCTTTATTCATGTTTTTAAGATTTCTCATTAGTATTGCGACAGTATTTATCCTGTTTTCGGCTTATGGTCAGGACCAAAATGCCGATGATCTTCCTCCGTTTATTTATAAAAGGGATTTTAAGCACAATCTGGACAGTGCTTCAGATAGAACCGGCAGGCTATATTACCAAAAGTTAATCATCAAATTTTTAAATAACGATTCTTCACTCACCAATGCAGAAATGCTGACTTTGATGATTGGGTTTACAGAAAATCCTCACTATAAGCCCCTGGAAAACATGGAAAAAGAGCTGGAGATTTTTGACCATAACAATAATGGGGAATTCAGTGCGGCCATCTCAAAATCCAGAAATTATCTGCAAACCAATCCTTTGAGTTTGTTAGTACTTCGGGAAATTTCATACGCCTATCAGAAAAACAGCAAAGAATTTCAGAAAAACTTAGTTATGGATTCAGCATTGCTTTATCAGGATAGTGCGAAATATTTCATGGATCTTAATGACAGAATGATGGAGGCTATGATTTATAGTGGAAAAGGAAGAACGCCCGAAACACCCATTTTCTCACTGGGCATTGCCGATGGCGAATATTTTATTCCTAATGTTGGATTTGTTATGGACAAAAAAGATACCGAATGGAATAAGAACGGAGATTTTGTAGAAACGATTACCGCAATTGTTGATAAGGTTAATGTAAGAAAATATTATTTTGTGATTCAGCATGCCAAGAAAAAAATTGATGACGATGCGGCAAATGAACTGCAAATAAAAAAGGCAAAACAGACAGAGAAAAAGAAGGGAAAAGAAAAAGGGAAAGGAAAAAAAATCAATGCGATTACAGACTCAACTTCCAATATGATGGATTCTATTCCAATGTCAAAAAATATTGAACAGGCCAATCAAGATTCTTTATCTCATGAAAAATCGCCAATTTTGCCCCCAATAAAAGATACTATACCAAAAATTACAGACAGCATTGCTCCCAAACGTGAAAATTGAGGCAGCTTTTTACCATTCAATGAAATAAATAATTTTCCAGGGCCCTTTTATAGCATAAGTTTCACTGAGGTTTTTGATTTTTTCGGGCTTGGTCATTGAGAGTTCAATACTATTATTATTTAGGTTGCTGATCCATAATTCCTGAAATGGTTTTGAATACAATTTCACTTCCCCTATCATTTTTGTATTCTCCATAAACTGATGACTTGTCTTTTCACTGTAGGTCAGCATCAGCGAATTTCCTATGCCATTTTTGTCACCATCATACCATTCGTAATGCCTGTAAATAGGATAGGTGTCTGCGGGATAGGCTATATTCACATAACTGGTGGACAAGTCAACCGTTATTTTTTTGGGGCTTTTTTTTCTTTCATTTACAATTACAAATTTACCCCAGCCTTTTAATGAATCTTCCGAGGCCATGCCTTCGAGATTTTCTTTATCCAATTCAGTAGGTGCTCTAAGTTGAACGCTGTGACTAAAATAAATCTGCTTTGCTTTTGCCGTATCCGATTCAATCTTAAGATAATATGCATCATCTGACCAAACTATAGAATCGATATTTCCAGCAACCCTGCTTCCGTTGCCAATATTCATTACATACATTCCGGCAGAGTCTGTAGTAACCTTTTGTTTTTCATTAAAGATGAGATTACCAAAAGGCGATTTGTGAAATATTCTTACATCAACAAAGAAAGAATGATTAGCTACTGTATTATTTAAAGGAGTGATTTTTCCTTTGTACAACAAGCTTTGAGAAAAAGTTTCCAGTGAGCCTGTAATAATTAAAAAATAAAAAAAAGCCAGCGCAGAAATTTTCATGATTTTGATGTGGTATAACTTTCGTAAAATTAAAGGATAATTTAATATTGAATCAATACTTTTTAAATGGAAACACAAAAGGTCTGTTTGGGGCAGAAATTTTAGACAAAATACTTTATTTTTTTTATCTTTATTTACAATTAAATGTCCTTGTGGTTTTCCTTTATCTTATTTTATGATTGAAAATATTTTATGAAAAAAAAATTATCCTTCATTCTTACCCCATTTTTATTTTTATTTGCCGGATTTATTTTTTCCGGATTTATTTCTTTACCGGAATACGGAACACAGAAATATGAATATTTTATTTATTTAAAGGGCATCAATACCAGAGAAGATGTTATTTCACTTCAATCAAAAATCCAGAAAAAAGATGGCGTTGTTTTTTTTATGGCCGAACGATATCCTGTAAGATGTTTTGTGTTGAGATCTACCCGTTTTATTAGCGAACTAGAATTCGCAAGCTGGATAGATAAGAAATTTGAGATTCTGAGTTTTGGCGAAGGGGATAAAGCCAGAGAGACCGCATATTCTATTTACAGCAAAACAAATAAACCATAATCCTGATGTTAAAAAAGCTGCTTATTCCCAATCTCCTTGTTCTGTTTTTTTTTCAAATTAGTATTGGTCAGACATTTAACGGAACTGGTGGCGCTATCCCCGACGATGGTGCGAGTCCAACTTGTTTCCCTATAACCGTTACTGGTGTAGGAACAATAAATAATACCTACGGATTAGCCAGTGTTTGTTTGGATATCACACATACCTGGGATTCGGATATAGAAATTTCCTTACAGTCTCCTAACGGGACGGTCATAAATCTATCGGTTCAAAATGGAGGTTCTGGAGAAAACTATACCAACACCTGTTTTGATGGAGTTTCTATAACTTCTATTGCATCAGGATCTGCACCTTTTACAGGAAATTTTTTACCAGATAATCCACTTGGTGTAAATAACAATGGTCAAAATGCAAATGGTGTTTGGTCGTTATGCATACAAGATATTTTAGGGGGATTTGCTGGAACGCTAAATAACTGGAGCATTACCTTTAATAACACGCCGGCTCCACCTCCACCCACTCAGCCAGTATGTATTGGCAATCCTCCTGCGGGCAACGACTGCGGTGCTTCTACCCCGGTATGTAATTTCAACGGCTACTGTGGAAATACTTCAAGTACCTATACTGTTGATGACTGGCCAGAACTTTCTACTACTTTTTGTGGCACGATAGACAATAACTCATTCGTTACTTTTGTTGCTTCTGATGATACGGCGTCTTTTGATGTTTGGGTCAGTAACAGCTCTTTGGGATTTGGTATTCAAATGATGTTTTATGATGGCGGCTGTGGCTCTGGTGCAGTAAATTCTTACGGATGTTATAATCAAATAAATCCCAGTGTTTTTCCAACAACTATTTCTGCAACTGGGCTTACTCCTGGGAATACTTATTATTTAATGTTTGATGGTTATGCAGGCGATGTATGTGATTATGTGATTGCACCCATTTCAGGTGTAAATATTTTAGACGTCACTACAAGTGCAGGTTCCGGCTCCAGCAGCACCTCATCAGCAACGATTTGTATTGGGGAAAGCATCATACTAACGGCATCAGGTGGCAGCGGAACTTACAATTGGACCGGACCAGGGCTTAGCTCCACTACCGGCGCGTCGGTAACGGCTACTCCGTCCACAAACTCTACCTACTCAGTTACGTCATCAGATCCCGGAGGTAATTGCCCAATAACAAAAGATTTTATAGTTAACGTAACAACTACGCCTACCCCACCAACAGTATCCACACCAGTTACAATATGTCAAAACACTACAGCTAATCCGTTAACTGCTACAGGTACATCTTTATTATGGTACACTACAGCTGCAGGAGGCCCTACTGGAATTGCAACTCCGCCAACACCTTCAACTGCTGTTGCCGGTAATTTCACTTATTATGTCAGCCAGACTTTGACATGCGGGGAAAGCGTGAGAGTGCCTATTGTAGTTACGGTAGCATCCGGCACACCAATTCCTGCTGTAAATAATCAAGTTACTTATTGCCAGAACAGCATTGCTTCTGTATTAACAGCAACGGGCTCAAGTTTGCTTTGGTATATATCTCCTGGTGGTGGATCAGGGAGTGCGGTTGCGCCAGTTCCATCCACGGCTACTGCTGGCAATACTATTTATTATGTTAGTCAAACTGCAAGTTGCGGTGAAAGTCCTAGAGCCGTCATCACTGTTACGGTTAATGCTTTACCGAACCCTCCAGCAATTGTCAGTCCAATAAGCTATTGCTTGGGGGCAGCTGCATTGCCATTAACCGCAACCGGCTCAAATCTATTATGGTATACCAGTGCCGCAACTGGATCATCCAATACTATCGCGCCTACTCCTCTTACATCGACTGTTGGAAATACTAATTACTATGTAAGCCAAACGATAAATAGTTGTGAAGGGCCGAGAGCTACTATCAATGTTGTTATTAATAACACATCGGCTGCTCCAACTGCTGTCAGTCCTGTTAATTATTGTAATGGCACAGCATCGGTTCCTCTTGTAGCCGTTGGTTCAGGATTACTTTGGTACAACAATGCTACCGGCGGAACAGGAAGCCCTGCTGCACCTTCCCCTTCAACTTTAACTTCCGGTTCATCTAATTATTATGTTAGTCAAACAACTGGCTGTGGAGAAAGTCCAAGAATCCCAATTCAAGTAACAATAAATCCTATTCCATCCGCTCCCGTTATAGCCGGAGATTTATCTTATTGCATTGGATCAACCGCTCTTCCATTAACCGCTACTGGTAGTAACCTAAGCTGGTATAACAATGCCTCAGGCGGGCCTGGCACTCCCAGTTTGATTCCTTCGACAGCCATTGCGGGTACTGCTGCTTACTATGCAAGCCAGACAGTCCTTGGCTGTGAAAGTCCAAGAGCTGCTTTGAATGTCACTATCACAGGACTTCCACCCGCACCTTCACTAACGAATGCGGCATTTACCTATTGTCAGCTTTCTGCTTCATTGCCCCTTACTGCAACTGGAACCAGTTTGCTTTGGTATAACGCGCCAACTGGTGGTACAGGCAGCTCAACTGCGCCTCTGCCCTCTACAACCAACACAGGAGTTTATTCTTACTATGTTTCGCAAACATTAAGTTGTGGAGAAAGCCCAAGAGCAGAAATTGTAGTAACTGTAAATCCTACGCCACTCGCTCCCTCAGTTGCTTCACCCGTTGTTTATTGTCAGGGCATCACGCCTGTTTCTTTAACCGCCACAGGAAATAATTTACTTTGGTACACTAGTTCAACTTTAGGAACGGGAATAATCACAGCACCAACACCATCGACCGCTACTGTTGGTAATACTGATTATTACGTGAGCTCTACTACTGGAGCATGTGAAGGGCCTAGATCCTTGATCACTATTACTGTAAATACAACTCCTGCTGCACCGGTTGTAAATACACCTCTCACCTATTGTGAAGGGAATGCTACACCATTGTTGATCGCAGGAGGTACTAATTTGCTTTGGTATCAAAATGCTATAGGAGGAACTGGTTCTGCCTCAGCTCCCCGGCCTTCAACACTGACCACAGGTTCGATTTTATATTATGTGAGTCAAACTGCAGGTATTTGCGAAGGACCTCGCGACTTTATCGAAGTAATTACATTAGCTAAGCCTGATCTCGGGGCAGATAAAAAAGATACAGTATGTTTCGGAACAGGATACGATCTGACTTCTTTATTCAATACTACGGGGCTGACCATAAGATGGACAAAAGATGGGCAAGAAATCACCTCGCCTTCTGCAATTACAGAATCTGGAATCTACCAAGCTCAGGCAACAAATCTTAATGGTTGTAGTGACAGCGCCTTATTTATGTTTAATATTCGTCCCCCAGTGATTGCTAATGCCGGACGAGATACCATTGCTGTTAAAGGCATCCCGCATCAGCTTACTGCAAGCGGAGGCGATACGTACAGCTGGTACCCCGTTTTTCCATTGGATCCATCTTACAGCCCCTTTGGTCCGGTACAAATGGCTAATATAAATAATGATCAGCTTTTTGTGGTGACTGCATTTAATACTATAGGATGCAGTGATAAGGATTCCGTTTTCATTAGTGTTTATAATGGTCCTACTTATTATATCCCCACCGCTTTTTCTCCAGATGGAGATGGATTAAATGATATTTTCAGAGCGATTCCTGTAGGGATAGTTCATACAGACTGGTTTAGAATTTATAATCGTTTTGGAGAAATTCTTTACTCTACAAACAATTGGCTGAAGGGTTGGGATGGCACTTATAGAAATGCAAAACAGCCTGTAGGAACATATATTTGGATGATTAAAGGAACAGATAGAAACGGTAAGGTTATTGAAAGAAAAGGGACCGTTTTAATTGTTAAATAAATAAAACAATACTTTCTGTGTTAATGTAATTTTCAAGGAAATAAAGACAGTGCCTCCCGAAATAAAAAAAGCCACTCAATATGAGTGGCTTCCTTCTTTGTATGAATCTTTTATACTTTAAAGTGAGCAAATGCCTTGTTGGCTTCAGCCATACGATGAGTATCTTCTTTCTTTTTGTACGCTGCTCCTTCGCCTTTACTGGCAGCAACGATTTCATTAGCTAATTTATCAGCCATGCTGCGTCCATTTCTCTCACGGCTATATCTAATCATCCATTTGATGCTTAATGATATTTTTCTGTCTGGTCTTACTTCAGCAGGTATTTGAAAGGTAGCACCACCGATTCGGCGGCTGCGTACCTCAACTCCAGGTGTAATGTTAGTTAACGCCTTCTTCCATACTTCATAACCTTCTTCCCCAGTTATTTTAGCAACCTTATCCAATGAATCATAAAAAATGATGTATGCACCACTTTTCTTGCCTTCCCACATTAGGTTGTTTACAAATCTAGTAACCAATTTGTCATTAAATTTCGGATCTGGTGCTAGAGGAATCTTTTTTGGTTGTGACTTACGCATTGTTTTTATTTTTAGTCTGAAGACTTACTTGTATTTTTTAATAAAATTATTTCTTTGCTTTTTCTTTTTTAGTTCCGTACTTACTACGGCTTTGCTTACGGTCTTTTACACCTGCAGTATCTAAGCTACCACGTACAATGTGGTAACGAACTCCTGGAAGATCCTTAACCCTTCCTCCGCGGATTAACACAATAGAGTGTTCTTGCAAGTTGTGGCCTTCACCAGGAATGTAAGCGATCACTTCAATTTTATTGGTGAGACGAACTTTCGCTACTTTACGTAAAGCAGAGTTCGGTTTTTTGGGTGTGGTAGTGTACACTCTTGTACATACACCTCTGCGTTGAGGACAACTATCTAAAGCTCTAGATTTACTTTTTGCTTTGATGATTTGTCTACCTTTTCTTACTAACTGTTGTATCGTGGGCATTTATTAACCTTTTAAATTTTGGACGGCAAAGGTAACCAAATTCATTTAAAAATGAAAAAAATATGGATTAAAAAAACAATTTTTATTCACATTTATTAAAAAAACCGCTTTTTAGGGCGGTTTTGCTGTGTTTTTTAGTTTTTAAAGTTACAATTTTAGCATCCAGCAGTGCTTATCTTCGACCTGTCCGTAACGAATCTTGTTTAATCTGCTCTTTACTTCGGGAGCAATTTCCCAATGATCTACATCAAATTCCATGACATATTCTTTGTATCGAAGTTCTTTAATGTATGAAATTGTGGCCGCTGTACCTGTGCCAAAAACCTCTTTCAAAGTTCCTGATTTATGAGCATGAATTATTTCTTCAATATCAAGAGGACGTTCTTCCAGATGCAAATCCATTTCTTTTAATGTACTAATCACACTATCTCTGGTAACCCCGGAAAGGATTGTGCCAGTAGATAAATCGGGTGTAATAGCTTTGTTTCCAATAATAAAAAAAACATTCATGGTTCCACACTCCTGTACAAATCTATGTTCAAATGCATCTGTCCAAAGCACCTGATCGTACCCCTTTCTTTTAGCCTCTGCAGTTGCATGCATGGCAGCTCCATAATTTCCAGCTGCTTTTGCATAACCAACGCCACCAGGAACAGCCCTTACATATTGTTCTTCTACGTAAATTCTCATGGGTGTATTATAGTATGGTCCCGTTGGACTAAGAATAATCATAAACTTATAATTATCACTTGGTCTCACTCCTATCATTTCATCACTGCTAAACATAAATGGCCTGATGTAAAGAGAGTGGTCTTCAAAATCAGGAATCCAGCTTCTATCTAGATCAACCAGCATTTTCATGCCCTCAATAAAAATATCCTCTGGAACAGGAGGCATTTGCATGCGTTCCGCAGAAACATTAAATCTCCTGAAATTGTCGTGAGGTCTGAAAATCAATGCATCCCCATCTTTATTTTTATAAGCCTTTATCCCTTCAAATATAGCCTGACCATAATGGATAGCAGCTACTGAAGGCGCCAGCATTATAGGCTGATACGGCTTGATTTCAACTGTTTTCCATTCTCCATCTTCATAGTTAACCTCTAGCATGTGATCCGTGAAATATTTTCCAAATGGAATATTTTCCAGATTAATCTGGCTGAGCTTACTGTGCTCAACTTTCTCAATATTAAAATCGGCAGCTGCAATCATATTCATTAATTTTACTACAAAGAAACAAAAAAAAAACGCCGTTAAAGACTGATTTTATGAGTTTAGACAATTTTCAAATACCACTTGCTTTAGTGACCGAATTATACAAAGATTCTTTGGTAGTGTTAGATTCCAAGCAATTAAAAACCGAATCTTTAACGGGAGGGGAATTCAAATTCCTTGGTAAAAACGAAAAGAAGATTTTAATCCTGGTAAATGATCATCATTCTGTTCACCTTAGTGACAAAGACACTGAATTTCTTTCGGGCATTTTAGTTGCCTGTAAACTAAGTTTTAATGATATCGCATTAATTAATGTGGCTAAAAATAAAAATGAAGCTTTTGATAAACTTTTTGATTTTTTTACTCCTCAACATATTATTTTTTTAGGCATAGACCCCAATGCATATACGCTGCCTATAGAAAGAAACTATTACCAGATATATAAACTCAATAATTGCTCTTATCTGTCAGGGCCAAGTTTAATTATGATTGCTGCAAGTACAGAAGAGAAAAAACTATTATGGAACGCTCTCAAAAAATTATTCTCACTTTAATAAATTAATACTCATGCCCGTTTTAATATTCGCTACAAACAATAAAAATAAAGTAGCAGAAATAAAATCAATTCTTGATGGAGTTATGGAAGTCTGCAGTTTAAGTGAAGCTGGAATTAATGTTGATATTCCCGAGCCTCATCCCACACTTGAAGCCAATGCATCAGAAAAATCAAATTTCATTTACAAGCTTACTGGTAAAGATTGCTTTAGTGAAGATACCGGCCTTGAGATGGATGGACTTGACGGAGCGCCAGGTGTTAAAAGTGCACGTTATGCCGGAGACACCTGCAATAATAAAGAGAATATTGATAAGCTTTTATTCAATCTGAAAAATAACACAAATAAGAAAGGGCGGTTCAGAACAATTATTTCATTAATCATTGACGGAAAAGAATTTTTGTTTGAAGGCATTTGCGAAGGGCAAATAATTGATGTGGAAAAAGGAAGTAATGGTTTTGGATATGACGCTATTTTTATTCCGGATGGAAGCGAATTAACCTTTGCCGAAATGGATATGTCTCAGAAAAATAATTTCAGTCATAGAAAAAAAGCTATAGTAAAACTTATTTATTTTTTAACCCAAGTTTATGGCAAGAATTAAAATCGATTTACCTGAAAAAATAATTAGTGTAGTGAATATTCCTTTACGCATCACTGATATTAACTATGGCAACCATCTTGGGAATGATGCTTTGGTAGGAATTATTCATGAAGCGAGAGTTTTATGGCTGCATCAAATGGGATATACCGAATTTGATATCGAAAAGAAATCAATCATCATGAGCGACCTCGCTGTGAAATATCTTAATGAATCTCATTATGGAGACAACCTGATTATTTCGATTTCTATTGGCGAAATTTCATCTGCAGGATTTGAAATGTATTATCATATCGAAACTAAAAGAAATGAGCAGTTGATCACTATAGCAAAAGCAAAAACCGGGATTGTATTTTATAATTACCCCGAAAAGAAAGTTTGTACTATTCCCGAAACGTTTAAAGCAAAAATTATTTGATAAGCTTATTCCAGTATTTCCAGTTGGCTTCGGCCTGAATTAAAAACATTTCGTGACCATTTTTTACAGTTGCCCCATTTGCACTACCTCGCTTCATAAATAGAGTTTCTGCGGGCTTATAAATAAGGTCATATAATAGATGCTGGGGTCCTAAGCATTCATAAGGAATTTCAGGGCAATCATTTTCTTCGGGACTCATGCCTGAAGATGTTGCGTTGATGATAACGGTATATTCATTCATCATTGCATTGTTTATGGATCCATAAACAATATCTCCCTTCTGATTAGATGTTGGCCTGCTTACTAATAAGAAGTCCATTCCTATTTTCCTTAACACATACTGAACGCCTTTAGAAGCCCCGCCAGTACCTAATATAAGCGCTTTTTGATGATGTGATTTTAATAATGGGAGAAATGAAAGTTCAAATCCGATAACATCTGTATTATGACCGATTAAATTTCCTTTGTCGATTACAATACAATTCACTGCTTTTATCTGAGTGGCGGCGTCATCTATTTCTGAAAGATAAGGCATTACCGATTCCTTATAAGGCTTAGTAACTGCAAGGCCTTCAAGAGAACTGTCATTCTTAATGAGTTGAGGAAACAAATGAATGTTTTCAATTGGGAACAATTCAAAGGAAGCGTCTTCAATTCCTTCTTCTTTGAATTTGTTATTAAAGAAAATCTTTGAAAATGAATGTCCCAAAGGAAATCCAATTAACCCGAATTTTCTCATAAGATTTATTTATCAAGGTAAAGAGTAAACGTATCACCTCTCAATCCAATTCTCATTGCTTCTAAAGCTATGATTTCTGAAGGGGCTATATTGCCGAGATTTACATTACAACCAATTAGTTCCAGAAAATAAAGTTGCTGTGCTTTTTGTGGAGCTTCCCACAAGATTTTTTCTGCAGGAATTTGAGTAAGAATCTCCTGAACCAATCCTTCTCTTACTTCCCCTGTTCCTCTGTAAATACCTACATTTCCGGCTTCTCTAGCCTCTGCAATTACGTATGCAGATCCAGCATTAAGTTCGGCACGCATTAATTCAATCCACTTGTACGGAGGAATAATATGAGCGGCATCTTTGCTTCCAACTTCGCTCAAAACAACGCCATGCTTTGAAAGCTTTTCAATATAACCGCATTTTTCAGCATGAGGAATTGTAATAGATCCATCACTGACTTCCATATAACTTACTCCAAATTCTTTACAAACATTAATATAGTCATCAAACTGATTTCTGATTAAAAAGGCTTCAAATAATGTCCCGCCAAAATAAACAGGCATATCATAAGACCGATATACATCGAGTTTTTCTTTTAGATTGGGTGTAACAAAAGCTGTTCCAAATCCAAGTTTTACGACGTCAATATGCGGATGTCCAACACTCATTAAGTTTTTTGCTTCTTCAATACTAAGGCCTTTATCCATTATCATGGTAATGCCGCTCTGTCTTGGCTTGATTGCTCTGTCTGGAATTTGCGTGAGGTTAAAATTCATTTCTGTTTAAGTGATTTTTGCGCAAAGATATCCAATCGTGATGACATTATTATATCCTGTATCAGAAGATTATTTCTTAGAAGATTTGTTTTTTTTGTAACGGGCTATCAGGTCTACTACCTGCTGATTTTGCAATATTGAAGGATTAATTTCTATGAATTGTTTTATTAATCTAGGATTAACTATCAGTGCATTTTCCAAATAAATCAAGGCTTGTTTTGACTGACCCATTGCGAATAAAAACGCAGATTTGTAATATACAAAAATCAATTTCGAGTCTGTATTCTCGTATGCCATAGCTGCATATTCAAATCCTTCTTCAAACAATTCGCCTTTGTAAAGACATTTAAGCAATTCAATCCAGCCACTTAAATTCTTTGGTCTGATACGTACTACATTGCCTAAATAAGTAATTGCTTCATCATAATTTTCCAGCTCTAAATAACAACGCCCTAATGCAAGATTATAGTCTGGTTGAAGTAAGTGGAATTTAAGTGCAGTTTGTAAAGATTTAATTGCATTTTGCCAGGCTCCTTCATTCATATAAGTAGTCGCAATCTTATAATGCATCTGACTATCTTCGTGATTAAGATGACTGGCTTTTTTGTAATGAAACCGAGCTTGTGCGAAATTTTGCATTCTCTCATAACAGTGACCTATAGCCTCATAAATCACATACTCAGGTAGTGATAATTCCAAAACTTTTTCCAGAGACTCTATCGCTTCCTTATACTTTTTTAATCTAATAAACGCATCGCCCATATTCCGATAAGCATAATCAAATTTTTCATTTAGCGCTACAGAATACTGATAGGCATCAATTGATTTTTCGTAAAGCTTAATACCCTGATAAGCTGCCCCAAGATTAAACCAAGCAAGTTCGCTAAAAGGATTTATGTCTAATATAGATTGGTGTAATTTGATACTTTCTTCATTTCGGCCGGTATAGTCTGTCCAAAAACAAATTTTATATAAGGCTTCTTCGCTATCAGGTTCTTGTTCTAAAATTAATTTCAGACAATCAAAAACTTTATCAAATTTTTCATAGTCATCATAAACATCTGTGAGTTCGAAAAGTAAATCTATTTTCTCCTCTCCTTCAAATAATTCGATTGCTGCTTCCAGAAGATAAGCGGCTTCTTCTTGTTTGTCGAGCGCCAGCAAAGCATCTGTCTTCACGATGTATAAATCAATGTCATTCCAATCCAGTAATTCAGCTTTCTCAAGAATGAAAAGCGACTCTTCATAACGGCGTAAAGAAATTAAGATATCTGCTTTCAAAATGAGCAAAGAGGAAGAATAGGAGAATTGAGTAATCGCCATTTCGGAAGCCTCAAGTGCTTCTATAAACTGCTCTTTTTCTGTAAAATATTCTATAATCTGTTCGAAACCTTCTTCTTCAATGAAAGAAAAGCCTTTACCCGACCTCATTTTCTGAAAGTTTTGCAGCAGTTCTCGTAACTCCCCCCGGTCGTGTCTGTATGGATTTTTACTCATTTCAATGTGGCTTATCGTAAATTAATCAAAAAAATGCCGAAAACTTAATTTTTATTGTTTTTTTTGAATTATTTGAATTTTTTTATAAATCAGAAAAAAAACACAAAAAGTTCTAGTAGTACAAGGAAAAAAATAATATATTTGTTACAAGTAAATAAAGCTATCAATGCGTCGATCTGCCAAAACCATACTTATTGTGGGTCTAATATTAGGCACTATGCTTCATTCTTTCGCTGACAGAGGCTTGAGAAGGAAGGCGAAAAATCACGTAATTCTCAATATCAATACCGCTAATACATTTACCAATTCTCTTTCTTTCAACCTTAAGACCGGTTTAAAATACAAAGGATTTTTTTTAAACGAAACAGCTCCTGCAAATAACTTCATTTCTATTAGAAATAGCATAGCCACTTATCAAAAAGGAAATACAATTTACCTTATCCCTAACAAACGTAAATTAATTACTCCAGAAGTAAAACAGGGATATACTGGAATGAAGTTGATTATCAAGTCAAGAGACTAATTCGATTTCTAATTTATTTTTCCCCTTTTTTTAAACTTTGCGCTTCTTTATAAGTTAAGATTCTATACCCGGATTTTGGATAATCAAAAGTATTGGTGGCTACCATTTCGTAATTAATATTGCTTAAAGTATATTCGAAAGTCATCCCCGACATTCCTCTTTGAAATTGAATGGGCAAGCCAGGAATGTTAGGCAAGGCAATTGAATATTCATTATTATTTAATTTTAAAGAAGGGTCATAGTATACAATTAAAGATTCCCCGTTATCTAAACTGGCATTAGCTTTTTTACACATAACCCCGTTGATACTTTTCTGCTCCTTTTCGTAATTGAATTTCAAATTCCTTAACAGCTGATTCTGATTCAACCAATCTTCTTTATTGAGGTTAATCATTAATTTCTGAGCGCTGTATTCTTTTAAGATAATTCCTTTCTCCGTTTTCGTATTGTAAATAGCCGTTTCCATGCCTACTCCACTGTTAAAATCAGAACGACTCAAATCTCCTTTGATGAACAAATTATATGTGGCAGTTTGCAGAGGCTTGGAGTCTTTGACATTATCCGTTTTTCTGACTGAAATGGTATATTTAAGTGTTGCCTCAAAAATTGCTTTCTGGGCATTAGCCTGAACTGATGTCAAGATAAATAGCGCAATTATGATTATGTATTTCATCACTATTTTTTTTATTACTAAAGTTAAAAAAAAGAATAATGAAAATCAGCCTTTGTTAAGTTAATTTATCCGCCTGATTTCTTTTTCAAATCCTGAATTTTTTTCTGACTTTCTTGCATGGCGTCAATCCTTTCCTGCATTTTGGATTTCTTAACTGGCTTTTTCCTGTTTTCGTTAATCTGTAACATTATTTTATCATGGTCAATAATGTATTTCTGAATAACGATTTGCAATAATAATGTAATAGTATTTGAAATGGTGTAATACCAAGTCAACGCAGATGGTAATTTATTAAATACCCCAAGTAACAATACAGGAAAAATATAGGGCATATATTTCATCAATGGATTGTTATTGTCTTGCATGTTACTCATACTGTAAATAGAAATGAGCAAACTGGTAATTACTGCAGTAATAGTAAATAAGCTCACGTGATCACCATAAAACGGAATGGTAAATGGAATTTTATAAATCGAATCATATTGTGCAAGATCCTTTGCCCATAAAAAACTTTTGCCCCTAAGGTCTATGTTTGACTGAAAGAAATAATAAAGCGACATAAAAATCGGAATCTGTAACAAAGCTGGCAGACAGCCTCCTAGTGGACTAACCCCAGCGCTTCTCCATAATTTCATTTGCTCTACACCAAATGCCTGTTGATCATCTTTGTATTTTTCTTTTAAGGCATCAACTTCAGGTTTCAGTACTTTCATTTTGGCTCCGCTTAAATAACTTTTATATAAAATCGGAGAAGTTATCAAGCGAATTAAAAGTGTAAGCAAAAGAATTACCATGCCCATACTGGCAATGTTTTTTTGTATGTAATCAAAAACGGGTAAAAGAAAATGTCTGTTGATGTATTTAACAAAAGCAAATATTCCATTTCCGTAAGGAACTATATTTTGAAGATTGTTATCATATTTCTTGAGAATATTATAATCGCTGGGACCATAATAAAGCTGCAAAGGAATAGAGATTCTGTTTCCTGGAATAAAGCTGTACCGAGCCGTAGTAGTCACTCTAGACAAATACTGCTCTGCTGCTGTATCAGCGGGTATTTTCCAATCGGTGTTTGTAGAAGTGAAATTATTCCCTGAAATAAGTGCGCTTAAAAAGAATTGTTGTTTTACACTCAACCAATCAACTTTGTTAAGCTCCTTTGTATCTGGTTTAGTAAGATATTCGAAATCGAAATTTTTATTTTCTGAATAACAAAAATGGCTTTGTGTTAACTCATAGCTTCTGTCCATTTCAATTTGTGGCGATTCAACCTGCCAAAGAAAATTGATGGTGTTTTGAGAAAATAAATTATCGGCACCATCAACGAGGATTTTATAATCAACCATATAATCTCCATTTTTGATGGAAAATTCATGTACGATTTTTCTTCCTAAAGAATCACCAGCCTCAAAGCTGATAGTTTGGCCCCCTTCATTATTTTTTACTGGCAATACTTTAAAACGAATATCTTCAATTGCTGTTGAATGATTTTGTGTGTTATTAATCCGGTAAGAAAGTTTATTAAACTCTCCCTGATTAAGAATTACGGAACTGCCATCAAATTTTTTGAACTTTTTTAAAACAACAGATTTGGGCTGAGCACCTTTATTGGTGAAGGTTATTTTTACCACATCATTCTCCAATACGGGAAATTCTTCAGCATCACCAGGTAATCCAAATCCTGATGGGGCAACATTCTGAGTGTTATAAATAACCGTGCTATCGGTAGCCTTCTTTGCTGAAGGAACTACTGGAGGATTCAACTTTGCAATAGAATCCGCTATTCTTTTTTGTTGACCTTCATATGCTAATCTGTTCTTGCTGTTGAAGTAAAACATTCCAATAAGTAAAATACCTATTAAAACAAAACCAATTGTAGTATTTCTGTCCATTCCCATTTCTAAATATTTTGGATGGCAAAGGTAAACAAACAGCTTCAGAACTTAGGATGAATGATTTAATAAATTTAAGTGCAGACTTAGCTACTATCAGACATAAAAAAAAGCCCATAAAAATGAGCTTTAAAATATTGATAAATTAATGTTGAATTATTTTTTTGCTGCTGGAGCTGCTGCTGCTTTTGGAGCCGCTGCTTTCGGAGCTGCTGCCTTTGGAGCCGCTGCTTCTTCTTGCTTCAACTGACGAGTCATTGTTACAGAAGCAATTGGAATTCTTGGAGAATTCAATACTTCCATATTTTCAGCGATTACATTTTCAACTCTGATATTTTCATTCAATAGCAAATTGCTAATATCCACCTCAATACACTCTTTAAGGTATTTTGGATATGTCTTTATTTTAATTGACTTCATTTTAGTAACTAGTTTACCCCCAGCTTTAACACCGGCAGGAGTACCAACATACTTCAATGGCAAGGTAGCAATAACTGTTTTATTTTCTACCAGCTCTAAAAAATCAACATGGATAAGTGCGTCAGTTACTTTGTCAAATTGCAAATCTTTCAAAATGCAATTGTAGGAATTTCCATCAATAATAACATTGGCCAACATGAATTCTGAAGTGTAAACGATCCCTTTAAATGCAGATGATTGTGCAGCGAAATTAACTTCTGATTTACCGCCGTAAATTACACCTGGCACGAGTTTCTGAGAGCGAAGTAGACGGGTGGCTTTTTTCCCGCTTTCGGTCCTCAGCTGACCTTCGATTGTAATTGTTTTCATTTTTAATTATTTTTTAATGAGGCGCAAAGGTAAGTAATCAACAGCTTAATTTTTAAGTTTCATTAAACTATTATCCGATAATTTCAGAAAAATAATTTGTAGTAGTTAATATTGAATTAAATAAGACAAGGAATAATTAATTCTATCTAATTGATTTACAACTAACTACTTGCCTCCTGTTTTCATTCTTGACCTAATGAACAAACTATTAATGCTTTTGTTTTCGTATGCATTTCTTAATGCCACAGCAAACAATTCATCAGTTGAAAGCACTTTTATTTTTGATGTTTCTTTTTTAATTGGAATAGTATCGCAAACTACAAGTTCTTCTAGAACACTGTTTTCAATATTTTCATAAGCATTGCCGCTCAGTACAGGATGAGTACAAAAAGCTCTTACGCTTCTGGCACCTTTCTCCATCATCAAACTTGCACTTTTAGTAAGGGTGCCGCCGGTGTCGCAAATGTCATCAATCAATACAATATCTCTTCCCACTACATCTCCAATTACCACCATGCTGGCAATTTCGTTTGCGCGTTTACGATGTTTATCACAAATAACCATGTCACATTCAAAGAAAGAAGCAACTTCTCTGATTCTGTTTGCACTTCCAACATCTGGAGCCGCAAAAGTAAGATTTGCTAAATTCAAACTCTCAATGTAAGGAATGAATATAGCTGAAGAATCCAGGTGGTCAACCGGGATATCAAAATAGCCTTGTATTTGTGGAGCATGTAAATCCATTGTTACAATTCGATCAGCTCCAGCAGCTACCAGCATATTGGCGACTAATTTAGATCCGATTGCCACTCTTGGCTTATCTTTTCTATCTTGTCTGGCGTAACCATAATAGGGTATAACTGCAATAACTTTATAAGCAGATGCCCTTTTCGCAGCATCTATCATCAATAACAACTCCATTAAATTATCTGTTGGAGCGAAAGTACTTTGAACCAGTAAAACAAATTTCCCTCTAATACTCTCTTCAAATTCGACGCCAATTTCCCCGTCACTAAATTGACTAATTTTTACACTGCCCAATTTCTCGCCAAATTTTCGGGCTATTTTTTCTGCTAAATACCTCGATCCTCTACCAGAGAAGATTTTTGCATTGGATTCCATGTAAATAAATTAAAGGGATAATGAAATTAATTGAGCAAAAATACATTTACTTTAGCTCAATTAATGTACCGTACTATGAAAAATGTTAACAAGCCGTCCACATCAATAAAAAACTGGGCACCCGACGACCGGCCTCGTGAAAAAATGGAGCGATTGGGTTCCTCAAGTTTGAGCAATACAGAATTGATCGCTATTTTGATAAACAGTGGGAACAAAGAGAAATCTGCGATTGAAATTGCAATGGAATTAATGAGTAACTGCAAAAACAATTTAAATGAACTTGGAAAACTATCTCTTGCTGATTTACAGAAAATAAGAGGCATTGGATTTGCAAGATCAATTTCAATTGCGGCTGCATTGGAATTGGGAAGAAGAAGAAACAGTAATGATTTTTTGATTAAACCTATTGTCAGAAGCAGTGCAGATGTTGCTCATTTTCTAAGTCAATCTTTTAAAGATCTCAGTTATGAAGTATTTGCATTATTATTATTAAACAGAGCGAATAAAATTATTCATTTTGAAATAATCAGCAGAGGTGGGATTACCGGAACCGTTGCAGATCCGAGGATTATTTTGAAAATAGCTCTAAATAATGGTGCAACAAGTATAATACTCAGCCATAATCATCCTTCAGGAAATCTTCAGCCCAGTAAAGCCGATGAAGACATTACATTGAAAATCAAAAACGCAGCAGAACTCATGGACATCAAAGTAATGGATCACATTATTGTGAGTGAAGAGGGTTACTTCAGTTTTATGGATGAAGGAATCCTGTAAGAATAAGCATTGATCAATCTTGTTTAAATTGGATTAAACAAAAAGACCGCAACCCTAGTTAAATAAAAAGTCTATGCTTGTCCGGTAGGCCCTCCAAAATTAAATGGAATTTCTACCGATTCCATATCCTGTATATTTCCATTAGCAGCTTCGAACTTTTTTACATTATCAATCATCGCTTTCATAAAACGCTTTGCGTGAAAGGGTGTAAGGATAATTCGGTTCTTCACTTTGCTTTTGGGTGTACCTGGCATTACGTTTACAAAGTCAATCACAAATTCAGCATGACTATGAGTAATGATGGCCAAGTTAGCATAAGTCCCTTCTGATACTTCTTCTGAAATTTCAATGTTTAATTGATTCTCTGCGGGTGATTTTACAGACATGTTTTTTATTGTTTATTGTTAAGTATATTAAATATCTTTTTAAGTGCTATTTCGGGATTGTTATTGATTTCGTCAAAATCGATTGATGGAGACAGGTCGATAGTTTTGCTGAAATCCTCAATTATTTTTTTTCTTGAAAGCTTAATCTTTTTAAATTCATTTGTACTGTTGTTCAAATAATAATAATTATACTCCAAATTAAATTGTCTTAACTCTGATTGGATATAATTAGTACTCACGATATCTAAATTAGCAGAAAAGTTTTTATACAAATTGTATTTGGGTCCTATTAGAAGAACCTGATAAAATAAATCTTTAGCTAATGGACTAACCAATTTAGAAGTATAAAACAATAAGTCTTCCTTATAAAAATCGGAGTTTGAATTATAAATAATAAAAGAATCTACTTCTGAAGTTTTTTTTGAAATAATCTGATTTGTAGCATTTAAATAAACATCCACCTGCTGATTGTAAGTATTGTAACTAAGGTTGGTATGCTCGGATTTTTCTGATTTTGTATAAATGCTGCCTGGCAATTTTTCTCCATACAAAAATGAAGTGCCTATAACCTTAAAATTACTTATCTGCTGATAAGAGCCTTCTGATCCTTTTTCAAACATTACTCTCATGTAGGCAGCTGCAGGATCCGTGTAACTTGCGGCCTGACTGAAAGAGTCTGATAAAATAAAAGTTAACAGAAGTGAAAACAAAATATTTTTCATGTATGTATGTTTATTGTTTTAGGTCACATGTTATGCCCTTAATACTTATTTCCGATTAGCAAGAGACTAACTCTTATGAGCATTTCTTAAAAAAGAATTTAATCTTTATAAAGATAATTTTAAAAACTAGAATCCAAAAAAAAGAGGCTGCCAAAAATAGACAGCCTCTTTAGAATTAATTTTATATGTCTTATTGACGAGTGATAATTTCTTCAGTTACTCTGTAACCAGTACCTCCGGCATAACCATATCTAACTTTAAAAGAAAGGGTAGCTGGATCATATACATTATTGCATTCTGATGAATTCGCCCACTGTGGAGTGTATCCTGTTGGATTTCCACTAGGATGAGTATCTGGTAATCCAGCAGTAAACATAAATACTGGAGTTATGCTTCCTGGGAAAGGAGATACAGTAATATCATTACTGATAGGATCAACATCTAAAACAGCATAATAACCACTACCTCCCAAATCGCCAAGTTCTATAGCTACGCTGGTAGCTGAATTGGTGAACGCAGCCTTTACTCTATCAACAATTGGTCTTGGTGCAGTTGGATGATAAAAGAAACCATTTGAAACGTAATCGCCATCATAAATATTCTTTATTGCTAAAAGAAACAGTACTTTATTCATGTTAGAAGCAACAACACAACCGTTATCAACATCTGTTATTTGTAAAGCCATTCCGTAGCTTATAGAAGGATCAATACTAACTGTTGAAGGAATATTAATCATAACATAACCATTTTTTGAACCTGCTGGTATTGTTACAGTTGCATTTTGAATGGTGTACAATGATGGATCTAAAGGAACAATAGTTGTACCATTTGCAGTATTGTAATCATCAATGATAGCATCATTGATAGCAACAGATACATGGATATCTTTTGTTGTAGGAGCTTCAGCTAAAAAACTCATTATTACAGAATTCGAATCAATGTTTTGAGGCGTATCCTGTAAAACAAGACCTACATTTTTTACATAGTTACTTAAATTCAACAAATTGAATCCTACTCCATCTGGTGAACCAGCAGGGTCTTTGATACCATATTCTTGATTATCAAAACCTTTGTCTTTCATACATCCGGAATTAAAAACCACCGTAAATGCAAGAAGAATTATTGATATTTTTTTCATAACGTTTTTATTTTTACTTTAATTAATTTAAATCCCAGAAAATTGATGAAAATGGATATGCTCCTTGTGAACCCTGGCTTGAAACATTTGTTGGATTGTACAAATACTCATTTTGAGGATACAACAATCTTTTAGGTAACACTGATCTTACATTAGCAGGGTTTGTAGAAATTGCAGGACCAGCACTAAATCCAACTGATAGTCCATAAACAAAATGGTTCGTTGTTGCATTAAAATCTACTCTTCTGTAATCAGACCAAACCTCAAAAGGTGCAATTGCATTTAATGCAAACCATTTTTGGGTGATGATAGTAAATAACCCCCCTTGTACTGGAAATCCGTTTCCTGGATCGTATTCTGGAGAAAAATAATCAACATCAGGATATCCTGCGTTATTAACAATGTAGGTATTAGCATTTGGAGTAGTTAAACCCAAACTTGTAAATGATGCTACAATACCGCTCGCTAATAATTGATCTGCTGAAACTGCGCCAACATTAAATCCTCTGTGACTACATTCTGCTTGTAAAAAATAAGATTCTGCTGAGGTAAGAATCCACTGTGGCTGATCAACACCTCTGTAAACACCTACTCCAATACCTGCTAAATTTCCTGCTGCATTAATTGTTTGTGCAGGTATGCCATAATCTACACCTCTGTAAACTCCTGTATAATCACCACTTGTTGGAGCTTTGTAGAATTTATTTCTTCTTAAATCTCCATTATAACCATAATATCCATTATCTCCTTGAACACCCTGGCCTACAGCATAACTATTCGCTTTATAATAAACTGAGTTACCTGTTGCTGATCCTGCATCATCAGCTACGTAAGAATTGAAGAAAGGATTTCCTTTATCAGCCTGATAACCTGGTTGAACCTCCGCGTTAAAATCTAAAAATCCGCTGCCTTCATTATTTATATCAGTAAATTCCTGATCTAATTCTCCACGAGATAGTGCATAAGTGGCAACCGTTCCTACTGTATTTGTAGAATTGATTTCAATTCCACCATTCATAAATTTAGTAAGAATTCTTAATTTCAACGTATTTCCAAACTGAGCCCAACGGGTTTTCATGTCAGAAACTGCAGTAGCTGGAAATAATTTATTTCCAAACATAATATCATCAGTAGCAATACTTGCATTTGGACCAGTTTCGCTTTCGTCTGCGTTAGTAATCAAAGAAATCCCTGTATCAACTTGTCTTAAAAGGTCTTTGTAAATATCTATTCCTTTGTCGTATTTAGGAGTTGTAATTGCAGCTCCTTTTAGAGCTTCAGTGTAAGGTATGTTATTGTACAAATCAACTAATATAGCGAAATTATGAGCTTTCATAATTCTGGCAATACCTTCATAAAAATCTGCATGTGCTTTATTTGCACCAATCTGCATTGTTTGGTAGTCATACAAATTATCATACATCGAAGACCAGATACCTGATTGGAAATTGGTTGTAATTTCATAGGTCTCTTCTTCAGTGTTTGGAGCATACGTTCCAGAACGAGCCCAATATCCAAGATAATTTTGTAACCATCCCCAGCTTCTTGATACTACTCTCGCTGTGCTATTTTGAGCAGCGGGAAGAATTACATTGTACGCAATTGTACTATCAGTAGCCTCATTAGGGTTCTGATTAATGTTGAACTTTTCCTTTTTGCAGCTAAATAAACTAATTATAAAGGCAAAGACAAAAAAGAGAAGAATTATTTTTTTCTGTTTCATAATATTAATATTAAAAAATTAAAATTGTAAAGTAATGTTAGCTCCAAAAATTCTTGTTGGAGGTGTGTTTCCTAAACCATTTACACCTTGTGCATTGCCTGTAGTGTTAGAGAATTCTGGATCAGTCCATTCGTTAGTTTTAGGCAACCATGTTAATAGGTTTCTGCCTGAAATTGAGAAAGTCATTCCTTTAATTCCTTTATTTGAGAACAAAGAAGAAGGCATTGTGTAAGTAAGAGACAACTCTCTTAATTTAGCGAAAGCACCATTACATAAGTAATTTGAGTTAGCTGAAGTATTTCTAGACTGAGACCAGAAATTGTAACCACCACTCAAAGTATAAGTAGAAGTGTTTGGTGTATAAACAGCATTACCATTTGCATCAGTAGTTTGAATTACTGAGTTAGGGAAAACAAATGGCTGACGACCATTTTGACCTGATCTGTAAGAAATACCAGAGAAGTCCATACTAGAACCTAATCCATTGTAAATCTCATTTCCTGATCTGTAATCAGCAACTGCACTCAATGTGATGTTTTTGTATGTAAGTGTTATTGTTGCACCAAAGATATCAGAAGGTAAAGTTTGACCGAATTTTTTAACAACTGGATCAACCGTAGGATAACCTGTAGCAGCATCAACAATTACACGTCCAGAAGGATCACGTAAATAATCTGTCAATTTAAAAGTATAAGCAGACTCTCCTACTATTATGTAGTTGCCATTACCTATTCCTAATTCATTAACACCATCAACAATTTTATTTACTTGGTTTGACTGATGTGTGTAGTTTAATTTAACGTCTGCAGAAAGAGCTCCGATTTTTACTAATGGAGTCAATTTCAAATCAAACTCTAAACCTTTATTTGTAAAATCAGCTGCATTTAACAAAGCACTTGGATAACCAGTAGATGAAGAATACGCTACTGTAATAATCTGGTTGGTATTTGTTTGATTATAAATAGTAGTTTCAAAATTTATTTTATTCTTATTCAAACCGATTTCAAATCCAGCCTCATGATTAATTACAAACTCAGGCTGATAACTTGATTTTCTTAACACATTGTTAGAAGAGAACCCTAACAAGCTTCCGTAAGGGAATCCGTTAGTTTGAGAGTATGTATTCTCTAAGCTATATGGTCCAAGGTTTACGTTACCTGTTTTAGAAATAGCACCTCTTACTTTCAAATAAGAAATGATTTTGCTTTGTTTGATAGATTTGATGGCTTCACTTAAAACTAAAGAAGCACTTGCTCCTGGATAGAAGAAGCTGGTATTGCTAAAGTCATAATTATATGGATTAGCCAATCTGCTATCTATATCATTACTTCCGGTAATCTCAGCAAATGCCCAATTTTCGTATCCAACAGAAATCTTTCCGAAATATCTTTCAAGTCTAGTTTTTGAAGTTCCTTCTCCAACTCCAGGCTCTCCTTTACGAACTGCGATATTGAACACCTGAGGAATACCCAAATTATCAGAACTCATAGAAAGGAATTTAGAACTGCTTTCACGGTAAGATTGACCAACAAGTCCATCAAACTTAAATTTACCTACTTGCTTTCTGAATGTTGCGAATATCTCAGAGTTCAATCTGCTTGAGTAGCTAGATCCATCACCCAAAGCAGCTGGAATATTTGATTGAGCTGTTGCTTTTCCGCTTGCCTGAGCAAAAGCTGAGTAATTGTAAGCACCCTGAGTTTGCTTATAAGTTGAATTTGAATAAGTAACACCCAATCTGTAGGTCAAATTGATTAGCGGAGTTACTTTATAGTTTAATTCCATGTTGCCTAACACATCATCAGAACGACCTTTGTCTCTGAAATTATCTACACACCAATATGGATTGTAGTAATAATCATTGTAAAATCCATCAGGACTTGAAAAATAATCAGTCTTCCAATTTTTATAATTAGTAACATCAATTTGCATTGGAGTGTTAATCAAATTCCAGTAAGGATTGTAATCTCTTCCGTTTCCAAAAGAACTACCTGCATTTACATCATAGTTACCCTGAGTGTATCTCATGCTATAAGACGCTTTGAATTTTGTTCCAAAGTCTTTATTAGCACTCATATTTGCAGAAATTCTTTTGTTTACATCTTTAGGCATAATCCCTTTTATATCTACATTCTGGAAACTCAAATAAAAATCACCAGTTGCGATAGAGAAATCAGTTTGGTTTGTTACCCCTGTATTCCAGAATTTTCTTTTTTCGTCAGGACGGGCAACATAAGAAAGTAAATTTTTCTCACCATTTGGACCTGTTCTTCCGATTTGTCTGATAGAACCATCGAATGCATCACCATAACCCTGATTCTCAATTGGGTCATAAACTCCATTATGATTATCATCTTCAGATGAACCAGAACCGAATTGAGATTGGAAAAGAGGCATGAAAGCTACCTTCTCTAATTGTACAGTGTGGCTTAAAGTAACCATTGGTTTAGCTTTAGAACCTCTTTTTGTAGTAATTACGATTGCACCATTTACACCATCAGGACCATAAATAGCCGTAGATGAAGACGATTTCAATATGGTAACATCAGCAATATCATTTGGATTTATTGAACTGATGTAACCCAATGAAATGGGAACACCATCCAATACCAACATTGGCTGGTTGTTTCCAGTCAATGATCTGATACCTCTTAAAGTAATTCTTGTATCGGCAAATACGCCGTTGTTTACAGTTTGGATATTCAAACCAGAAACTTTACCAGTCAAACCATTTTGAAGATTAATAACTTTAGCCTGTGTTAATTCAGCAGCTTTTACTTTCGCTGTAGAGTAACCAAGCTCTTTCGCTTGTCTTTGCTGCCCCATTGAAGTAACCACAACAGGAGTTAACTCTTGTGTGTTTCTTACAAGATTTGCAATTACGATGTTTCCAGAAGGAGTAATGTCCTGGTCATCATAACCAACTGCAGATACAACTAGTTTAGATGAAGGCCCGGAAACTCTAATAGAAAAATTACCGTTAACATCAGTTTGAACGGCATTTTTTGTTCCTTTTTCCGTAACTGTTGCAAATTTTACGGCATCTCCTGGGATATCTCTCACTTGTCCAGAGAGTACCCGAGATTGTGCAGAAGCCAGCATTCCACTGAGCATCAACACTGCGAATAATGTTAAAATTCTTCTCATGTGCGGTTTATTATTTGTTTAATGAATGGTAAAAATAAGGATAATTTCAATACTGCAAAAAAAAGCTTAAAAAAAGCTTAAAATTTTCCTTACCGATTATTTAGACAAATAATTAACAATAAAAGTTGCACATGAATTAAATAATTTAAAGCTGAAAAATCAACTGTGTTTTAATTTCTTCTTTAAATCCTCCCTGAATTTCATCATTTCCACTGCCAAAATTTTGATGATCAATACTATAAAGCCCTGACCACTTAAGCCAAACCGAAGTTTTTTTTCCAATCTTACAACTGAAATTAGCGCTAAATTTTACTCCTTTTCCATAAAATGCAGGAATAGAAAAACTATACAATAAATCACTTTCGTGAGCATATATTCTGCTCGAGTAGTCATACGTATCAAAAAGGAAAACCATTAAGTTTCCTGTATATGATTTTAGCTGTGGTTTATAGTAAAAAGCTATATAAGTGAGGAACCCATCACTTGCGCCTCCTCCGGATTCATTACACCTCACTAATTCAAGTCTGTTTTTAACTGTTAATGAATTACTTACATTAAAATCGACCTGAAATCTGACGCTATTTTTGATATTTTGAGTGTGCTCTATTAAAGAAGGCAAATTCAAGTAATGACTTTCCCCTTCTTTATACGATCTAATACGGATATTAAGTGAAGTTTTCTTATTGAATTTATAAGTGCCCTGAACTAAATAATCACATCCACTCATTAAATTATTTTGTTGATATTTTAACCATGGAAACTTATAGAGGTCAACATAAGCATTGACTTGCCATAAATCATTAGGTCTTAAAGAAACACCAGCATAAAATCCGTTTTCATTTGTTGGGCTAGTATTTTCTGTGAATGAATTTGCATAAAGGGAAATGTATTTTTTTGAAATATTGCGCTGCAGAAAACTTAAATCGATGTTTCGGGAAACGGATATCAATGCTCCGTTTACACAAGCCAGCCCTTGATTACCGGAAAAAGCTATCTCTCCAAAAAAATGAGCATTATTTTTTGTAAAGGAATAATCTGCGCTAAAACAGGATAGCTGCTTTCCGTTGAACGTATAAAGATTATAAGGCTGATTATTTTTAATCAATGGTAAATTGAAAAAGTAATGAACAGAATTAAGTCCTATAGAACCATTGTTTGAATTAAAAACCAGTCTTCCTCCAAATAAAAGTTCTTTTAAGGCGCCTTTGCTTTCTATTTCACTTTGGGTACGATGCAAACCCGCTGAAATTATAGAAGAAATGAACTGTTCCTCATTAATCAGCGTATCATAATTAAGATTCGCATCATTTTTTTTGTATGACCCAAAAAGGGTGAGTTCATAATTTTTGAAGGCAAGTGTAAATCCAATGCCGCGATGAAAATTATTCTCCCCAAAAGAATGATACGGCTTCAGTGTGGCGGCTTGCCGTTTTATGGAAAGCACATCCGCACCTTTCTTAAAGCCAAGCGACTGCCATTGAATTAACCCCTGCCCCATATTAATTACAAAATCTCCCAATACCAGACTTCTTAATAGCCCTTTTCTTTTGTAAGCCAGAAAAGCGGAGTAAAAATCGAATCCTTTAAATTTATTTCTTCTGTAAAAAGACTCACCAGGATCTTTGTCCCCTGTAATTCCAATTGAAATATTTTTTTGTGAAGTAAAATTATATTTAAAAGAAACTCCCTGAGAAGAACCTTCAAAAGCCTTTGTATTACTAATGCCATTCAAATGATACCCATCTGAAAATGGCAAGGCCTGTGTCAATCTTAATAAAATATTGTTTTTAGTTTGCGTAAAGTTTTCACGGATAAAATCTTCTGCATTATTTTTAATATTCACAGTAACGTATGGACGAATTTTATTTATGATTGAAACATCCCAATCGGATATAGATTGTAATTCATAAATGCAACTTAACGGACCTAATAATTTTTTATACGAATTTAAATTTTCGAGTTGCAATGCCGACAATAATCCAAGTTCTTCCAGCTTTTTAATTTCCGCTGTATTTACTTCAACCGGATGTTTTTTGCAGTATTCAATCTCTTCCAAAAAAGCATCTTCATTAAACTCATTTTGATCAGAAGACATTACCGCATTTTCAATCATTTGATCCTGATTTCCCTGACCTGACTCGATTTTTGCCTGACAAAAACTAAATATAGAAAGATGAATGAACAAGAAAAGCAAACTGTGTTTTTTGATCATATTACAGTATTTGATTTGAACAAATTATTACTCCTGCGCTATAGCCTAATTGAGGGTGACGAGCACATACAAATTGAAAATGTATTTTTTTCTGAAACCATTCTATTCCAATTGCATTACTCATCTGAATTGCTGATACTGTATATTTTATTGAAATCTTTTTTTTAAGCTGGTATTTCAAAAGGGTAACCAGATTTATTTTAAAGTTTTCTTCTTTAACAAAATCAACTCCAATAAAAAATTGATCAGAAATATCATATCCTAAACCCCATTTACAGCGATAAGGAATATTAACTTCAGGCTTTCTGGCTTTTAATAAAAAAACAGCGCAGGCATTATCAATTTGTAAACCAAGATTTACTTTTGAAGAAAGATGAAAAACAAATCCTGCATCTGCACTTAGAAAATTATTGCTTTCATATCCGCTAAAATGTTCAATAAAATAATTGAACCTTAAACCTATATCCATTTTCACTCCCAGTGATTTCGATATACCGAGAGAGATCAAAGTCTGATTAAACCAATCATTGCCACTAAAATTTAAACCTGCAGTTACGTAATTTCGAAAAACAGGCAGCCCTCCAAACAGAATGACATTATTAATACCTTCGAAAATGTATTTTCGCTCACTAAAAACCCCATAAATAGGCTTTTCCAATTTTGCAGCAAGCGCCTGATTGCCTATAAAAGATGACGATTGGACTATATTATGACTTTCTGTAGACATCATCAGTAGTGTATTGTCTGATGCACCAGATCCTAATTGTGCGAAACAATCAAAATATAAATTCAAAATAATAACGGATAAAATGAAGGTTGTTTTCAAGGGCAAAATTTATACTACAAAATAAATCTTCAATAACGAACACATCAAAGTGATTCCCTCCGCAAAAAAATGTTTTTTTCCAATAAAAATCCGGTTGAATAATTCAGAAAAATAAAATAATCGCTTATAGTTAAGTAATTTTGTTTTATGGAAATTCTAGATGGAAAAATTGCCTCGCAAAGCGTAAAGGAAATACTGAAGTTAGCCATACAGGAACTGATCACCAGCAACAGACGCGCGCCACATCTGGCTGCAATTCTTGTAGGTAAAAACGGAGCCAGCGAAACCTATGTAGCCAGTAAAATAAAAAACTGCGAAGAAACAGGGTTCAAAAGCACGTTATTGAGATTGGATGAGAATATTTCAGAAAACGAATTAATTGAATCTATAACTAAAATGAATACCGATGCCGATATCGACGGAATTCTGATTCAACTTCCTTTGCCCAAACATATAGATGAGAACAAAATCCTAAATACTGTTGACCCTTCAAAAGATGTAGATGGATTTAGTCCGGTAAGTATTGGAAAAATGGTTTTAGGACTGCCTACTTTTATTCCGGCAACACCATATGGAATTATGCTGATGCTTGAGCATTACAAAATTGATACAAAAGGAAAACATGCAGTTGTACTGGGAAGGAGCAATATCGTTGGGCGTCCGATAAGCATTCTATTAAATCAAAACAATGCATTTGGAGACTGCACTGTAACGGTATGTCATAGCCGAACAAAAAACATGAAAGATATTTGTCTGCAGGCCGATATCATTATAGCTGCAATTGGCAAGCCTGGTTTTCTTACTGCCGACATGGTAAAAGAGAATGCTGTTGTAGTTGATGTTGGCATAACCAGAATTGCAGACGATACTAAGAAATCCGGCTTTGCTATAAGAGGAGATGTTGATTTTATAAACGTGGCGCCTAAATGCAGTTTTATATCTCCTGTTCCTGGAGGCGTTGGACTAATGACCATTGCTGCTTTATTGAAAAACACTTTTAATGCTTACCAGCTAAGAAATAAATAATGACAGACGTTTTAGATTACAATATTGAGTATCCAGTGATGGAACATTTCTACACCATTCAGGGCGAAGGTTTTCATCAGGGAAGAGCAGCTTATTTCGTAAGGCTTGGCGGTTGTGACGTAGGCTGTGTATGGTGTGACGTAAAAGACAGCTGGGATGCCGATGCACATCCTAAAATGAGCATTGGGGAAATTATTAAAAATATTAAACAGCAAACCGATTCGGGCCTGGTGGTGATTACTGGCGGGGAGCCACTCATGCACAATTTAACAGCCTTAACCAAGGCCATTCAAGATGCAGGATATCAAACCAATATTGAAACTTCCGGAGCACACCAATTAACTGGAGCATGGGATTGGATTTGCCTCTCTCCAAAAAAATTCAAAATACCTCAAGAGAAAATACTGCCTTTTGTTAATGAATTAAAGGTGGTTATTTTTAATAAAACGGATTTTGAATGGGCCGAAAATTATGCCGCTAAAGTTGATCCTTTATGCAAACTTTATCTGCAACCAGAATGGGATAAATCCGCAGCAATAACTCCACTTATTATTGAATATGTTAAGCGAAATCCAAAATGGGAAATCTCACTACAGATTCATAAGTATATCAATGTACCTTAGCCAACAAAAAATCCAATATGAAATTTAAAAATAAAATTTATACAATACTGCTTTTTGTCTTTTCAATATTGAGTGTTCATCTTACGGAAGCACAATGGTACAACCCCGAAAAAGTGAATAAAAAAGCTTTTAAAGTATACGAGATGGCTTATGACTTTGCCGTCAACGGAGCCTATCAAAAATCTCTGGAAAAACTCGATGAAGCATTGAAGATAGAACCCCGGTATGTTGAGGTTTATTTATCCCGTGCCGGCATTTTTGCAGACATGAAAAACTATGCAGCTTCTGTTGCGGATTTCGAAAAAGCTTTTTCTCTAGATAGCGTTTTTTCCAACTCTTATCTTCTTCCTTTTTCTATTTCATTGGCAGGTATTGGTGAATTTGAAAAAGCCCTGGATAAAGTAAATGCTTTTTTAAAAATAGAAAAACTCAATCCGCAGAGCATAAAATCTGCCAACTACCGAAAAGGCACATACGAATTCGCAATAGCCTATAAAACCAATCATCCTTTAGGCAATTATAATTTTGAACCAAAAAATCTTGGCGATGGCATCAACTCAAATTATTTGGAGTATTATCCATCACTGACTATTGACGGAAAGAAAATGATTTTTACAAGAAGGGTTAATAACGATGAGGATTTTTATGAGAGCGAATTTATTGATGGTAAATGGAATAAGGCCACTTCGGCAAAAGGCAAATTAAATACTACTTTAAACGAAGGCGCCCAGGCCATTTCTCAGGATGGGCAATGGCTGATTTTTACCGGCTGTAATTATCCCGAGGGCCAGGGCAGCTGCGATTTATATATCTCTTTTAAAACAAAAAATGGCGGGTGGACCGAAGCCGAAAACCTTGGACCCATTATCAATACAGACTTATGGGAATCCGCGCCCAGTTTATCGCCAGATAAAAAAGATCTTTATTTTTCAAGCAACCGTTTTAATGGTTATGGGGGCAAAGATATTTGGGTTACTCACCGTCAAACTAATGGCAAGTGGACAGTACCCGAAAATCTCGGACCAACCATTAATACTTCTGCAGACGAGACTTGTCCATTTATTCATGCCGACAATCAAACCCTTTATTTTAACAGCAACGGATTGCCCGGATATGGAATGGCTGATCTTTTTTTATCCAGAAAAAATAATGAAAACAAATGGACGACTCCGATAAATCTTGGCTATCCTATAAACACAATTGATGACGAAGGTTCATTAACTGTAGCATCAGATGGAAAGACTTCTTATTATGCTAGTGACCGGAAAAACAATAATGCAGGTCTTGATATTTATAGTTTTGAATTAAGAAACGAAATAAGCTCTTCAAAAACATTATGGCTCACAGGTAGTGTCTATGATAAGAAAACAAATGCAGGCCTCCCCTCTACTGTAACTCTTACAGAAATAAACAGCAACAAGGCTCCTACAGAAATACAAACTGATGAAGATGGGAATTTCCTGGTTACATTGCCTGTTGAAAAAGATTATGCTTTAAATGTGAACCGTAAAGGCTACTTATTTTATTCAGATAATTTTTCACTGATAAAAAATACAGTAGATAGTTTTTTTACTTTAAAAATACCCTTGCAGCCTATTGAAGCCGGAGCCACTGTTGTATTGAAGAATATTTTTTATGGCAACAACGAATCAAAATTAAAACCAGAATCAGAATCAGAATTAGCAAAAATCATTTCATTGCTTAATGAAAATCCTGGCATGAAAGTTCAAATCAGTGGACATACCGATAATATTGGAAAAAAAGAAGACAACCAGACATTAAGTTTAAACAGGGCAAAAGCTGTAGTTGCATTTCTCATCTCTAAAGGCATCAACCCTACCCAACTTTCCGCAAAAGGATTTGGAGACACAAAGCCATTGTCATCCAATGATACCGAACAAGGGAAAAGCCTCAACAGAAGAACGGAAATTAACGTTGTTTCAAACTAAATGATTTCCTATCATTGTTTTCTATGAACAATGATTTATTATATCAAATTGCGCTGACTAAAATACCGAATATTGGGCATGTGCACGCTAAAATGCTGATCAGAAGCTTTGAAAATGCTGAGCAGGTTTTTAATACCCCAAGAAATAAATTAGAAAAAATTGACGGCATTGGTTTTGTCAGAGCCAATTGTATAAAAGCTTTTAAGGACTATAAAAGCTGTGAGCACGAAATTGAATTCATCAAAAAAAATAACATTCAGCCGCTGTTTGTTTCAGATAATGATTACCCAAAAAGATTATTAAATTGTTATGATGCCCCTGTGTTATTATACTTTAAAGGAAACATCAGTTTAAATAAAACTAAAGTCATTTCGGTGATCGGCACCCGCAGTAATTCTGAATACGGAAAAAATATTTGCGAGAAATTCATAGCTGATCTTTCAAAACATGATATCACTATTATAAGCGGCCTTGCTTATGGCATCGACTCCATTGCCCACAAGTCTGCTATAAAACATAATCTTTCCACTGTTGCAGTGCTGGCGCATGGATTAGACAGAATTTATCCTTACGCCAATAAAAAATTATCAGAAGAGATAACTGAACAGGGCGGATTACTAACGGAATACACCAGTGGCACCATTCCCGACAAGCAAAATTTTCCAGGAAGAAACAGAATTACTGCAGGCATTTGCGACGCCCTCGTAATTATTGAAACTGGCAAAACAGGAGGATCTTTAATTACTGCAGAATTAGCCAACGGCTATAATAAAGATGTATTTGCAGTTCCTGGAAGAGTTTCTGATCCTAAAAGCGAAGGCTGCAACAACCTTATAAAAAATAACAAAGCCTGTCTGATTACAAAAGCTGATGACTTATTAGAAATTATGAACTGGGAAGAAAAAATAAATAAACCCCAATTACGTCAAAGGGAATTATTTTTTCAGCTCACCGCAGATGAATCTAAACTCGTTGCCATTTTGAAAGAAGTAAAGGAAGCTGATATTGACACCATCACTTATAAATCCGCTATAAGCTATAGTGCTGTTGCCTGTGCATTGCTTTCCCTGGAATTAAATGGCATCATACAGTCGATGCCAGGCAAACGATACAAATTAATAGACGCTGGTATTTAAGACAGATTTAATTGCTTTAGTTTAAAAATTCATTTTTTCAACTTAATTTCGCCTATGGCAACCAATAATAAATCTTCCGCTACTGCAAAATCAACTAAAATTATAATTGAAGGATTAACATTCGACGACGTATTGTTAGTCCCGGCATATTCCGAAATTTTGCCCAGGGATGTTGATATCAGCTCCATACTTACCGATAAGATAAAATTAAATATCCCAATGCTGAGTGCAGCGATGGACACCGTTACCGAAGCGTCTTTAGCTATTGCAATGGCCAGAGAAGGCGGGCTGGGTGTGCTACACAAAAACATGAGCATTCAGCAACAATCAGAGCAAGTCAGAAAAGTAAAAAGAAGTGAAAGTGGCCTTATTCTGGATCCGCTTACTTTAAGTCCTGATGCTACTATTGGTGAGGCTATTAGAATGATGAGAGAAAATAAAATTGGCGGAATTCCCATTATAGATGCGCAAAATAAATTAGTAGGAATCCTCACTAATCGTGATTTGCGATTTGAAGCAAATGCCAAAGAAAAAGTAAGTACGGTAATGACAAAAGAAAATCTCATTATCGCTCCAGAAGGTACAGACCTTAAAAAAGCGGAACTCATTTTCAAGAAAAATAAAATCGAAAAACTTCCTGTTGTAAATAAATCAGGCAAATTAGTAGGACTGATTACTTTTGGCGACATCCTGAAATTAAAAAGTCATCCCAACGCAGTAAAAGACGCTTATGGCAGATTACTGGTAGGCGCAGGGGTTGGCATCACCAGTGATATTCTTGAAAGAACTGAAGCCTTGTTTCAGGTTGGTGTGGATGTTATTTGTTTAGACAGCGCTCATGGTCATACAAAAGGAGTTATAGATGCATTAAAGAAAATCAGAAAGAATTTCAAAAACCTTTCTATTATCGCAGGTAATGTAGGAACCGGAGAAGGTGCGCTGGCTCTGGCTAATGCTGGTGCTGATGCAGTAAAAGTTGGTATCGGTCCTGGATCTATTTGCACTACCAGAATTGTAGCCGGCACAGGAGTTCCACAAATCACGGCTGTAATGGAAGTTGCCTCCGCCTTGAAAAACAAAAGGGTGGGCATCATCAGCGACGGGGGCATTCGATATACTGGAGATATGGTTAAAGCTCTTGCCGCAGGCGCAACCTGTGTGATGATGGGCAATATGTTTGCAGGTACCGAAGAAAGTCCTGGCGAAACAATAATCTATGAAGGAAGGAAATTCAAACAATACAGGGGTATGGGATCCTTAGGCGCGATGGCACAAGGTAGTAATGACCGATATTTTCAGGAACCTGAAGCTGATGTGAAGAAATTTGTTCCAGAAGGCATTGAAGGTCGCGTTGCCTTCAAAGGTTATTTAAAGGAAGTTGTTCATCAGTTTACTGGAGGACTTCGTGCCGGAATGGGCTACTGCGGTGCGCCAAATATTAAAGCTTTACAAAAAGCCGATTTTGTCAAAATAACACATGCGGGTATCAGAGAAAGTCATGCTCATGATATCTTTATTACAAAAGAGGCGCCCAATTACAGCAGATAGTTTTAACTTCAGAAGATTGAATTATTCAACTATGGTTAAGCCTTTTTTATTTACCGTTTTTTTATTTACGCTGCTTTGTGTTTCAGTACAAATAAAAGCACAGGACTCTTCCAGAATAAGAGTTTCTTTACTTACCTGTGAGCCAGGCGAAGAATTATATTCCATTTTCGGACACAGCGCCATTAGAATAATTGACAGCAACAGCGTTACTGATTATGTTTACAATTACGGAACATTTGATTTTGAAGATTCTGACTTTTATGTAAAATTTATAAAAGGAAAATTGCTTTATTTTATAAGTGTAGAAAGAACAGATGATTTTATCAGTAGCTATCAATCAGAAAACAGAAGCATAGAAGAGCAGCTTTTGAATTTAAGCGAGAATGAAAAAAAAAGTATTCAGAAAGATTTAAATGAAAACTTAAAAGAAGAAAACAAATATTATAAATACGATTTCTTTCTCGACAATTGCACCACAAGGCTTAGAGATATCATTTCGAAAAATAAAAATCCACGACCCGTGCTTCCGGCGGTAATGCCTGACAATAAAAGATTCAGAGAGGCTATACATGAATACCTGAGAAAAGGAGGCCAGTATTGGAGCGAATTAGGAATTGACATTTTATTAGGCGCTCCAACAGATAGAATTATGACGGCATCAGAACAGCAGTTTCTTCCTTACAATCTAATGAAAGCAATAGACAAATGCAGCAACACTTCTTTAGTGATATCAAAGTCAACAATTTATCAGTCGGAAAACAATGGCAATAACGGGGATTTATTCAAGCCAAACATTTGCTTTTTACTACTCTTTCTTTTTCTTGCAGGAGCAATCAGAAATAAAAATAACTTCACCAGAAAAGCACTATTAATTTTTGATTATTCTTTCTTTTTTATCGTAGGCCTTTTAGGCGTATTACTGATTTTTATGTGGGTAGGAACCGACCATACTATGACTAAAAATAATTACAACCTTATCTGGGCATTTCCGTTGCACCTAATTGCCGCTTTCTTTATCCAATCTGAAAATAAAATCATAAAATATTATTTTGGATTTACCACCGTCTTACTTTCATTGCTGATTGTTTCATGGCTGTTCCTTCCTCAGCAATTGAATTCCGCATTGATTATTATTGTGTTGATATTATTTACGAGATCCTACAGCATTTATTCCACTACAGGTAAACGCTAATGTCAATAACAAAAGTGGATAGCATATCCCCAAATCTCCGGAAGAATTAAGGCATACCGTGTGACCAAAAACAAACAACATTAACAAATGAAAAGGAATACGGTCTATTATAAAAATACAAGCCTTGATTATTTCACCTGTGGAAATGGTAAGCCAGTATTGTTAATGCATGGATTTGCAGAAGACCATTCTATTTGGAAGAATCAAATCGAACATTTGAGCAAAAGTTATTTTATAATAGCCCCTGATTTATTTGGCACAGGATCATCTTCATTTCTGGAAGAAAAAGAAATTCAAATTGAGGATTATGCAAAAGGAATCAAACAAATTTTAATGGCCGAAAACATCACCCGTTTTTCCATGTTTGGGCATAGTATGGGCGGTTACATTACTCTTGCCTATTTTGAATTATTTCCTGAAGACCTGATTTCTTTTGGACTTGTTCATTCTACCGCCTATGCTGATGATACCCATAAAATAGAAATAAGAAATAAAGCAATTCAATTCATTCAAAAAAATGGAAGCCCCTCGTTTTTAAAAACAAGTATCCCTGCCTTGTTTTATAACCCAGAAAAATATCAGCAGGAGATCAAATCGCTTGTCAATATTGGCGAAAAAATCTCTTCTGCATATTTGATACAGTATTACGAAGCCATGAAAAACCGACAGGACAAAACGGCTCTAATCCAAAATACAAAAACGCCTGTTTTGTTTATTGCCGGAAATCAAGACCAGGCCATTCCATTAGCTCATACCCTTCAGCAATGTCATTTGCCAGAAATGTCTGTCATTAATATACTTAAGAATACTAGTCATATGGGAATGCTTGAAAACCCGGAATCCGTTAACCATATATTATCTTTTTTCCTGACTAACCTTTCTGAAATCACTGTTTAATAAGTGTCGTTTTTTATTAACTTACAATAACTAATGTTTAACTTTGAGTTGATGATAAGGAGGATTGTACTTATACTAATTTTGGGATTTTTTTGCCTCAGTTCCGATGCAAAGCATATTACCGGCGGAGAGATGATTTACGATTTGATTTCCAGCACCCCTACAACCAGAACTTTCAGAATAACACTCATTTTATTTAGAGATGAAAATTGTTTCAATTGTGCATTTATGCCTGCCAATGTAACAATTGGCATTTATAATAATGACAACAACAATCCTTACGGAGGTCCGGGCACATCACCTACAAGAGATGTTGATTTGACTATGGAAGAAACATTGCCAATAACTAATGTTCCACTTTGTATAATCAATCAGCCTACTTTAAATTATAAAGCCGGTTATTATCCATTCACGATAACGCTGAATAACAATACAAGTGGATACACAGCAGCCTACCAAACCTGTTGCAGAATTGACAACATTAATAATATCGACAATGGCGCTAACGGTGCCGGTGCTACTTACTGTACTACAATTCCAGGCCGAAGCTCCACATCAACTCTTGGAATTGACAACAGCCCCAGATTTTCAAAAGGTATTTCTATTGTTTGCCACGATAATAATTTCATTCTTGATTTCAGCGCAACAGATCCAGATGGCGATCAGCTTGTTTATACTTTATGTAATGCATATAATGGCGGACTTGCTCAAAATGCTGCAAATATTACACCCAGTACACCTCCCTATGGGTCGTTGGTTTATATAGCTGGATTTAGTGGAATTAGTCCACTGGGCCCTTCAGGAACAATAAACACAAGTACTGGCATCATTTCCGGAACAGCACCTGCATCTGGAAAATATGTGGTATCCGTTTGTGTGAGTTCTTATCGAAATGGGAATTATATTGCTACTCATCGAAAAGATTTCATTATTACTGTTGCTGATTGTGATTTTGCCAGTGCAGAGTTACTGCCTGATTATATTACTTGCGATGGCTTCTCATTTAGTTTTAGCAACAGAAGTCAATCTCCGTTGAATCAAAGTGCCTATTGGGATTTCGGCGATCCAGCTTCCGGAATTAACAATACTTCCACCTCTACAACACCTTCGCATACATTTACTACTGCTGGTATTTATAATGTTAAGTTTGTAGTTAACAGAGGTACCGCTTGTTCTGATTCTACCTTTACATTAGTACGGGTTTTCCCGGGATTTTTTCCCGACTTTACCAATAACGCTCCTATGTGTAAAGGAAATCCTGTTCAGTTTAATGATAACACCAGAGCCACTTACGGAACTCCAAATCAATGGCATTGGAACTTTGGCGTAAACGGAATCATTAATGACACCAGCATTTTAGCAAACCCCAGTTATACGTATAATACTCCTGGCACCTATACTACTACTTTGATTGTAGGAAGCGACAAAGGCTGTATAGATACTATTGAAAAAACTATTTTAATAGTTGACAAGCCTGTACTCGATGTTACTAATGATACGCTGATTTGTTCCAGAGACCAATTACAACTTAACGCAAGCACCAGTGTTTCTGGTAATTATTCCTGGACACCGAATATAAACATCAACAACCCCAATATCCCCAACCCAATTGTAACTCCTCCTGTTTCCACAATCTATTACGTAAACTACAGCGACAATTCAGGCTGCGCAAACAGAGACTCCGTTCGTGTAAGCGTTGTTGATACCGTTACTCTCAGAACAGGAAACGACACTACTATTTGCAGAACAGATGGAGTCATTTTAAGCATTTATGGAAATGCATTGAAATTCATCTGGACTCCTGCAGCTACATTAAACAATCCATCTATTCGAAATCCAATTGCAACACCTACTTCTTTATACACTACTTATTATGTACAGGGAAATATTGGCACTTGCTTTGATAAAGATTCTATCAAGATAAAAACAATCCCTTACCCAAATATAAAAGCAGGAAACGACACGACTATTTGCTGGGGTACATCTGCGTTTCTTCATGCAAGCGGAGGCAGCACATATCTGTGGTCACCAACACGTTACTTAAGCAATCCTAATATTTCAAATCCAACAGTAGTTAATCCAGAAGCGACTTTAATCACTTACTATATCACTGTAACAGATACACTGGGTTGTCCAAAACCTGTGATAGATTCTACTGTGTTATCTATTGACAGAATTATTGCTGATGCAGGGCCACAGGATACATCAGTTGTTACCAACCAACCTTTACAATTGAACGCAACCGGAAGTACTAATTATTTGTGGACCCCGATCACTCAATGGCTGAGTAACCCTAATGTTTTTAATCCTGTTGCATCACCATTGGATGATATTAAATATACTGTCGTGGTAAGCAATAACATTGGCTGCAAAGGAACTGATAGTATTAATGTTCATTATTACAAAGTACTTCCCGATTTTTTCATTCCAACTGCTTTCAGTCCTAATGGCGATGGCCTCAATGATGTATTAACTCCACTTGCTTTAGGCATGAAGTCTGTAGATAATTTTATTATTTATAACCGCTGGGGTCAATTGCTTTTTAAAACATCTCTTATTGGTGTTGGCTGGAATGGAAAATACAAAAGCGCAGTTCAGGAAACCGGAACTTATGTATGGTATGCTGAGGGAACAGATTATGCCAATAAAAAAATACAAAGAAAAGGCACGGTAGTATTGATTAGATAATTAAGTCTGTTTAACCCGGATTCTTAATCCTACTTTCATAAACCCAGATTTACTTTTTTTATTAGCAAGGCCTGTCTTAATTTGCGCATTGATAAATAATTTAAAAACGAATGCTATGACAAAGACAGTTTTTATAACCGGTGCTACTTCTGGAATAGGCAAGGCCTGTGCTGAAAAATTTGCTGCAGCTGGCTACCATCTTATTTTAACAGGTAGAAGAAATGAACGATTAGCAGAAATGAAAACCAAATTGGAATTAATATATGGAATTAACATAAAGACGTTGAATTTCGATGTACAACAAAGAGAAATTGTATTTGAAATGATTAACAGCCTTTCTGATGAATGGAAGAAAATAGATATCCTGATTAATAACGCCGGACTTTCTATTGGGCGAGACAGCTTTCTTGATTCGAAACTCGATGACTGGGAAACTATGATGCATACTAACGTTGATGGATTACTTTATGTAACCAAAGCTTTGCTGCCTTTTTTAATAGAACAAAAAGCCCATGTAATTAATATGGGTTCTATTGCCGGCAAAGAAATTTATGAAAACGGAAACATTTATTGTGCCAGTAAATTTGCTGTTGATGCTATTTCAAGATCCATGAGAGTAGACTTATTGAAATACGGAATGAGGGTTACTGCTATACATCCCGGTGCCGTAGAAACAGAATTTTCTTTAGTAAGATACAAGGGTGATCAGGAAAAAGCCGACAATGTGTACAAGGGATTGAAGCCATTAACCGGAGATGATATTGCTGATATTATTTTTTATGCAGCAACCTTACCAAAGCATGTATGCCTCAACGAGATTAGCGTAACTCCAACCCAACAAGCTGGGACTTATTATTTTCACCGAGATTCATAATTATTACAACTACTATACATCATGATTATATAAGCATCATTTATGGCGCCAGTGAAATCCGTATTTGAACCCCAGCTCTTGTATTGGTGGTAGGTGCGCTCGATGAAATGTAAGGCTTAACTCTTCTTTGGTCGTAATAAAGTTTAATATTAATTCTGCTGTTAAGGAAATAATCTATCGTAGGGCTTATAGAAGTTTCTTTACTTCCTCCTGTTGCAAAATTATTATCCTGATCTAAACGACTATTAGCAGTAACATTATCTCTAACTCTGAAATCAATTCTAAAATTAATTTCATTATCTAACTTACCCGATTTGTTTTTACTTAAGAAAGCAGGCAATTTCAATCCGCCGAATAACTTAAGTCCTTTCTTACGATACCCAGCACCAATAGTATATTCAGTGCTTCTTACTTCACTCAATTGATAATCATTCAGGCTTAAGCTCAATTGTCTAGATTTAGAATATTCAAACTTAGCCTGCACTTGATTCACAAACATCATATCCACACCTACGAGAGGAGAAAACTGCTCCTGTATGCTAACGTTAGGCACAAGGAAATAAGGAATAAAGTTCTTTGAACTGGTATCATAAAAAGAAGGGTACCCATATCTCGAAACATCCTGATAGAATAAAGCAGAAGTAAACCCGTTCATACTAAGACTTCCGGTGTAGCCATGAGAAATAGTAAGGTTTGTAAAGATTTTATCAAGTGGCTTAACTTTACTTAATCCGTTGTAATCAATTTTCCAGTTAGGCTCCGGCAATATTGCCTTGAATGGATTGGATCTCAGATTACCATTATTCTGATTAATCAATCCAATACTATTCGGATCCTGGTCAGTATATGCAGCAATGAATGAAGGGATCAACACATCTACGGCATATTTTCCGTACCCATAATAAAATCCATCCGCCCCAACCTGATTATTACTGTATGGATTTAACTTGCCCATTCGTTCAGACAAAATAACCCTGTTGCTTTCAAAAGTTTTGAATGTAGTAGAAACTCTGTTGGGATCAAATTTTCCAAATAAAGTTTTAAAGGCAATGTATGAAACATCAAAGCTTCCACCTGCATAAGGGTTCAGGTGTTTGAATTCAGGATTTTGTCCATTCAATGAAGTATCAATATATCTATAAGTTTCGCTGTAACTTTTGCTGAAAGATTTACTGATATTTATAGTGATGTTCAAATCACGAACAGGTTCGAGCTGTGCTGACAGGGTAATTTTCTGATCCAGATTTTGTTGAATCATCGAATTGAAATTACTGTCTCTGGAAATCAACCCTGATTGTCCTTTTTTGTTAAGCCAACTTGTATCCGGCTGCCAGCCCATAATAAAATCAAAGCCTGGTGACTGACTTTTAAAATTCTGTCCTACAAATTGAGTGCTGTCCATATACCCAGGAAGTCGTGTACTTGCATTTTCTGAAGCCGTAAAATTCACCTGCTTTAAACTGGTAAGTAGTTTTCCAAATACTTTCATTCCATTACTTACGTAAGGCATCGCAGATTTATCTACAATTTTCCTGGTTCTTAACACCTTTTTTCCTGATTTTGTCATTACCGAATCTTTCACTTTGGTAATTCTATTTCTCCACTTTTGCTGATCCTCTTTATTGGAAGGCTGATCTAATTGTTTTATCCATTTCGATTTCTGATAAATCTTGGTTAGATCCATTTGCACCGTTGCTTCTTTTTGCTGTCCGTTTTCTAAGAAGTTACCCAGATTAACCGCTAATCTTGATGCGCCAATCCATCTGTAAGCTGCTTGATATCTTATATTAACTGTTGTCCAGTCCAACAAAGGAAACTTAGCTGTCGGCAACGTGTAGGAGATATTGGCTGTTTGATTAAATATCGTATTTCTTCCTCCTTTTAATAAGTTCCTGAGTATAGTATCTTTTTTTGCTTTGGTATCAATTCTTCCTGCGGGCTCATCAATTCTTGAATTATTAGTAGCGGTATAGTCAAAATTAATTGACTTGGTAAAATTCCACCTCATAATATAATCCCGCTGCATTGTGAAATATTTGTCATAGGTCTCCGGTATAATGTATTTGGTTTCACCAACGCTTCTTGGCCTAATAGCGCCAAACTGCCGGCTAATATCAGCCCTGAAACTTAATTGTGATGGCAAATAATTGAAGTTGATATCTTTCACTAAACTGAGCCACTTAGTTTTTGATTTTCCTAAAATTTTCTTGAAGGGTTCGAAATATTTTGGTTGTGGGGAATAATTATATCCGATTGCACCGCGGTGCCTGGTTACCAAATTATTTTCGATGAGCGGATTGTGACTTTCTGTTTTTATGAATGAATAACTGACATCCACATTTTCAATGTCATAAATTTTGGGAGACTTCCCATTGGTTTTATTTTTTCTGACATTGGTGAAGTTCAAAGTTTTTACAGAATTGAAATCGATGGCGTTGTTTTTGATAGAATCTCTTTGAGATCTTGGGGATGTAATCAGTTTGTCTTTTAATTTGATGTCAAGATCATAAGGGTCATACTGCGGAGTACTTGTTGATTGCGTATAGCTTGCATAAACAGGAATTGACATGCCCGATTTTTTAGGTAACAACTTGCCCAACTCAAGATTAGTAGACAAATCGAATTGTAAAAAATCATCTCTGAATCGTTCTCCTACTCGTTGTTCAAGTGTACCAAAGCCTCTGCTATGTGCATTAGCAGAAACTGACACTGTTCCCAGGTCTGCCAAATTAAGATCTACTCTTCCTAAAACTGCAAATCCTCCTTGCTCATTGATAGATGACAATCTTAATTCATTAACCCATATTTGTCCGCAGGCTGCAGGTGAATTTGTATTTTCAACACCGAGAAGTATGCCCCTGATCTCGCCTAAATTTGGATTTCCAATTACCCCATAGGTTTGACCGTTAGATTGCAATTGTTGAAACAATCTCCCCAATGAAACACTGGAAAGATTTCTGGCTTGTTTTAGTTTAGTAAGTACCTCCAACTCCACATCAAGTGAATTAGAAGGATACCATAAAGAATCATTGTATTGGTCCGAATCAGGATCCACTCCTGAAGTTAACGGGGTAAGCATCAGCGGTATTCGAATTTCATAGTAATTACTTACGAAATCTGTACCCAGTCTGATAACAGCAGTAAGATCTTTATCTTCTATTGTATTTGCCGGATTCTGAGATTGCTCCGCATGAATATACATAGATAGTTTTCCAAACTGTCTCAGATCTCTGTTCGCAAATGTTTGAAAAACACCTTTTGCATCTGATTTTCTCATATTGCAAAAAGTCATACTCAGCGCCTGTTCATTTTGAAGTAAGTTAACCCCGTTGTTACTCAGTGTTTGTACACGTTGAATATCCTTTGGTGTACGATAAGGTAACGGAGTTCTTTTGTCATTTTCTTCAATGTTTACCGCTTCCACATTGAAAGGCGTTGTACTTGTTGGAGAATACAAACCGGTAGAATCTATTTTATACTGAAACTTACGCCAGATATTTCTGGTCAGTTGAAGTAATCCAAATCTCATCACAACACTGTCTTCAAAACCGGTAAGAAACATCCTCATAAATCTTATCGATTTGAAATCAGGAATATTGCCGATTTTTCTGTCATAGCTTGCTATGGGGATTCTGAACTGATACCATGTTTCATTTCTCACTGATCCGTTAACCAGATTTATGGGAACTTCTTTTTTATCAACTATATAATTATTTCCAATCAGCATTTCTGCCGCATCTTTAGGTTTGATATCAACGATGTATTGAAAATATTCTTCAGTTTCGTTTAGGGTATTATCTTTATTAAGATCTTCTGCATCAGGATACAATGTTGCTGCTGATGAAAATTCGCTGCCATTTGAAATAGGCGAATTTCCTTCGGGCCCATTATAACTCTTGTATCTAATTAAAATTCCGTCGGTTCCCGAAAATCCTGCATCTCTGTAATTTCTATAATCATCACTGGATGGATCTTTCAATGCTTCCTGATAAACTGCTGAGCCGGTGCCAAAATTAGCTGCCAAATCAGCCAAATATACATCATGGAAATTCACTTCAGCGGTATCCGTCATTCCATCAAACCCAATGTCCTGGTATAAACGATCGTTAGGTATGTTACTAAATGCATTCGTTACCTGAATAGGGTTTCGTGGCACTCTTCCCCAAACTGTGTTATCAACAGGAGAAGGGGCATTAGGAGTATTCAATCCATTTTCATAAAATCTTCTGCCATCTTTCAACACATCTTCTGATATATTTCCCAGATTAAAATAAAGTTTGCCTCCGGTAGAGGAACTGTATTGGGGAAGTATAAAAGGATCCTGCATCCAAAACTCTATGAATTCAATATTACTGGTTTCGAAATCAGACTGATCGATACTTCGCATTAATCCTCCATATTTGGTTTTGGGATCAACAAAATTACCGTCCGATCTGATTTTAGCGGGATCAGATTCATAATTATACGGACCTACATTTTTAGGGTAATAAGCCATATCAAATGTCACCAGCTGACTTTCGCCAAATCCAGTTGTTTTCTGAGGAAAGATTTCTTTTTGATAAACTTGTCTTACTCTTGGATCACTTAGTTCATTACGATCACTGATTGGATTATTAGGCGCATCAATTTGCTGAAGCGTTTGTTCTATCTGATACCAGGCGATTTTAGCCCGGCTTTTTCCATAATCCAAGCTATTATTTAATAACGCCTCAGGAAATAATTCTATTCCAAGGCGATCTGTTGCGTGAGCAGGCGCTGAAGACATAACCCAGCTGATTAATGGAAATCTAAGATCTATTCCTGATTTACATCCTTCAAAATCGTCAATATAAATAACTCCATTACTACCCTTCCCTATCTGTGGCGCGTGGCCGGGTTGTAGAAAGGCACCCTCACCGTAAGCATTAAGTGTTGATGGAACCTTTGTGTTATAGAAAGGAAGTTTATCCAGAATCTTAGTAAGACGAGGGACATCTTTTTTGAAATTCACATCAGCACCATACATAGTATTTCTTATCGGCTCTTCTCCATAATTAACCTTAGTGAAAAAAGGACGTTCTCCCAATCTTACTATTGTAGCTCCAAAAGACAATTGTTCTTTTGCATTATTCTTGGCCAAGTAGTCAAAACGCAGGCCCATATAATTTCTTTGTTGTAAACCAAACGTTGCATTATTTTCGAAATTAACCTGTACTGGAAGCCCTGCATTCAAGATGGCTTGATTGGTCATTTTGATGGTACCTAAATCATAATTAATGTCATAGTCTACCCCTTCTATTAAGGTTCTTCCTCCTGCCGATACCGTAACTGATCCTTTTGGAATGTTATAGCCAATACTGATTTCTGATGAGCCTGAAGTTTTTGCTGTTCCTTTCAAAACAAACCGATTCAAATTGGGGTACTGCTGTGCCACAGCTTTTATTGAATCATATAAATAATAGTACAAGGTATCGCTTACCTGAGCTGGAATCACATCGTAAATCTGAGGAGCCAAATCTCTGCCAAAGGGCTCAAGCACTGGAAAAATGACTCGGCTATATTGTGATACCACTGTAAATCCTTCCACATAGTCAAACACCCCATCCGGCTGAGGATCAAGCTGACTATTCAAACGATCAAGATTTATTAATGAAATTATTGGAGTGCCTAAATTTTTATCACCAAAAGGAGCATATCTTTTAGCCCCTAACCCTGGCTGTTGGTAAAGGACATCTAACTTAAAATCAGTTGAAGAAAGATTTCCGTAACCAATGGTGTACACATTTTTCATCATCAGCTGCCAAATAGGTAATGCTGGTCTTTGTGAAGTTGCTTTTAATAACTTAAGAAAAAGTACTTTCTGAGATGCAGATGTACTGTCTGGAGGAACGTCCTGAGAAAACTCCCCTACCTGATAAATTCTTCCATTAAATGAATATTGGAATGCCACACCAAGCACTTCATCGGTTTGCAAAGGCTGACTAAGCGACAACATTCCTAATTGTCTGCTATAAGTATATTGTGTTGAATCCAGTTTTCTTGCAAATGTTTTTTCAAAATCCTGAACCGGACTCAATCCAAGGTTCTGAAGATTATTAAACACCAATGCCGAATTTCTGGCGTCTGGCTGATTTAAAATATTGGAAAGAAGATCGTTCGATGAATTGAATGGAACGGCAAGGCCAGTAAGCACATTTATTATTGGTGGCTGTATATAAGGATTTTTTTCGCCAAGATCCGCCAATCCAACGATGTCTCTTGTTTCGGTAGTGGTCCCGTTTTTATTGGTTACCCAAACCTCCATTCTAAGAATTTGAACAGGAGCAGTAATGGCAGGAAGGTTTGACATTACTTTATTATAATTGTCTTTAAAATATTGCGCCACTAAAAAGTGTCTGTTTTCTTCATATTCATCTGCCTTGATTTCGAAAGGGGTTGCCGCAGTACCACCTTGCAGATTTACACTTTGACGCTGCGATTTTTGATTAGCCAGCACACCTGTGATAAACAATTTTCCAAATTGCAACTGAGTTTTTAATCCAAATAATTGCTGGGCCCCCGGAATCAATGTTCCTTTTGCAGGGAAAGTAACATTACCTGCTTCAAATCTTTTAAGAATCTCATCATCTTTTCCTGAGTAATCTAATTTGAGTTGATTGTCGAGATCGAAATTTGCGAGGGTATTATAATTTATTGGGAATTTAAGTTTGTCGCCGATACTGGCATTTACATTCAACTGTGTGTTCATTTGAAAATCCAGTCCGCCATTTTTCCTTGCTCTTTCGGGCAAAGTCGGGTTGTCGATTTTCTGACCCTGATATCCTGCTGTAACATCCACGTTTCCCTGAGGCGTAATATCTATTTTGCCATTACCAAAAAGCCGGTTGAATAAATCATCGGTTAACGATAATTTAGGCTTCAGGAATTTTCCTCGATTTAAAATGTTGGTAGTATTGGATCTTTTTTGAAAATAAGAAATTTCTGCCTGACGATTTTTAATAGCCCAATATTCGTTAAAAGAATAACTCATCGGCGTTCTAAAGTAACGATTTCCGATTTTCTCATAAACAATATATCTTTTAGAATCGTAATCATAAACGATTGAATCTTTAAGATTAGATGGCTGGAAAGCATTGAAAGAATTATAATTGCTTACCGATAAATTATCCCCCCTTCTGTCGGAAATTGGATAAGGCAAGCTGAGCACAGAGGGATTAACAGAAGTATCCTGTATAAAGTCGGGATTGCCAGTACCTCCGAATGAATTATTTACATCGAAGACTAAAAACAAAGCCAGACATACCGCTAATCTCATTAGTGTATGGATAATTTTTTGTTTAAAAAACATTCAGCGAAACGGTTAATGTAGATTTTTATCAAATGGCTTTTAATGCTTTTTTTATGAGTACTTCTAAATTATGAGATTCCGGTTCTATTCGAATAACTTTCTGAATGGCCTGCTCAGCCTGTGCTTTTGAAATCCCCAGAGCTGTCAAAGCAATCACTGCATCTTGTTCCAGACTATTTACCATCATCACTGAAGTTCCGGTTTGTGGAAGATATTTACCCACTTTATCCCTTAATTCTAGTACCAGTCGTTCTGCAGTTTTTTTTCCAATCCCTTTAACGCTTTCCAGTAATTTTATGTTTCCCTGTACAATTGCCAGATTTATTTCTTCAGGCTTTATTGCCGAAAGCATCATCCTGGCTGTTGAGGCTCCTACTCCGGAAACACTGATTAACAAAAGAAAAATATCTTTCTCCTGTTTATCGAAAAAACCAAAAAGTACATGCCCGTCTTCTTTTACCTGAAGGTGAGTGAACAATTTCCCTTCCGTCAGATTTTGTATAGCCGAATAGGTATTCAAACTAATATTTACTTCAAAGCCAACACCATTGACATCGATATAAATCTGAGCCGGACTTTTATAAGTAAATTTTCCATTCAGATACGCGTACATAAATCTCTTCAGTTAGTAGCGAAAATAAGAATAATTTGTCAGCCAGCATATTAAAAAGTACTTGAAGATTTTTTACATTAATTTTACAATCATAAAACCCTTAAAAAAGTTCAACTATGGAGAAAATTAATGCTGCAATTACTGCAGTCGGTGCCTATGTTCCTGAATTCAGATTAACTAATAAAATCCTTGAAACAATGATTGACACTACCGATGAGTGGATCAAGACACGAACAGGGATTGATGAAAGAAGGATTTTGAAAGGAGAAGGCCTTGGAAGCAGTGATATGGGATTTGAGGCTGTAAATGAATTGTTAAAAAAACGCGGCATTTCACCTGAAGAAATTGATTGTATTATTTGTGCCACAGTAACTCCAGATATGGTCTTTCCCGCTACCGCCAATATTATTGGTGATAAATCCGGACTTAAAAACGCTTTTGGTTTTGATGTAAGCGCAGCATGCTCTGGTTTTTTATACGCCCTAACCGTTGGGACATCCTTCATAGAATGCGGCAGATACAAAAAAGTAATTGTGGTGGGAGTTGATAAAATGAGTGCTATTGTTGATTATACAGACAGAACGACCTGTGTGATTTTTGGCGACGGAGCCGGAGCTGTTTTATTGGAACCTACACAGGAAAAGGTTGGAATTATGGATAGTTTATTAAAAAGTGATGGCAGTGGACGACCATTTCTTCATATGAAAGCAGGCGGATCTTTGAAGCCGGCTTCAACTGAAACGGTTGCTGCAAAAGAACACTATATTTATCAGGAAGGGCAATCTGTTTTCAAATTTGCAGTAAAAGGTATGGCTGACGTAAGTTATGAACTGATGCAAAGAAATAATTTAACCGGTGATGATATATCTTGGCTGGTGCCTCATCAGGCCAACCTCCGAATTATTGATGCTACCGCTAATAGGATGAGTTTGCCAAAAGAAAAAGTGATGATAAACATCCATAAATATGGCAATACAACTGCTGCAACTATTCCACTTTGTTTATGGGAATGGGAAAGCAAATTAAAAAAAGGCGATAATATCATCCTTGCTGCATTTGGAGGAGGATTTACCTGGGGCGCCACCCTGGTTAAATGGGCCTATGACACTAAGTAGTTTTTTTGATTTGTTTTTTCAGGTATAACGCAAAAAGTTTTTCAAGTTATAATTAACGTTATGAAGAGAATTTGTCTATTATTCTTATGCTTTTTTATTTTTTCACAGAGCTATAGTCAATTAAACAGATATCTTGTTAAATTTAAAGACAAAGCAACCAACCCTTATTCTTTAAATAATCCTGCTCAATTTCTTTCACAAAGGGCGTTAGATAGAAGATCCCGATACAATATAAATATAGACAGCACCGATTTGCCCGTTACTCCAAGATATGTTGACAGTGTAAGATTAGCCGGAGATATACTGATATTAAATGTTTCGAAATGGCTTAACCAAGTTTCTGTTTTTACAACAGATGCCGTTGCTTTATCTAAAATACAATCGATGCCCTTTGTGGAATCTGCAGTGCCTATTGCTTCAAGAAATACTGCTAGCGGTTTTAATAAAATTCTTAAAGACAGCTTAACCGACACAAATCCCATTTTAAATACCGGAAGAATTACCGGAAATTATTTTGATTATGGATTATCTGATGGACAAATAAGATTACACCATGGACAATTTCTTCACAACCATGGTTTCCGTGGAGAAGGCATGCAACTTGCCGTAATTGACGCCGGTTTTTATCATTATAATAACTTGCCAACATTTGACAGTGCCATAATTAACAATCGAATCTTAGGCACCTGGGATTTTGTAGATCGTGAAGAAAGTGTTTCTGAAGATGACTCTCACGGTATGCATTGCCTGAGTACGATTGCCGCTGATTTACCCGGAGTATTTGTTGGCACAGCACCAAAAACTTCATTCTATTTATTCAGAACCGAAGATGTAAGCAGCGAATATCCAATTGAAGAACATAATTTATCCGCAGGTGCAGAGAAGGCAGATAGTTTAGGCGTGGACGTTTGTTCAATTTCTTTAGGCTATACTTTATTCAGCGATCCTTCATTTGATTATACTTACAACGACATGAATGGTCAAACCACGATGAGTGCAAAGGCTGTTACTCTTGCTGCAAAAAAAGGGTTGCTTATGCATATAGCTGCTGGCAATGAAGGAAACAGCTCCTGGCACTATATAAGCACTCCTGCTGATGCCGACAGTTGCCTTTCAATTGCAGCCGTAGATACCCTTGGCGCCATTGCCAGTTTTAGCAGTTATGGTCCAAGCAGCGATGGAAGAACTAAGCCTAATTTGGCGGCTGTGGGAAGATCTGCAGTAGTAGCAAACAGCAACACAGGATTACCTACTTATGGCAGTGGCACTTCCTATGCCTGTCCAAATATGGCAGGTATTTCAACTTGTTTATGGCAAGCATTTCCTGAAGCTTCTAATATGCAAATTATAGATGTACTTGAAAAAAGCGGATCTGTTTACAACAACCCCAACAATCGAATTGGATATGGTATTCCCAATGCAATGAATGCCTTTGTACGATTACAAAAATATTTTTCAGTTAATCACAGCACTTTTAATGACTGCAAAGCAACCCTCGATTTGTCTATTAAAACAGACAGCACAATGACTATAGAAATCGAAAGGAAACTACCTGGAGAAACCAATTATTCATTAATTAATTCCATTCATAATTATGAGCCTTATGGACAACATTTTTTTACCTATGTTGACGACCTAACGGGAACGAACTACAGCACTATTTCCTACAGATATAAAATGATTATCGACAGCGACACCAGCTTTTTCATAGACAGCGTCATTTTGAATTGCAATGTCAATTGCACGGTTATAGTGCCCACTACAAACAGCCTTTTGATTACCCCAAACCCTGTTATTGATTTCCTTAACATTAAAATGGACAGAATCACCAACGTAAAAGTGGATATTGTAATTCACAATGCTGCCGGCCAAAAAGTATATACCACTTCATTTCCACAGACTATCGGAAGCAGCAATACATTAATCTGTTTTTCTAGATTCAGCAGCGGAACTTATTTTGTAACGGTATTTCTTGACGACAAAAAAGAAAGGACTCAGAAAATAATTAAGCAGTAACTAATTTTTAAAGAACGCTACAAAAAGGGTATCTGATTTCTTTTCATACCCTTTTAAATACTTCATCTCCAGTAACTGACAAGCAAAATTATTCTGAATAAAATCAACCATGTCTTCATTTTCAGATTTAAATACTGAGCAGGTAATATAAATAAACCAACTATCCTTTGCGAGATGAGGAATGGTGTTGATGAGAATGTTTTTTTGCTGCTCTGCGAATAAAGCCAGTTGCTCGTTCTCAAAACTAAAATATTGTTCAGGGGTTCTGCTCCAGGTTCCACTTCCGCTGCATGGGGCATCACAAACTATAATTGAAAATTTATCATCCAACAACAAGCCCGACTTCTTTGATAAATCCTGCACAAATTTCTTTTGGATATTTATTCCGGCATCTTTAAATCTCAATTGCAAATTAGTTAAAATATTTTCCCGGATATCGCTTACCGTTATTTTTATTTTACCCTGACATAAATCAAACAACAATATCGACTTCCCTCCACTTGCTGCACAACAATCCCATAATGTTTCTAATTTGTCAGCATCTCTTTCTTTTTTGAAAAAATCAAAAACTCTTTGAGAGTTCATATCCTGTATAACAACATCCTTGTTGATTTTCAGACAATTTTCTACCGACGTGCCATTATCCAATTGAAGGGTATCCTCTTCTATCATTGTAAAATCTATATTGGATTTTTTCAGCGACTCCAAAACATTCGCCTTTCTTTTAGGCCTTATCCGCAAAAAAAGATCAGGTTGAATAAAAAAAGAAAGGGCATACCTCTTTTTATCAATCATTTCAGAGAGTTCATGATCAAATTTAAACAGCTGACCTAAACTGATATTCAGATATTCCAGTTTATCGGTAACGTTAAAGGCAATGAATTCGTTCAATTCGGGAGCAACTGCTTTCAAAAGCTCATTATCTTCCGATTCGCAAAGGAATGTTGCTTTTGTAATTTTGTCTTCAAATGAATCAGTTTCTGTAAAAAGGTTTGCGCATCGGTAATAATGATAACAGATTGCCGAAACTGATTTCCGGTCCCTTGATCCATATTTTTTATCTGTTTGAAAAAAAAGTTTCAGGTGATGCGTCAAAGGAGTTCCACCTTTATAAGAATCAATAATGGTTTTAGCTGAAGTTATATAAGAATGAAATCTGCTCATAAAAAAAATCCCGCAAATAAGCGGGACGATACATTTAAAAATGAATTATAATTCAAGAAGTGCTTCGATGGGATCTTTACCAAACAACATCAAAGAAGGATTTTCAAGTAATTGTTTAACGGTCACTAAAAACCCAACCGACTCTCTTCCATCGATAACACGATGGTCGTAACTCAGTGCCAAATACATCATAGGCTTAATAACAACCTGGCCGTTCACTGCCATTGGCCTTTCAACTATATTATGCATCCCTAAAATAGCGCTGTGCGGAACATTGATTATTGGCGTACTCATCATTGATCCAAAAATTCCTCCATTAGTAATAGTAAAAGTGCCTCCACTCATTTCTTCAACAGTTAGTTTGTTGTTTTTTGCTTTGGTTGCCAGATCAACAACCGCCATTTCGATTTCAGCCATACTTAAGCTTTCGGCATTTCTAATTACAGGAACCACCAAACCTTTTGGTGCACTAACGGCAATCGACACATCACAATAATCATGAAATAGAATACTGTCGCCATCTATATATGCATTTACTGCAGGAAATTTTTGCAATGCATAACAACATGCTTTTGTAAAAAAGCTCATGAAACCTAAATTAACGCCATGTTGTTCTTTAAATTTATCTTTTTGTTTCTTTCTGATTTCCATTATCGGCCCCATATCCACTTCATTAAAAGTAGTGAGCATTGCTGTGGTATTTTTTGCTTCCACCAATCTTCTGCTGATGGTTTTTCGCAAATTGCTCATTTTTTCGGGGCGTTCATTTCTTGAAAACAATGTTGCGCCGGGCATGCGTCCGGGATGTGTCAGTGCTTCAAGAACATCCTGTTTGATTATTTTTCCATTAGATCCTGTTGGAGTAATTTTTTTACTGTCTATTTTTTTATCCGCAATGATTGCTGCAGCTACAGGTGTTGCTTTCAAATCAACAGCTTCTTTTACTAAAGTCGGAACAACTTCTGCTGCCTTTGTTTCTTTAATAACAGGCGCATCTGCAGGCCTTACAGCAGTATTGTCTATCGAGCAAACCAAATCTCCGATAGCCAAAGTATCGCCTTCCTTTGCTATTTGCTTTATGGTTCCGGCCTGTTCTGCATTAATTTCAAAAGTAGCTTTTTCACTTTCGAGCTCCGCTATCACTTCGTCTCTGTCGGCCCAAGCACCATCTGCTTTCAGCCATTTAACAAGTGTTACTTCACTAATGCTTTCGCCAACTGTAGGAACTTTGATTTCGATTGCCATTTATACTTTTTTATATTGGCGAATTTCGGTTAAAAACAGGATTTTAAAAAAGTTTTATTCAGATATTAAAAATCTGACAGGATAAAATAAAAAACCCCAGTACAAACCGGGGCCATTTTGAGTTAACAATTTATAATTTTAAGCGCCTAAGAATCCTCTTAATAAATGACTTTGAGACGCTTCTCTTAATTTGCTTAATGCTTTGTCTTTTATTTGTCTTACTCTTTCTCTGGTAAGATTGTAACGCTCTCCTATATCTTCTAAGCTCAATGGATGGTCGATGCCAATTCCAAAGAAATATACAATTACTTCCTTTTGTCTTGGAGTTAATGTAGCTAGCGTTCTTTGTAATTCTGTATTGAATGACACGGTGATCAGTAAATTATCATCTACGCCTCCGGCATTTTTATTTTCCATCAGGTCGATTAATGAGCCATCCTCGCCATCAACCAGGGGCTGATCCATGCTGATGTGCTTAGCTCCAACACTCATTGTTGCTGCTACTTCTTCTGCATCCACTTCTAGTACAGTAGCGATTTCTTCCGGAGAAGGCTCTCTTTCAAATTCCTGTTCTAACTGACTGTATGCTTTACTTATTTTGCTGGAGAGGCCCACTTTATTTAGCGGCAATCTGACAATTCTAGACTGTTCGGCCAATGCTTGTAAAATTGATTGACGAATCCACCAAACTCCGTAAGAAATAAATTTAAACCCTCTGGTTTCGTCGAATTTCTGAGCGGCCTTAATTAAACCAAGATTTCCTTCATTGATAAGATCAGAAAGGGTAAGTCCTTGATTTTGATATTGTTTCGCAACCGAAACTACAAATCTCAAATTAGCTTTGGTTAACCGATCAAGAGCGCGTTGATCTCCTTTTTTAATCAGAATAGCTAATCTCACTTCTTCTTCAGGACCGATTAATTCAACTTTTCCTATTTCCTGTAAATATTTTTCCAGGCTCTCGCTTTCACGATTGGTAATTGATTTTGAGATTTTAAGCTGACGCATGCTCATAATGGATGGGTTTTTAAGGTTATTTTAATCTATTCTGATTATTATAAAATGTATAACGTAATTAAGACCCAATATTGTATGAAATACGAGATTTTTTTTTATACACCCTATAAATAAAAGTTTTTCAATGAGAATTCAAACAAAAAATGTAGATTGGCCAAAAAAAGCGGATGATTTATTTCATTGCGTCGATAATTTTTCTATTATTGCAAACTACAAGGAATCAACCAAGTTATAAATGAGCAAAAAAGTACTTTTCACGCTGGAATATCCGGTAAGATGCTCTCCGAGCATACTCTATGATTTTTTAATCAGTCCTGCTGCAATGCAAGAATGGTTTGCCGACAAAGTCGATGAAAAAGAAGGTGTTTACAGTTTCTCCTGGAATGATACTGAAGAAAAAGCCGTCTTGCTCGACAAAGAGCTTGATAAATTCGTTCGTTTCAGATGGAATTACATGACAAAAGATGAATATTTTGAGTTTGCCATTGAAAGATCAGAGGTAACCAATCAAACTATTTTAATCATTAAGGATTTTGCCGAAAAAAAAGATATAAAAGACCAAAGTCAGCTTTGGGAATATCAGGTTAAAGACCTTTTTCACCGCTTAGGGAGTTAATTGCTTTTACATTGATTTTATCTTCAGACAATTCTCAAAAGGGATGGTCTCATTCAGCTTTTCATTTTCTATCAGATCTGAGTCGATTTGTTTTAATCCATCACATTAATTAGTGGCGAAAAAATGATATGCCCTTAAAATTCCCGTCCATTCTGTCTGAATTGATGGAACCATAAAAGAAAGGACTAAATTTGTTGTGTTTAAAAAGAGAACCATCAATGCAGCTGCATAAATTTGTGTTAGTGATAAAATAACATGATAAAGAAACTAGATAAACTTATATTAAAATCCTTCATCGGTCCATTCATCATTACTTTTTTCGTAGCATTTTTTGTGTTGATGATGCAAAGTTTATGGAAGTACATTGACGACCTTGTTGGTAAAGGTCTTGATTTTGTGACCATTTGTAAATTTCTTTGGTATGCCAGTGCCTCATTGCTGATGCTTGCTATGCCAATTGCCATTTTGATTTCTTCAATAATGACTTTTGGAAATCTGGGTGAAAGTTTTGAACTGGTTGCCATTAAAGCCTCCGGCATTTCATTGATCAGATTTATGCGTCCATTAATTTGGGTTACTATCTTTTTATGTGGGGTCACTTTTACTTTTTGCAATTATATTATCCCTTACGCAAATCTCGAGTTCGTTACTTTATACAGCGATATTTATGTCAAGAAGCCCGCCTTCGACTTAAAAGAAGGCGTTTTCTTCACCCATATTCCCAATTATGCTATTAAAGTGGGCAAGAAAGATGGTGATGGCAAAACGATTCACAACATTATAATTTTCGAACAAAATAATTCTATACAGGACAACTGTATTGTTGCAGAAAAAGGAGTTATGAATATTTCTGCAGATGAGAAATATCTTGAATTCAATTTAGAAAATGGATATCGATATCAGGAAAAAGGAAATATCACCGACAGTAATACTGAATTCACCAGACTCAGTTTTAGAAATTTCAAAAAACTTTTTGATTTAAGTGTACTTCAGAAACAACAAACAAATGACAGTGTTTTCAGTAAAAACTTTAAAATGCTCAGCGCTAGGCAGCTTAGCAACAACATAGATTCTTTAACAAGAGAACAAGTCCTGCTTAATCAATCTATAACAAGGCAAATGAGTATGGAGTTGCCATATTCAACAATGAAGGATAGTGCTTGGAGACAAGTAAAAAAAACATCAACAGCGGCTGATTATAAAAAAATATTCCCGGATTCATTATCAAAAAAAATCAATGAATATGCTATTAATAAAATAGCAGTCATTAAATCTAATTTGCTACAGAGTCAATCAGATAAAGAAATGAAAGCAAAAGATATCCGATTGCATGAAATAGAATGGCATAGAAAATATTCCATTTCACTGGCATGTCTGATTCTTTTCTTTATTGGCGGTCCATTAGGAGCGATTATCAGAAAAGGCGGAATGGGAATGCCGCTGATTATTGCGATTATTTTCTTTCTGATTTTCCATTTGCTTAACATGTTTGGAGAGAAATTTACAAGTCAGCAATTACTTACTCCCGCTATTGGAATGTGGCTTGCAGTAATATGCCTGACACCTGTTGGCATTTTTTTTACTTATAAGGCAACTCATGATTCTAATTTATTCAATAAAGAATACTACCTTAAATTTTTTAACCGAATAAAGGCAATAGTTATAACTCCTTTTCTAAAATAGTTTTTTATGACTGAGAAAAAAAACAACAGAAGAACTTTCCTGAAAAATTCAGCAACAGGAACAGCAATGATTGCATTGGGAGTTCAGGGTATGGCTTTTTTGCTTGAATCCTTTACGCCTTCTGTTAAAATAAAAAACAATTCATTTAATACAGGCTTTGATCAACAACCACTACCCTACGCATACGATGGCCTGGAAAACGTGATTGATGCAGCAACAATGGAAATACATTATTCAAAACATGCTGCTACTTATTCAAAAAATCTAAAAGATGCAGCAATTGCAGAAAAAATTGATAGTAACAGTACTCTTGAAAAACTACTTCCTGAAATCTCAAAATACTCAATAAAGTTGCGCAATAATGGAGGCGGTCATTACAATCATGAAATGTTCTGGCTTTGCATGCGACCAAAAACCACTGATAATAAACCTGAAGGAGCTCTGATGAAGTTAATAGAAAAAGATTTTGGAAGTTTTGCAGATTTCAAAAAGCAGTTTGCCGACACAGGGAAAAATCGTTTTGGAAGTGGATGGGCATGGTTATGTAAAGATCAATCAGGTTCATTAAAAATAGGATCTACTGCAAATCAAGACAATCCGTTGATGGATATTTCTTCCGTTGAAATAAAAGGCTTTCCTATATTATGCCTTGATGTGTGGGAGCATGCATACTATCTGAAATATCAGAATAAAAGAGCCGACTACATTGAAAACTGGTGGAATGTAGTGAACTGGGATTATGTTCAGAAAAGATTTGATGCTATTTAAATTGAGCTTCCTTAAATAGACTCAGCCTCTGCAATAAATCCTGAGACACAAATCTCATAGTTGTTACAAAGGCTGATAAATTGGCAAGCAATTCTTGCGCAAATGTAAAGTCGTTTTGTTATCTGCCCAAGAATAAGTCTTAATTACTTTTCCACAATTTAATTCTTTTTCTACCTTCCATTTAATTCACAAATACTATACATTTGTGCTCTTCTATTTTTTATTCTCAAAAAAAACTATATGCAAGCTTGGAAAGATTATCAGGAAAAAAACAAAGACAGATTCTTAAATGAATTATTTGAATTATTACGCATTCCCAGTGTTAGTGCGAAGACAGAGCATAAAGCAGATATGGTAAAATGTGCTGAAGCCATCAAACAGCGATTATTGGAAGCGGGTGCAGATAAAGTTGAAATCCATCCTACTGCAGGTCATCCGATAGTTTTTGGAGAAAAAATATTTGATTCGTCCAAACCAACGGTACTGGTTTATGGACATTATGATGTACAACCTGCAGAGCCATTGGAATTATGGAAGCATGATCCTTTTGATCCCACCATCGTTGATGGAAAAATTTTTGCAAGAGGAAGTTGTGATGATAAAGGACAGGTTTACATGCATATAAAAGCGTTTGAAACTATGGTACAAACCCATTCTCTCGCCTGCAATGTTAAATTCTGTATCGAAGGAGAGGAAGAAGTTGGTTCGCCTAATCTAGGTAAGTTTGTTGCTGAGCATAAAGAATTATTGAAAGCAGATTGCGTGTTGATAAGTGATAGTGCGATGATCAGTTTGGAAACTCCAAGTATCGATGTAGGTGTAAGAGGATTAAGTTATATTGAAGTAGAACTAACCGGACCCAATAGAGATTTGCATAGTGGTGTTTATGGAGGAGCCGTTGCCAATCCAATAACTATTCTTGCAAAGATGATTGCTTCATTGCACGACGAAAACAATCATGTGACAATCCCTGGATTTTATGATGATGTATTGGAATCTACTCCTGAGGAAAGAGTGTTAATGGCAAAAGCACCCTTTAATGAAAAAGAATATGCAGCTGACTTAGGCGTAAAAGAATTGTGGGGCGAAAAAGGCTTTACTACCAACGAAAGAACAGGAATCAGGCCAACAATAGAATTAAATGGAATATGGGGTGGATACACTGGCGAAGGTGCAAAAACAGTTTTGCCTTCCAAAGCCCATGCAAAAATATCAGCACGATTGGTCCCTAATCAGATTTCACAAAAGATGACTGACTTATTAATCAATCATCTGACTAAAATCGCACCTCCTTACGTTACAGTTAAAGCACAGCTTCATCATGGTGGAGAACCTTATCTTACCCCGATTGACAGCAAGCCTTATAAAGCAGCTGCCAAAGCAATGGAAGCTACTTTCGGAAAAGCACCTATCCCTGTACGTGGTGGCGGAAGCATTCCTATCTGTTCTTTGTTTGAAAAGGAATTAGGATTAAAAGTAGTATTTATGGGATTTGGCCTGGACAGCGATAATTTGCACAGCCCGAATGAAAAATACGATGTGGCCAATTATTATAAAGGCATAGAAACTATTCCATATTTCCATAAGTTTTTTGCAGAGATGTAAAAAGATCTTTTAACTAAAGCTAATCTTCAAAAGCAGAATCAAACAATGATTCTGCTTTTTTATTTATTTTATGCAATCTGTTTTGGTGCATCAAAAAACACTTTCACGCTATAATCATATTGGACTGTTTAATGATTTCCAATTAATTGGACCTTCAAGAGGAAACATAGGATGTTCTTACTCAGATTAGTAAGCGGCAGTATATCTCATTAGCTAAAAAAACTTAAAAGCATAATAAAGAGTAGCTACTGATTATTAGATGCCGTTTTAAAAAATCATTATTACGATTTAGAAACCTCCTCCACAATTTTCTCAAAAAACATTTTAGCCCATTTGCTATACTCCTTCCCCGATGGATGCAACTTATCTTCTGCAATAAATTCTTCCAAATGGCTGTCGGCTCTTTGAGAAGTGGTGATGTCAATAAAATGACAATGATGTGCTAATGAAATTTCTTTGCAGGCATGGTTATATTCATCTATTTCTTTGGCAATTTTTTGAACATCTCTTTCTGCTGCGAATGGAGTCTTACCCCAGTCGGGGATGCTAATCACAAAAACATGATTTGAAATACCACCGGCGTATACAATTGCCTGCTTTAATAAATGCGCAAATTCTTCTTTATAATTTTCAACCGACCTGCCTCTGTAATGGTTGTTAACACCAATCAGCAAACTCACAAAATCATATTTTTCCAGTAAGGTAATATTGGAGATATGGTCATTTTTTTCATCAGTTGTCCAACCTGTTTTTGCAATAATTTCAGGCGCAAGAAACACATGTTGCCTTGCAAAATAATTACGCAACAGCTGAACCGTTTGATATGGAAAGCTATCGTGCAAAGGAACCTGCTCTCCTATTGTATAACTGTCGCCGAGGGCAAGATAATGGTAGGTCATGGTGCAATATAAAAAAAGTTTGGCGTTTGTGGTTTGGCGTTTTGTTCAAAAGGTTTCAGACCTGCCTGCCGGCAGGGGTTCAAAATGTTAGTTTTTATTCAGAAACAACCTGTCGAACCTATTGAACTTATTAAACGTTTGAAACTATCCTCTATCCAGCCCATCCATCAATACCCAATCGCCTCTTTCATCCTCAACCAAAATTCATTATCAAAGCTAGACGGGCCCAAGGTTACATTACCGGCAGCATCACCTAATCTTACCACCACCATATTTAATGATGGTACCACATAAATTTTCTTATCATCTTTTCCCAAGGCCATAATCATATCAGCAGGTGCGTCAGGCGCCATTGAAACCGGAAATACAGTTTGAGAAGTAGGCACCATGAATGAAGGTTTTCCATTTAACCACCAGAGATATCCGTATGATTTATTCAAATTTTGTGAAGTATTCACCATTGATTGAAAATAAGAAGAATCAGCAAGCAAGGTGTTGTTATCCCATTTGCCTTTATTTAAAATCAAAGATCCAAATCTGGCCGCTTCTCGGGTGGTGCACCACATGGTGTTGTTGTACCAGAATGCGCTTGAAATACCAATCTTGCTATACAACTGATCTGTACAAAACTGACTAAATGTTTGTCCGCTGGCATTAGCTAATACCGTTTGCAACAAAAGATAAGGCGCATTATGATATGCCCAACGGGTACCGGCATCTGCAATATATGTGAGACAAGCAGGATCTATACAATCCGGATCCGCAACTGCATCATTGAGACCGGTAGTCATAGTTAGGTTATTTCTCAATGTAATCAGATTTTCTTTGGCAAGCGGAAGGCTCGTCCAACCGTTACCGAGATATTGAGAAGTCTTGTTATTAATATTCAACAAACCATCTTGTTGAGCAATGCCCATTAAAAAAGCCACCACCGATTTTCCGGCTGAGGCAATATAATATCGTGTGTCCTTTGTCCAGTTATTCCAATATTGTTCTTTTACAATTTTACCATTTTGCAAAACAATTAATCCATAAGAATTTTTTGTTCCGGCATAATCAAAAGCGGCGTTCAATTTTGTGGTATCCCATTGTAAGGAAGAAGCAGTTTTGGTACCCCATATATCTCCTGTCAACGGAGGAAAATAATAAGATTCAGGAGTGGGATTAGGATTGGGAGTAACAGGTGTTTTTTTACAACTGTTGAATGAAAATAAAAAAACGAATAGTATCAGAATCCTTTGCATAAGTTTTAATTTTACCCTTTGACTTGTTGAATAAAATTAGTTTAATTTATTGATACGTTGAAAAGCATATAAATCGCTATAAATGTATATGAAAAGCTATTTTTAGCGAGAAATGGCTTGTATATTTGCACATATTTAAAATCAAACAAATGGCTGCTAAAACAGATAATTTTCAATCCCCCGATTATTTTGGCGTAGATGAATTGCTTACCGAAGAACATAAACTTATTCGTGAAGCGGTACGCAATTATGTAAAAAAAGAAATCTCTCCTATCATCGAAGATTTTGCCCAACGTGCCGAATTCCCTCAGCATATTGTAAAGCAATTGGGTGATTTGGGTTGTTTTGGACCAACAGTTCCTGAGCAATATGGCGGTGGCGGTTTAGATTACATTTCTTATGGATTGATGATGCAGGAACTCGAGCGCGGTGATAGTGGCGTTCGTTCTACGGCGTCTGTGCAAGGTAGTTTGGTTATGTTTCCTATTTATCAATATGGCAATGAAGCACAAAGAAATAAATATTTACCAAAATTGGCAAGTGGCGAATGGCTTGGATGCTTTGGATTAACTGAACCTAATCATGGTTCTGATCCTGGTGGAATGTTAACCAACTTCAAGGATGCAGGTGATCATGTGATTTTGAATGGCGCTAAAATGTGGATCAGCAATGCGCCTTTTTCACAAGTAGCCGTAGTTTGGGCTAAAAATGATGCAGGCGAAATTCAAGGCATCATTGTTGAAAGAGGAATGGAAGGCTTCACCACACCTACTACACATGGCAAATGGAGTTTACGGGCAAGTGCTACCGGTGAACTGGTTTTTGATAATGTAAAAGTTCCAAAAGAAAATATTTTACCCAATGTAAAAGGATTAAAAGGTCCTCTAGGATGTTTAACAAAAGCACGTTATGGAATTGCCTGGGGTGCTATTGGTGCTGCAATGGACTGCTATGACATTGCCTTAAACTATAGCAAAGAAAGAGTGCAGTTTGGAAGACCCATCGGCGGCTTTCAATTACAACAAAAAAAACTTGCAGAAATGATTACCGAAATTACCAAAGCACAATTAATGAACTGGAGATTAGGCGTTTTGATGAATGAAGGAAAAGTTACTCCTGCTCAGGTAAGCATGGCTAAAAGAAATGCTTGCGAAGTGGCTACTAATATTTGCAGAGATGCGAGACAGATGCTTGGCGGAATGGGCATTACAGGCGAATATCCTGTTATGCGTCACATGATGAACCTGGAAAGTGTAATTACTTATGAAGGAACGCATGATATTCATTTGCTAATTACAGGTATGGATGTGACTGGATTCAATGCTTTTAAGTAATGTTCAAAATGTTTCAAAGGTTCAAATAGTTTAAGAGGTTTCGCCACGAAGGCACTAAGGCACTAAGAAACACGAAGTATTATTGCGGAGGGCTCAACGTTTTTTGACACCGAATGCTTTTAACATCTGGAACCTTTTGAACTTGTTAAACCTATTGAGCCTTTTGAATTTATTAAACCTTTTAAACAATTCTCTAATGGACATAAAAAACGTCAGTGTCATCGGCGCAGGAACAATGGGTAATGGAATTGCTCATGTATTTGCGCAAAATAATTTTGCAGTAACGCTAATTGATGTAAATGCAGCACAACTTGAAAAAGCAATTGCTACTATTTCCAAAAACCTAGACAGGCAAGTTGCAAAAGGTTCATTAACGGAAGATCAAAAATCAGCAACGCTTATAAATATCACCACTAATACTTCTATTGCTGATGGTATTGCAAATGCTAATCTCGTTGTAGAAGCTGCTACAGAAAATATTAATCTGAAGTTGGATATTTTCAAGCAACTCGATGCCGCAGCTCCTGCTGGTTGTATCCTGGCTTCCAATACTTCTTCGATTTCCATTACTAAAATCGCTGCTGCTACCAAACGCCCGGAATTGGTAATTGGCATGCACTTCATGAATCCGGTTCCTGTAATGAAACTGGTGGAAATTATCAATGGATATAGTACCAGCAAAGAAGTAAGTACAATCATTAATGAATTGAGTAAGCAATTGGGGAAAGTTCCCTGTACGGTTAATGATTATCCAGGATTTATTGCCAATCGTATTTTGATGCCAATGATCAACGAGGCCATTTATAGTTTGTACGAAGGCGTTGCTGGAGTTGACGAAATTGACACCGTTATGAAATTAGGAATGGCACATCCCATGGGGCCATTACAGCTAGCCGATTTTATTGGATTAGATGTTTGCCACAGTATTTTAAAAGTTTTACATGATGGCTTTGGTAATCCAAAATATGCGCCTTGTCCATTACTAACGAATATGATTACTGCCGGTAAGCTTGGCGCAAAATCAGGAGAAGGATTCTATGTCTACACTGCTGGAAGCAAAGAGTTGATAGTTAGCAAGAGTTTTATAACTACAAAGTAAAAAAGACAATTATGGTTGAAACTAATTTGATCACCACAAGTAATGCCTTAGAAGGATATCGGATTTCAAAACAATTGGGACTTGTTAGGGGCATCACTGTAAGATCGAGAAGTGCGCTTGGGAATATTGCCGGTGGATTCATGACTTTATTTGGAGGCAGAAGCACAATCTATACTCAGCTCTGTGAACAAGCCCGTGAAGAGGCACTTCAACTGATGATACAACATGGAAATGAAATGGGATGCAATGCAATAATAAATATGCGATATGATGCCAATGAAGTGATGAATGGTGTTACAGAGGTTTTAGCATATGGCACCGCAGTAATTGTTGAAAAAATTTAGGTTCAATTATTTTCAAATGAGCAACCCCGTGCAGGATTATATTAATAACGCTCCTTCATTTGCGCAACCCATACTTTCACATTTTCAAGGTCTTGTTAATTCCTTTGATATTCAAATTGAAGAAGAAATCAAATGGGGATTTCCTCATTTCATTTATAAAAAAGAAGTTATTTGCAGTATGGCTGCTTTTTCAAAACATTGCTCATTTAGCTTTCCCAAAGCCGCTTTGATGAAAGAGAAATCACTTCTGGAAAAAGCAAAGACAGAAGAAGCGATGGGTCATTTTGGAAAAATAAAAACCATTAAAGATCTGCCGTCGGATTCAAAAATAAAATCTTACTTAAAAGAATCTTTTTCATTGATTGGGAAAAAATTGGAAAAGAAAAAACCAACAACTAATATCCCTGCTATACTAAACACCCTGCTGAAAAATAACAAAAAGGCATTTGAAAATTTTTCATTGATGCCTCGATCACACCAGAAAGTATTCATCAATTATATCACCGAAGCTAAAAAAGAAGAAACGCAAATGAGAAGGGCGGAGAAAGTGATTGAGATGATTCTAAATAAGTCAATTTAAAATTAAAAAACGCAACGTCCCTTTCAGGAGACATTGCTGAGAAGTTGAAAAAACGCAACGTCCCTTTCAGGAGACATTGCTGAGAAGTTGAACATCGAGTATCCAGCATCTAGTATCTACTATCCAACTTTATCTACTTCTCACCAACACATACGAATCCTCAATTGTTTCCTTAATCCGGCTCCACGACAATCTCCCATTAATGACAATCGTATTCCAATGTTTTTTATTCATGTGATACCCTGGCAAAACGGTATCAGGATATTCTTCTCTCCACTGAATTGCTTTTTCGGGATTGCACTTTACATTAAACCGCAACTCAATTTCATCAAGTGGCAGTAATAAGAAAATCTTGTTCTTTATTTTAAAAACCAAAACCGATTCCCCAAACGGAAATCCTTCGGTAGTTTCTGGGAGTGATAATGCAAATTCTCTGATGACTTCTACATTCATGTTGAAATTTTAGTTTACAAAAAAGCCTCTCATTACTGAGAGGCTTTAGATATTTTATCATCAGGATTATCTGATAATTGTCAGGTCAGTTTTGGTAGTTACTTTTTTATTTGAGACTAAATAAAATTCAATTACTGCGTAATAGGTACCATCGGGAACAGGATTTCCGTTGTAGGTTCCATCCCAGTCATTTCTATAATTTTTACTTTCATATACTTTGCTGCCGTATCTATTGAATACAGTCAAGGTAATATTACTCAAGCAATCATATTGATCATAAATTTTCCACTTATCGTTAATGCCATCACCATTAGGACTAAACGCATTTTTTACTCTAATGCAATAAGGAATTACAGTAATGGTAATATCCGCTGATGCATTACAGCCCGCATCATTAGTAGCCGTTAAAGTATAAGTAGTTGTAGTAGCAGGAGTAGCAAATGGATTGAGTATTGTGGTTGATGTTAAAGTAGGATCTACAGGACTTGAAGACCACAAATAATTATTGGCCCCTGTAACTACCCCATTTAAATGAACAGTTTCTCCAGACAATATATTTTGGTTTGCACCTGCATTAACCTGAACCTGAGAATTCACGTTAATGTTGACATTATCGTTTGCAGTGCATCTTCCGAGTGTTGCCAATACAGCATAAGAATGAACACCTATTGTAGTAGGAGTTGCAGTAGGACTCTGAATGGTAGAATTGTCTAAATCTGATCCTGTCCATGAGAAAGTAGCGCCAGGGAAAGAATTAGTAGTTAATTGTATAGAGGCTCCAAGGCATATTGTAGTGTCCACTCTTGTATTTACAAATAAATCGTTGGTTAATCCTACTGTTAAATGCAACGTATCTATGCAGCCGTTAAGATCTCTAACTGATGCAATATAATTGCCATCAATAACACTGAAATTAGGCATTGCCTGATATGTAGTTCCGTCAAGACTAAATTCATAAGAATCAGCTCCGCCTACAGCTTCAAGTACAATATTTCCATCTATTGAACAAGTGGCATTTGATGTGCTTGCTGAAGCAAATAAAACGGAAGGTGCTGTTATATTGATTGTTGTATCTCTTACACAGTTTGTATTGTCTTTTATTCTCACTAAATAAGCTCCTGCAGGAAGGTTAGAGAAATTTCCGCTATTTTGATAAGTGGCTCCTCCATCTATTGAATATTGAAAAACACCAGATCCATTTAATCCTGTTGCATTAATAGAACCTGTACTTCCTCCATTACACAATACATTTGAAATAGCGTAAGTACCTGATACCAGATTTGCATCGGCGGCAACTATTGCAGTTGTAGTTCCTACGCAAGTAGTTCCTATTATTCTGAACTTTATGTTGTAAGTACCGGGAGGAAGAGAGAAAATATTTCCCTGCCAGGTAACTCCATTGTCTGCAGAAAATTCAAAAGTTCCTGGAGCGCCGGTAGCAAAAACAGCAACTGTTCCTAAACCAGAAGTAGCGCATGTAGCGGTAGTTGTGGCTGTAGTTGCTGATAAAGGATTATTTGAAATCACCTGAACGGTGTCTGCTCCATAGATAAAGCTGTTGGGGTCATTAAACTGAGCATATCTTGATTTTACTACGTAGGTTGTTGTTCCTATAGGACAAACACTTGGAAAAGAGACTTCTAATGTTCCATTTCCAATACCCAGTGTATCTCCAGTTGAAATCAGGTTTCCGCTTAAATCATACAATTCAACACTACGAAGTAACGATGGTCCTGCTGCTGGAATAAAGCGCCAGCTTTCGTTCATGTCTGCATTAGCTCCGGCACCCCAAGGTAAATCTGATGCTTTTCTTCCCGGTGCCATTATTCCTTTGTCCCCTAAATCATTTTGTAATCCAATCATCGCTCTGCCTTTGTTCCAGGTTGAGCAGTTTTCTTTTTTGTATATGAAAACTTCAATAATACCTAACCCTTCATATAATACAATCTGGTGCGTATTTTGAATTAAAGTAGTGCAGTTGAATAATGGAATTTTATAAAAGCTAAAAACAAATCTTCTGTGAGGTGCAACTCCAAGAACATCATATTTTATTCTTTGAGTTGGAGAAGTGGTAAGCGCAGGATCTATATCATGATATGGACCCATAATCACTGATTTGTCATATAATGTACTGGGAAGATCTTGTCCATTTCCAGTAGAAGCCGATAAAAATCCGCCTCCGTTTAATATAGCATAATGTGAAGTTTGTAGTGCTCTTGAAATATCAAAAGAAAGATATCCATTAGTACTCAAAACCACAGAATTATATGGAGAAGCGGCATCACCGTAAAAAGGGAAAGAGAAAGGAAGTGAAATTGCAGCAGAGTAATAATCATCCTGAGATAATCCTACTGGAGTTCCAGGTGCATCAGGTGATACATATGTACGAAAACATCCTCCTGCAGAAGTAAGAGAGTTAACTACGTAATCACTTGTTGAAGATCTGATGTCTGGAATTTTTGCTTTTAAAGTTATGCAGGCATTTGCACATCCGTCAATTGTTGTGTCTTTAGAACAACTAAATGAAAAGTTATTTTGGGCATTCGTTTGAGTGGTTATTGCCAGAAATAGGATCAAACCAAACCATTGAAATTTTCTCATGTCTTGTATTGCTTAATTTGTTGTAAAAGGAAATTTATACGATATTATTTTTTCTTCAAATCAAATTGAAGACTAATTTCATGTGCACCTGACCCTCCATCAAATACTGAAATTGGTGAAGTGTAGATATCATATGAATAATTAATTCTGATTTTTTGTAGGATTTTTAATCCGGCCTGAATACTCCAGGATTGATTAACTCTCCAGTCTAAATTCCACCATACTTTATCCTGATAATCTACTTTTGCTCCAAAATCATATTCAGATGGAGAATTTTCAATTACCCTAACCATTGCATTGGGTATAATATATATATCATCGCCAGTTTGAATTTTATAATTTGCCGAGAAATTATAATGACGATATAGTTTTCCATTAGTAGTAGCATTAGGAACATCTGATAAAGCCAATTTTGATTCTATTAGCTGGCTAACTGCAGCACCAACACTTAATTTTTTGTTTGTCCAGTAAACTCCTGCACCTGCATCAAATGCAAATTTGCTTTCTGCGCCAGCAAGAACTGGATCATTATTGCCTAATGCATCGGTTAACTTAGTTTTATCTATTGCATATTGCAAGCCTCTTAATTCAAGTCCAATTGCAAATCTGCTTTTATCATTTCTGGCTTTGATGTGATACGAGTAAGCCAGCTGAACACCAGACCTGCTGGTTGGTCCGGTTTCATCTCTGTATAAATAAGCGGCAATTCCTGAAGTGTACTTTTTTAATTCAAAATCACCGTATAACATTGTTGTTGTAGGATGGCCTGGAAAAGACGACCATTGACTTCTGTAAGCGAGGCCAATTTGATTGTTTTGCGAAACCCCTGCTGCGGCTGGGTTGTACATTGAATTGTGCTGCATGTACTGACTCATAAAATGCAATTGCTGAGCATCTGCAACAGAAAAAAGGCAAAATAGCGTGGTGGCGAGGAAAATTTTTCTCATATTGAAATTTAATAATTAATGACTGAATATAAATTTGAGTGTGTTAAAAGTAAAAAAAAATGTTAACAATCAGCGCTAAAATAAAAATATTTTATAAACTTACCGCAATATCTTTTTCAATTCGGCGTTTCTAATGTCTTTTAGTCTAAAATTTACTTCTTCTTCTCTGTTTCTGGGGGTCATGAAAAAAATGCCCGAAAAAAGATTTATTTCTTTACTGGTAACCACACATTGGCATTGCTTCAGCGTTAACATAACTTCATTAATCAAACTATAGTCGAATTGTATGTAATACTCTGCCATTATTGGCTTTTGAACAACAGGGACGGTTTGAATAACCAGGCCTGCACTCATTTTATACGCATTAATTAACCCGGGCACACCCAATAAAGTACCTCCGAAATATCTTACGACAATTATGCCTACGTTGGTTAGATTTTTACTGTCTATCTGCCCTAAAATAGGCTTCCCCGCCGAGCCGGAAGGTTCACCGTCGTCGTTCGCCCTGAATTCATTACCCGTAAATCCAATTCTGTAAGCATAGCAATGATGTACAGCTTTGGCGTGTTCTTTTTTCAAATGCTGTAACTCTTTTTTAAAGTCATCCTTATTTTCTGTCGGAAAAATAAAGGCCAGAAATTTACTGCCCCGGTCTTTAAACTCAGCAATGGCCGTTTTCTCTACTGTAAAATAATAGTCCATTGCCATTTATGTTTACCTGGTGTAATAATTAATTTCATCATTTCTGATCGCCTCTTTTCTGGTGAAGTTAAGTCTTCCAATTTCGGGAGCCTTTATTCCCTGATTAAGTTTCAATTTTGTATTGGTGATTACCCTCAATTCATCCCATAAATTCGCACTAAGGAAAGATTCTAAAAGCACCGTCCCTCCTTCTACGATTAACGATTGCAGCCCTTTCTGACAGAGCACTTTAAATAATTGGTGGTGAAATGGAGTTTCATTTTCCAGCATAATGTATTCATTCCTTCCTTCCTGAACATTTTTAATCTCATTAAAAATAATAGTCGGTGTACTGTTGTCTAAAATATGATACGAAGCATCAATTTTAAGTTTCTTATCAATAATAATTCTTACCGGATTATTACCAGACCATAATCTGTTTGTCAGCGCAGGATTGTCATTTACAACAGTTCTTGTTCCTACAATAATTGCTGATTCTTCACTTCGCCAGCGGTGTACAAGTTTGTTAGTAAGATCATTACTTATTTTAAGAGGTTGCCCATCTGCCATCGCAATAAAACCATCTGATGATTGTGCCCATTTCAAAATAATATAGGGTCTTTTCTGCTGATGAAAAATGAAAAATCTTTTATTCAATTCAACTGCTTGATTTTGCAAAATACCAGTGATGATTTTTATTCCGTTTTCTGATAATTTTTTTATTCCGGCGCCATTAACTTTTTCAAAAGAATCTTTGCAGGCAATAACAACTTCCGGAATTTTATTTGTACTGATTAAATCCGTACAGGGAGGTGTTTTTCCGAAATGATTACAAGGTTCCAGTGAAACATACAATGTGCTTTTATTAATCAAATGTCTGTTTTCGGGAGTTACGCTATTAATACAATTGACTTCTGCATGAGGCATTCCATACTGCTCATGAAATCCTTCTCCTATAATTTCACCCTGATATACTAGGACGGATCCAACCATAGGGTTGGGTGCCACATTGCCAAAGCCTTTTTTTGCAAGGTCCAGACACCTTTGCATGTATGTTTCGTGCGTATTCAATGCTGTAAAAATAAGCATTGGGTTATCCATTATCAAATTTTCAATAATCCAGTAACATTACTTTGAAATCCTGGGTTTAAATCTTAATTCAATTTTCCATGAGATAATAAAAGAAATCACCTAAAAAATAAACTAAGTTTGCGACAATGACGTCAGGCGAATTTTACAGATTTTTTATTCAGCAACTGAAAGGTATTTATGATGCCCATGAAGCTTCAAATATTACCAGTATGATTTTTGAATCATTTGCAGAAATCAGCAGAAGCGATATTATAAAAGATCCGGAGATTTTTATTTCTGAAGATAAAATTGAAAAAATAAAGAATAGTCTTACTGATTTAATTCAACACAAACCAGTTCAGTATATTTTAGGAGAAGCCTGGTTTTTTAATTTGAAATTCATTGTAAATGAAAACGTACTCATTCCAAGGCCCGAAACAGAAGAGTTGGTGCAGGAAGTTATTCATTTTTGCAAATCAACAAATCAAAAGAAAATTATCGACATCGGTACAGGCAGTGGCTGTATTCCTGTTTCTATCAAAGTGAATATTCCTGAGGCTGATATTACAGCAATTGACATAGATTCAAAAGCATTGGCTGTTGCCATAGAAAATGCAAAAATAAATCAGGCTGATATCGTTTTTTTACAAACTGATTTTTTAAATATTGAAGAAAGAAACAGGCTTGGTAAATACGATATCATTATCAGCAATCCTCCCTATATTCCAGAATCAGAAATAATTAAGCTCGACAAAAATGTTACTGCATTCGAACCGCATCTGGCTTTGTTTGTTCCTGACTCAAACCCTTTGTTGTTTTACGAATCCATAGCAGATTTTTGTAAACATCGTCTTGATAAAAATGGAAAATTATTTCTGGAAGTGCATGAGAATTTGGCTAAAGAAGTATGTGCTTTGTTAGAAGCTCATCAATTAAAAGCAGAAATAAAAAAAGATATTTTTGAAAAAGAAAGAATGGTAATGGCTACTCACTACCGGTGACTGTAGCCGAAGTGGTGGCGCCAAGTTTCCTGGCTACTTTCATTACTTTAACAATCTCTCCCCAGTGCGCAACAGAATCCGCATTTATTACCACGGCAGGCTTAATGCTGTCTCCTTCTATAATGTAATTTCTTAATGCAGACTCTAATGAATCCGGATTTATTTTTTTGGCGCCGATATAAAGATTTTTGTCTTTATCAACACTTACCACAACACTCTGTTTTTGTTTGGTATCGCTTTTGGATTTCGGAACGCTCAATTTAATAACATTCGGATTGGCCAAAGTGGAAATCATAAGAAAAAACATCAGCAATATAAAAAGAATGTCGTTCAGCGGACCAGTATCAACCTCCGAGTGTACATCTCTTAATTTTGTTTTTCTTAATCCCATAATATTTTAATCGTTGAAATTATTAGCTTTTTGTAGGCTCCTGAAGTATATCAATGAATTCACTGCTGGCTGATTCCATTCTGTTTGCAAGTCTGTTGATTTGAGTATCAAGATAACTGTATCCCAAAAAGGCCAGCATACCGATAATCAATCCCGTTGCGGAAGTAATCAGTTTAATATACATCGCATCAGCAATCTGGCTTATAGATGGATTACTAATCGTAGCAAATTCTTTTAATAAAATAACCAGCCCAATGATGGTTCCTACAAAACCAAAAAGTGGGGCTATTCGGGCAATAACGGAAATGGTAGTCAGATTTTTTTCCATCTTATACATTTCAAGCTTGCCTACATTATCCATACTTTTTTCGATAGCATCGATTGGCTTGCCGATTCTTTGAAGCCCTTTATCAATCATTCTTGCTATAGGATTATTGGTATTTTTTGCCAGACTTCTTGCAGCGGTTACATTACCGTTAGTAATGTGATCTCTGATAATATTCATGAAATTATCATCAGCAACACTTGCTTTGCGGATAACCAGCCATCTTTCAATGAAAAAATAAACAACCAAAGCAAAAAGAATACCCAGTGGGATCATAATAGGGCCTCCCTTACTCAACAATGTCCATACACTTTCTACTTTAGCTCCACTTACACCAGCAACTGCTGTTGAATCCACTTGCAAAAAAATATCAAACATAGTTTCTGAAATTTTAGATATAGAATAACAAGATGCAATAAAATAAAACTAATTGAAGTTAACAGCAAATAGTTTGTTAATTGTAATAAAATACCCTCGATTATTTTCCACCCATTTGTTGCATAGCCATAATCTGACGCATCGTTTTTTCCATGCCTTCACTGCTGCCATCCAGAAATATCACATTTCCTTTGCCATACTCTGCAAAATTCTTAATGGCTTCAGTCCACATACTGAATAAAATTACATTGGTATCCAGATTGGCTTGTTTCATTTGCTCTGCGGCCTGCCCCATACCTTTGGCCACTTCTTCTCTGAATAGCGCCACACCTTGTCCACGCAATTGCGCGGCTTGTCTTTCAGCTTCTGCAGCGATTTTAATTGCATTTCCTTCTGCTTCGGCAGCTTTTGTTTTAGTGATTAATAAGGCCTGCCCTTCATTTTCAGCCGCTGCTTTTAAATTATTACTCGCTACCACTTTACTCATGCTTTCAATAATGGCCTGATCAAAAGTGATATCATTGATTTGCAAATCTTTTAAATGATACCCCCATTCTTCTAATGACGCATCCACATGTTCTTTCACAAACTCCACAATATCTCTGCGTAATAATAAAATTTCAGATTGTTTTCTTGTAGCTACAAAAGCCCTGATATTTCCTTCAATAGTTCTTACCAACGCCTGCATGAGGTCTTTATCACTGATAAATTTAAAAGCAACATTTTGGATAGTATCCGCATTTTCATTTTGCACAGAATACAACAACATTGATTTAAAATAAACATTGGCCTGGTCTACAGTAACGGCCTGAAATTCAAGTTCAACAGATCTGTTCTGAATACTCACCCGCTTATATATTTGATCAATTACAGGAATTTTAAATCTTAAACCTGGCCTTTGTATTCCAACATACTTACCAAATCTGGTAATCACCGCTATGGTTCCCTGATTTACAGTAAACAAACCTCCAAAGAAAATAATTGCAATTGGAATCAACCACCAAAATTGTATTAAATTATTCATTATTTTTTTTATTTAGAGTTTAAAGATAGTACAGTTTTAGGGTTTGGCAGCCGCCTAATTCACACAATGAGAGATTTGTTTGATGTTTGGGGTTTGGCGTTTTTTCTTCGTTTAATTCGCTGCGCCGGTTTGTGACGTATCCAGCATCAAGTATCCAGATTATCCTGCCTATCCTAATTACCACGAGGTGTCGGGACTAGCTATTTTACATTCAATATTTTACATTATTGGCTTCTTTCTTCCCAAACCTGACACAAATGCACAATCGTCTCTGATGCTTTTACCATATCATTCACCCCAATCCATTCGAGTTTGCTGTGTATCCCCTGCATTCCTGTAAAAATATTTGGAGAAGGCAATCCCATATAACTCAAGCGGCTTCCATCTGTACCGCCACGAATACTTTCGATTTTTAAAGTTAATCCTGCACGGCTAATGGCTTCTTTAGCGTATTCGGCCACATGAGGAACCTGATCCAAAACTTCCTTCATGTTGCGATATTGCTCCTGGATTTTGTATTCCAGTGTAGCACCGGGGAAATTGGCAACTACTTCTTTTGCTAATTTTTGCAATCTTTCATGATGTGCCTTCAATCCTTCAACAGTAAAATCTCTTACAATAAAATTGATGTGTGATTTTTCTGCGATACCGCCCATAGAAACAGGATGCACAAAGCCTTCACGTTTCTCGGTGGTTTCAGGGCTCCATTCATTTTTAGGCAAAGTGTCTAATATGGCACCAACAACCTTCGTCGCATTCACCAAACTTCCTTTAGCATAACCCGGATGTGCCGAAATTCCAAATACTGTAATAACTGCTGCATCAGCACTGAATGTTTCATCTTCCAGAGAACCTGCTTCACCACCATCTAATGTATAACCGAATTTTGCGCCAACTTTTTCCATGTCAATCTTTGCCGTTCCTTTTCCCACTTCTTCATCAGGTGTGAATACAATTTTTACATCGCCATGTTTAATTGAAGGATTTTCAATTAAAGTTTTTGCAGCCTGCATAATAACGGCAACGCCACTTTTGTCATCAGCTCCTAATAAGGTTAATCCACTTGCTGTAATAATTTCACTGCCGATATGCTTTTTCAGATAATGAGCGTCTGACATTTTTAAAACTTGTGTATTATCATCTGGAAGCACAATATCATTGCCATCATAATTGCTGTGAAGTATGGGCTTTACATTTGTGCCACTGCAATCCGGTGCTGTATCTACATGAGAACAAAAGCAAACTGCAGGAACATTTTGCTTATCTGTATTGGAAGGCACTGTCGCATAAACATAGCCATATTCATCCAAGACCGCATCTTGTAAACCCATCTGTAATAATTCCTGTTGCAAGATTATGCTTAAATCTTTCTGCTTTTCAGTTGTAGGCTGCGCTTCACTGTTAGGATCACTCTGAGTGTCGATTTGCACGTAACGCATGAACCTTTCTGTAAGTTCGGATTTATTGATTAGTACCATAATACTGGTTTATAGGTTTAAATCACTTCTTTGGTTTAATGGTTTAAATCGCTGCGCTGCCTGCCTGCCGGTAGGCAGGGTTTAATTGTTGTTTCTATATGAATGAACCTTTTGAACAAATTGAACATTTTGAACCGCTGAAACATTTTACGCAATTTCCACCAATTCAATATCAAATACCAGTTCTTGTCCGGCGAGGAAATGATTGGCATCAAGAATTATTATATCTTCTTTTACATCAACAACCACTACCGGTATAGGTTGACCCATCTGATCGGTAAGCGTCAACGTCATTCCTGGTTCTAGTTTCATATCTGCAGGAACATTTTCTTTTGGAAAAGGAATAATCGCTTCTTCGCTTCTTGGACCATAAGCATCTTCGGGAGCGATGTTGATTGTTTTCTTTTCTCCTATTGACATACCGGGCATGGCGGCATCAAAACCTTTAATCATTTGTCCGGCACCAACTGTAAATTCGAGTGGCTCTCTTCCTGCTGAAGAATCAAATTGTTCGCCTGATGTTAATTTACCTGTGTAATGAACTTTCACTACATCGCCTGCTTTAACTTGTTGCATTGTGTTTTTTTTATTGTTTTAAAAAATTCCGAAAAAACCATTTTCAGATTTTGTTGCACAATCCTACTTTAACAAAAGTTGAAGCGAATGCAAAGCGAAATGTACTGATTCGGAGGGCAATATTAAAAATAAAAATCTATTCTGCCGAATTAAAAAACTTTACTCAACTTTGACTGATGAAGAAATTAACCTATATGCTGTTTTTGCTTATATGTTGGGGAATTCAGAGTTCCTGTGCCCAGACAAAAAACACTACAGACAATAATCAGCAAATTATAACCGGAGCTGAAAGAACCAGCGAATATTTGCCTTTTTTAAAAGGGAAACGTGTGGCCATATTCGCCAATCCCACTTCGGTAATAGGGAAAACCCATCTGCTTGACACATTACTGTCATCAAAAATTAATATTGTCACGATTTTCGGTCCAGAGCATGGTTTCAGAGGAAAAGCTGATGCCGGTGAACATGTAAATAATGATGTGGATGCCAAAACCGGAATCCCTGTCATCAGTTTGTATGGCGACCACAAAAAACCAACAGCAGAAGATTTGAAAAATGTGGATGTGATGTTGTTTGATATCCAGGATGTAGGTGTGAGGTATTACACTTTCATCTCCTCCCTGCAATATTATTTGGAAGCGGCGATTGAAAATGAAAAAGAATTGATTATCCTCGACCGCCCCAATCCAAATGGATTTTATGTGGATGGTCCGGTGCTAGATACTGCATTTAAAAGCTTTGTAGGTATGCAACCTGTTCCCATCGTGTATGGGTTAACAATAGCAGAATATGCATTAATGTTGATTGGAGAAAGATGGTTGAGCGACAATGCCAACAAGAAACTGGATGAATTGTCCAAGGACTGGGATGAAGCCATTCCACCGGTAAAAAATGTTGACACTTATTTTAATGTACCAACTACAAAAACTAACAATAAAAAACTTCGCTTCTGTGCCATCATCATCCCCTGCAAGAATTATACTCACGATTCGAAATATGTATTGCCAGTCAATCCTTCTCCTAATCTTAAAGAAATACAATCGATTTATCTTTATCCATCCACATGTTTCTTTGAAGGAACGGTAATGAGCGAAGGAAGAGGCACAGACAAACCCTTTCAAATATTTGGTCATCCTACATTGCCATCCAATTTATTTTCATTTACTCCAAAACCCAATGATGGCGCCAAAAGCAGCAAATGTTTCAATCAGATTTGTTATGGATGGAATTTGTCGGGAAGCAAAGAAGATGTGTTGAAATCAATAGACAATAAAATTCAAATCAAATATCTACTGAAAGCTTATAAATTATTTCCGGGTAAAGACAGCTTCTTTTTAAAAAATAACTTCTTTAATAAATTGGCGGGGAATAATATTTTGATGCAACAAATTAAAGACGAAAAATCCGAAACTGAAATCCGAAAAAGCTGGGAACCCGCATTGGTGGAGTTCAAAATCATCAGAAAAAAATATTTATTGTACAAAGATTTCAAACAGTAAAAATAAAATGAACTATAAAGACATAAGAATTGTTTTCATGGGAACGCCTGAATTCGCAGTGGCATCCTTATCAAAACTAGTTGATGAAGGATGCCACATCGTTGGTGTGGTTACAGCACCTGATAAACCTGCAGGACGTGGCATGGAATTGCAGCAAAGTGCGGTAAAGAAATATGCTGTTGAAAAAGGATTGTCCATATTGCAACCCGAGAAATTAAAAAATCCTGATTTTATTGAACAATTAAAATCATTGCAGGCTGATTTGCAAATAGTAGTTGCCTTCCGTATGCTTCCCGAAATTGTCTGGAACATGCCGCCCATGGGCACTTTGAATCTTCATGGCTCTTTACTGCCACAATACAGAGGTGCCGCTCCTATCAACTGGGCGATCATCAACGGTGAAGCCTACACGGGCGTTACTACTTTCAAACTCAAACATGAAATTGATACCGGTGATATTTTATTGAATGAAAAAATAACTATCGAAACAAACGAAACAGCAGGTACGCTTCATGACAAGATGAAAGAAGTAGGCGCCAAAGTTTTATTAAAAACTGTAATCGGTCTGGCTGAAGGAACCATACAAGAAAAACCTCAGGACAATTTTAATATCAGGCACGCTCCAAAAATATTTACAGAAACATGTTCTATCAACTGGAACAATAATGCTGCTGATATCAATAATCTAATCAGAGGCTTATCTCCTTACCCTGCTGCATTTACAAATTTGGATGGAAAAAAATTGAAAATATTTGCTGCTGAAATTGAGAACAAAACTCCAACTTCAGCAACAGGAGCTTATGAAACAGAAGGTAAACATTTTTTGAAATTCGCCTGCAACGATGGATACATCAGCATTACAGATCTTCAACTCGAAGGAAAGAAAAGAATGAAGGTGGAAGATTTTTTGAGGGGGTATAGGTTTGGGGATTAGTATTTATGATTTAAGTCATGTCGCAAGTTAAATGGTTTAAATTGCTTTGGAGGTATGTGGTGTATCTAGTACCCATTTTATCCAATCACTTACTTATTTTTCATTGGCCACAAGTCACTAAATTTGAAGAAGGATTTTGCTTTTTTTATACGCTGCTGCGATGTTTTCCTTCATGAGAATATGAATGTTTCTTGAAAGGAATTGTTGGTGTTTTCACCAATCAATATAGCCCACGGTTGAAACCTTGGGTTATATTTTAAAAGAGTGACTTCTTTGATACTGGATACTGGATGCTGGTTACTTCATACTGGATAAAACGAAAAAAGCCTCTCAGTTTCCTGAAAGGCTTTTAATAAATATGGCAGCTACCTACTCTCCCGCATTTTTGTGCAGTACCATCGGCCATGAGGGGCTTAACTTCTCTGTTCGGTATGGGAAGAGGTGAACACCCTCGGCAAAACCACCATAAGACGTTTGGAGTGTTTAAAAGGTTGAACAGATTCAAAATGTTTAAAAGGTTAAAACCTATTGAACTTAATGAACTTATGGAACCTATTGAACATACCATAATAAGATTAACATATTGGAATAAGTTATAAAACGGTAAAAGTATTAACAACCGAAGTTGAAAATAAAAAAAAATAAAGCTTACGGGCAATTAGTACTACTCGGCTTTGATGTTACCACCTTTATACCTATAGCCTATCAACGTCATAGTCTTTGACGACCCTTAAAAGTAAACTCATCTTGAGGAAGGTTTCACGCTTAGATGCTTTCAGCGTTTATCCTGGCTGTACGTAGCTACTCTGCATTGCACCTGGCGGCACAACAGATACACCAGCGGTACATACGACTCGGTCCTCTCGTACTAAAGTCATGTCCTCTCAATTTACTAGCGCCCATCACAGATAGGGACCGAACTGTCTTGCGACGTTCTGAACCCAGTTCACGTGCCACTTTAATCGGCGAACAGCCGAACCCTTGGGACCTTCTCCAGCCCCA
>CALQSB010000009.1 GCA_943333125.1 Chitinophaga pinensis
CAATCTCATCTATGAAAATAATGCAAGGTGCTTTCTCACGGGCTTGTTTAAATAAATCTCTTACACGACTGGCTCCAACGCCTACAAACATCTCTACGAAATCACTTCCGCTCAAACTGAAGAAAGGCACTTGAGCTTCTCCGGCCACGGCTTTGGCTAAAAGCGTTTTACCGGTACCGGGAGGACCTACCAACAGCGCGCCTTTAGGAATCTTTCCGCCCAGTGCGGTATATTTTTTTGGATTTTTTAAAAAGTCAACAATTTCCATTACTTCCACTTTGGCTTCATCCAATCCGGCTACATCTCCGAAGTTGATATTTACTTTAGTGCCTTTTTCAAACAAAGTAGCTTTTGATTTGCCAATGTTGAAGATGCCGCCTGGTCCGCCGCCACCACCTGGTCCGCCAACTTTACGCATCATCATTACAAAAATAAATCCAATCAATAATATCGGAAGTAAAGTACTGATGAGTTGGGTAAATACTTCTCCTTCATCATCGGGCTTATCGGAAACTTGTTTTACAGTTGGGTTTTGCTCATAGAACTTTCCGATCTGATTTGAGAATGTTTTATCATCAATAATGCTGAAAAACAACTGTGGATTTGGAGCAGGAATTTTTTTTGCGGCCTCATATTTTCTAGGATCCAATTTATCAGCCAATAGCTGATTGTAAAGAGCCGGTTTGTTTTTAAGGCTATCTGCAAATAAAAATACTCGTACCAGCTTCTTGTTGCGAATTGTTTTTATTTCATCCACATCACCTTGTTTCAGCATTTCATAAAATTTTTGCTGATCGGTTTCGATTCCGGTGCTGTTGACCCCTCTGAAAACGTTATAAGAAATTAAGAAAAGTAAAACGATACCATAAATCCAATAGATATTAAATCTGGATTTTTTCTTTTCTGGATCTTCGCCTACAGGAGGAACATTGCCTTGCGGCGCATTTTTATTATTTGATTGACTCATATTGTTTGTTACCGTTAATAATTTATAATAAGGTGTAGATTAATCGACATGCTCTAAAGAAGAGCCATCGCTCCATAATTCTTCAAGCTGATAGAATTTTCTGGGTTCGGGAAGCATAATATGTACCACTACATTTACATAATCAATCAGGATCCATTGTTCGGCCTGTTTGCCTTCGTGTTTATAGGGAAGTTCACCACATTGTTTGTTTACCTGATCCTCAATATTATCGGCAATAGCTCTAAGCTGATTATTGTTGTTTCCCTGGCAAATGATAAAAAAATCGGATACGGCTTCAGGGATTTTTTTTAAATCAAGACTTACAATATTCTCGCCTTTTTTTTCCTGAATGGCACTGATGATAACTTTAAAGAGTTTGCTGCTTCTGGTTAATTTAGTCAGGCTTTTTTTCCTGCTGCTTAATACGTTCAAATTACTCAAAACTGATACATTTTATTTTTCGGTTTACATGGGGTTTGCCATGTTTGCTACGCTAAAAATATTTAGCTTGCAGATTATCTCAAAAGTACTATTTCTTTGCCATTCAAAGGTTATGGATTCAAACTTAGTTTTTAATTTGCTTAATATTGTTGATAGTACCAACAACTATGCCATGGCCCAAATTCATGCAGGATTGGCGAAACACGGCGAAGCTTATTTTGCAATAAGTCAAACCGCCGGAAAGGGACAACGGAATAAACATTGGCATAGCCAGCCCGGCGAAAACATTCTTTTCACTATTGTTATTGAGTCTCCAACGTTATTTGAAGGGGTTCCTTTTTTGTTCAACGCAGCTGTTTCTTTGGTTTGTCAGCAGTTTTTAGAGCAGATAACTTCAGAAAGAGTTAACATCAAATGGCCAAATGACCTTTATATTCGTGACAGAAAGGCAGGCGGACTTCTAATTGAGAATATTTTTAGAGGTAAATCCTGGAATTGGGCAGGAATTGGAATTGGAATCAACGTAAATCAAACCGGTTTTCCGGAAGCCACCAGAAATCCTATTTCCATAAAGCATATTACAGGGTTAAAATATGATTCAGAGCATTTAGCTCGTCAACTTCAACAAAATATTGTTGCTCGTTTTGATGGGCTAGCGGATGTGGATGAAAAAGAAATAATGAAGTTATATAATGAGGCCTTGTTTGCCGCCGGTAAAAAAGTAACACTGAAACATAAAGATGAAATTCTTGAAACTACAGTGATTCGCGTAAATCCTGATGGCCAATTAATTACTTCGGATATTGTTGAAAGACATTTCAATTTTGGAGAAGTGGAGTGGGTTGTGGCCCCCTAAATCCCCCAAGGGGGACTTCGATTGTGTTTTGCTGGGGTTGCCACGAATTCACGATTTAATTTTTTGAATTTTTCCTTTGAAATGTCATACATTACGATTGACTATTTCATATTCCAAATCCCACTTTTACATTTTACATTGGATATTTTACATTTTACATTTTCTCTGCCACGAATTCACGAATTGTTATATTTGAATTACTTAACCAAGAATTCAAGATTTTTTTTGAATTTTATAAATAAAACACTTTTCAAAAATATAAAATGAGAAAACTAATTTTTTTATTTCTATTCTTACCATTATTTTCTGCGGCTCAGCATAAATTTATTTTACTTGGAGATGGTACTTCTAATTATGGAGAGTTTTTTTGGTCAGACACAACAAATTGGGATGTTTATCCGGGAAATCATATTTTCTCAGGAGACACTGTATTGGTAAAGTCAAGGTCTGCAAGAGCTCCTTATTTTGCTGTTTTTTTTGATTTGAGCCTGGCATTTGATTCAGGATCTGTTTTAATCATAGACTCAAATACTCATTTTCAAAGAATAGTAAATCCAGTCCAACAGAACTGTAACTTAAAAATCTCCAAACTTATAAATTATGGTAGTTATTATGATGATAAAGACAACAATTCAATCTATGCTAATGATTCTATTATCAATTATGGAACAATGAAATTTGGAGCTAGTAATTTAAAACTCTTTCAAAATGGAGTAATAATTAATAATAAGCATTTGGAGTCTATAAACATAGCCTCGCAAATTAGTAATGGAGGTTCTAGTAATTACAAGTTGATCAACAATGACATATGGGAACTCACTAATAATTACTTTGATTGTGATATCGAAAATGGAGTAACGGGAGTAATGAATATAAACCAAGATTTCTTTTATTGTGAAAGTTTAGTCAATAGAGGAATTTTGAATATAAATTCCTCTAACTCCTTATCGTGTGCATGGTTAATTTTTGATCTTATTAATAAGAATACAGGAACAATAGATGTAAATGCTTCATGCGTAGAAATGACCTCTAATAGTCTCTATTTTCAGTCTAAAAATTATGGAACCATGAATTTAAAGGGGTTATTTAAAACAAACAATTCTCTTAACTATGGGGTAATAAATAACTATTGTAATTACCCAACAAGCGAGAATGAAAGTTGTAGCTGGGGAAATTTTGCTACTATAAATAATTATGGTTTAATCCCTGGAGGATTTTCAATTGGAAACTTCGGAGTCAATTCTGTATTTAATAATTATTCAATAGTTCAAGTTTCAGGCTTTTCCGATTTTAATTATAATAATTATGGTGTTTATCATGGTTCAGGAACAATTGTTTCTAATGGAGGGAGTGGCACAATATCCCCCTCTAATAATGATAATTTTAGTTACTATTCAAATTACGAATCATTCGGATGTATAAATGTAATTGGAAATCTTAGAGGATTTTCTACTTATGATATTGAAATTGCCGATACTGTTCATTGCATTAGTCAAGATTTTATTTCAGTTAGCGATACAATATTTGCAAGTGGTGGTTTAAATCTTAGTTATACGTATGATCAGTACTACAATCAGCCTAATCCAAATATTGTTTACACAATTATGCATGCTGATACTGTAGTTAATGCCTTTGATTACGTACCAGAAGATTGGATTGTTTTATATAACCAACCTAAAAAGGGGGATGTCTCGGTTCGTTATCATAACCATTGCGACGACATCAATTCAGATTTTCTTCAAGACAGTTTATCAGTTTGCGGGAACTCAGTTGTTTTACATGTACCGGATAATTTCGATTGGTATATGTGGAGTAACAACACTTATGAATCTGTAATTACAATTAATTCATCAGGGTGGTACTCATGTGAGGTTACAAAATTGGGATGTGTATTTAAAGACAGCGTTTATATCCGTATGTTGAATATTGATATCACGCAAAATGATACTTTAATCTGCAGCGGAACTTCATTAACACTTACAGCCAATTCCTCCAATAGTATTTTCTGGTCAAACAATACAACAGGTAACTCTACTATAGTAACGCCATCGTTAACTACAACTTATTATGTAACAGCAACTGATGGAGTGCTTACATGCAGAGATAGTGTGAAAGTAAATATCAATACTACATTGCCTTCAACTCCATTTACAATAAATGGTCCCTCAGATATTTGTCCGCTACTTGGAAATAATATCACTAGCAGTGTTGTCAATTACACCACAAGGAAAATAGCCAACGCCAATTCTTATTTATGGACATTGCCATTGGGAGTAACGTTGGTTTCAGGTCAGGGCGATACCGCTGTAAATGTAACTTTCAGCAATTCTTTTGTATCTGGTGTGATATCCGTAAAATCTGTGAATGCTTGTGGCGTTAGTACAGGTACTAGAACTATTGCTGTTTACAAAAGAATAGCATCCATACCAGGAGCAATGTATCAATCATTCAGTCCCGTTGCTGCTGCGGTAACAAGTGTGTGTGGCCGTACATCAGAAACTTACAAGGTCAGAAAGGTTGCTTATGCTACTTCATATATCTGGAGTTTATCTAATGGCAGTTTTGCAACTATCAGCCATACAAATACGTCAAGTATAAACGATACGGCAATCTCCGTAAACTTTCAATCCGGCTTTACCAAAGACACATTAATAGTTAAGTCAATAACAGCTTGCTCGGTTAGTGCCTCAAGATCGATTGTATTGAATGCATTGGCAGTTCCTGCTGCTGTAAGTTCAATCGTTTCAGGTACTGGAAACACCACCCCATGTATTGGAGATGTGGTTAATTACTCTGCGTCATCATTAGTACCAACTACAGCACAAACTTCAGCGGCTGTATATCGTTGGAGTAAGCCAAACAATACATCCATAACATCAGCGAATACAGACAGCTCAGTAATAACACTTCGATTTAACGCCGGATTTACAGGAGGTAGTATTGTTGCCAAAGGTCAAAGTGCTTGTGGTGTATACGGCAGTAGTAAAACCCTGGTGCTTCAGTATTTGCCACCAACTCCAACGGCAATAGTTTCAGGAATCGGAAATTACAATGCTTGTATTGGCAATGCGATTACTTATTCTGCAATGGTACCACCACCATCAGCAACCCAAAGAGCAGCAGTTGTTTTCAGATGGACGAAGCCTGCATATACAACAATAGTTAGTGCCAATTCAGATAGTTCTGTAATTAGCTTACAGTTCAACACTGGATACAGAGGTGGAACATTGTCTGTAAAAGGTCAAACGATTTGCGGCGCTTTGGGAACTGCAAAAGCGCAAGCGCTCACACATAGCTTATGTGCTACAGGCAATACCCCTGCATTATATACCAGAATTGAAAATAAGAATGATTCTGACTTTGATGTAAACGTTTATCCTAATCCAAGCCAGAATGACTTTAATCTTAAAATAATTGATAAGGGATTAAAAAATTATGAAATAGCAATAAGAGATGTGGAAGGCAGATTGCTGAAAAAAAATATCACTTCCGATAAAACAATACAGTGGGGGGCAAATCTGCAACCCGGCGTATACTTTATCGAAGTGAAATCGGATGTTAGAAGGAAGGTGATTAGAGCAGTGAAAATTTAGTTTTCTATTCAATAGATTTCAAAGGCTAAAAAGGTTTAAGAAATTATTTCTACTTTGAAAAACTTCTTAAACCTTTTGAACTATTTGAAGAAATTAAACCTCTCAAACCAATACTCATTTTGCATTTATTATCTCTTCCGTATGCACCTTAGCCTTAGGTTTATCAATAATGCGCTCAATCACACCTTTTTCATCAATCACAAAAGTGGTTCTAATCAAGCCCATATATTTCTTACCATACATACTCTTCTCACCCCAAACCCCATACTTTTCAATAACCTTTAATTCTGGATCGGCGATTAAAGTAAATGGAAGGTCGTGTTTGTTTTCAAATTTTTTGTGTTTCGCTACTTCATCCGGACTCACACCGATTACTTCATAGCCTTTGTTTTTCAACAAGCCGTAATTGTCTCTGAGATTGCAGGCTTGCGTGGTGCAGGTAGGCGTGTCGTCTTGAGGATAGAAATACAGCACTACTTTTTTTCCTTTAAAATCTGCCAGTGAAACGAGTTTGCCGTTCTGGTCTTTTCCTTTGAATGCAGGCGCTTTGCTGCCTTGTTTTAATGTTGACATAATTTTGGGCCCCTTTAATCCCCCAAAGGGGGAATTTGATTGTGTTTTATTGTTTAGCCACGAATTCACGAATTGTTTTGTTTGAATTTCGTAAGCTTAATTTTTATTTTGTAATATTTAAAAATCAATTTCCTTTTCTAAAGACATTTGTTAACCTATTGAACAATTTGAACTTATTAAACCATTTGAACAAATCATCTTTTAACGCAACGTCCCTTTCAGGAGACATTGCTTAGAAACATTTTTTTACCACCAAGTCACAAAGGCTCACGAAGATTCAAATTATCTTTCCTCTCTAACTTCCCCCTTCGGGGGACCGAGGGGGCTTCCTTCGCGGGATTGATGACGCGTTTACCTCCTAAATCGATACATCTTCTTCGTCGTATTCCCCACCACGTCCTTAACAATCAACTCTAAACTATGTTCACCGGGAGTGCAATATTTATCAAAATTGTAGATAAAAGTTTTGCCTTTATCGTTACTGAACAACAGCCATTGCCCATCCAGCAATCCTGTAAAATCAACAATTTCCTGGGTATTGTCGATGGCCGAAAAAGCGATTTTATTTATTTTTGAAACATCCGCTCCATCTCTGAATCCCCAGAGCGGAGCCACAACAGGCGGTGTTTTGTCTAGTATCAATTGAAATACACCAAAATCTCTGAATGAAGATTCATACCAACCATTTTTATAAACCGCTTTCTTGAATTTGGTTCTGCCATGACTAATCATTTTCATTTCTATCTTTCCGGTATCCTCAATATTGAAATTGCCTTTTATTTTTATTGGGAAATATTGTTGCACAGGTACTTCATCATCCTGCAGGTAATAGGCAGTTCCCATCGCATTGGGTGCTTCTCGGAATTTAAAATGAAAATAATCATAGATGGCACTGTCTTTCATGTAAAATGAGACCTTATCATTTTCGAACACATTTATTGTATTAGGTTCGAAAATCAATCCCGGTATATTTTTCTTTTCAGAAACAACATCTTTTACCAAATCAAATTTTAATATTGATGAGTTATTATGAGCATCGATAACTTCGATTTTTATACTATGAGCATTTTCATCAGAAAGCGTAATGATTCCGTTTTCGCCTTTTGCTGTTTTATAAATGCCGTCTTTATAACCCGGAAGTGGCGATAAATATTGAAGAAAAGGGCCGCCGTTATTTCTGGTTTTAAAATCAATATGTGCATTGAGGTAACGCGTTTCATCATAACTGATATTGTCCATTTCGAAACCGGAAATAGATTCGTCATTATCATATATAACAGCCCTGTAAATACCATTTTGATTGGTTGAGCCGGTATATTTATCAAAAGCACTTATGGCAAAGCTTACTTTGTTGGTATTGACTTTAATTTTTCCGCCCAAAGGCTGATACACGCCATTGACTTTTTTCAGAAAATAAATCTTTGGCATTTGTTCATAGGTACTATAACGTCGATCGTAAATCGCAAGTTTTAATATTACCGGTGGGATATTGTCTTCTATGGGAAAGCCCATCAATAAAGGGTTTAGCACCTTATCGGATTTGGTGTCTCTTACTTCAAAATGTAAGTGTGGACCTTGAGAGCCACCTGTATTTCCGCTTCGGGCGATAAGTTCGCCTTTTGTAACTTTCAATAAATTGGCCGGCACATCAATCTGAACCTTCCATTGTTGCAATTTGTATTGTTGTTCTTCAATATAATTTTCTATTTCCGGACTGAAATCATTGAGATGTGCATAGAGTGTGGTCATGCCATTGGGATGACTTATATACAACGCTCTTCCGAATCCTGTGGGGTCGATATTTATTTTAGAAACATATCCATCGGCGGCTGCCAGCACCGGCAAGTTGACTCTGGATTCTGTTCGGCAATCCAGTCCCATGTGATAATGATTGGGCCGTAATTCACCGAAGTTGGCCACAATGCCGGGTTCGGTACCTACAGGCCATTGGAAATAATTTTGTGGATATTTTTTTTCGGGAAAAAGTTGTGCCTGTGAGAATGAACAAAACAACAACGCCGTAACGAAAAGTAAATTTTTTTTCAAAAGGGATTACATTTTTTCAAAGGTAGTTTTTTTTAGGATAGGTGGGATGAGATGGATAGGCTGGAAGTGCTGGATATTAGATACTAGATACTGAATAGGTTTCAAAGGTTCAATAAGTTCAAATAGTTCAAAATGTTGTTCTGAATAACAATTAACTTCTTGAACCTTTTGAACCTCCCAAACCTTTTAAACAACTTGTAAAATTTAATTTGCATCCATTCCCTTTTCCAATTACTTTTGCTCGCCATACTTTCAGGCACTTTCATTATGCCAAAAAACAATTCCATTCAATCGGTTTTAATTATAGGCAGCGGTCCCATTATAATAGGACAAGCCTGCGAATTTGATTATAGCGGTACACAGGCAGCAAGAAGTATCCGCGAAGAAGGGGTTAAGGTTATTTTGATAAACAGTAATCCCGCCACGATCATGACTGATCCTATGATGGCCGACCGTGTATATTTACTTCCATTAACGGTAGAAAGTATAGAGCAGATTCTGGAAGAAAATCAGATAGATGCGGTATTGCCAACTATGGGTGGACAAACGGCACTGAATCTTTGTAAGGATGTGGATGAAATGGGGATCTGGGAAAAATATAATGTAAAACTAATCGGTGTAGATATAAAAGCGATAGATAAAGCGGAAGACAGAGAGAAATTCAGGCAATGGATGATTGAAATGAACATTCCTGTTTGTCCTGCTAAAATCGCCAATTCGTTTTTAGAAGGAAAAGAGTTTGCTCAGGAAATTGGTTTTCCATTGGTGATTCGTCCTTCATTTACGCTTGGAGGTACGGGTGGTGGTATTGTGTTTAAAAAAGAAGAACTGGATGAAGCGCTGAACAATGGCTTGATTGCCTCACCTATTCATGAAGTTTTAGTAGAAAAAGCAGTTTTAGGCTGGAAAGAATTTGAGTTAGAATTATTAAGGGATAATGCGGATAATGTAGCCATCATTTGCACTGTAGAAAATTTTGATCCGATGGGTGTGCATACGGGAGACAGCATCACCGTTGCTCCGGCAATGACTTTATCAGATACTGCATATCAACTGATGAGAAATACCGCAATCGACATGATGCGTAATCTTGGAAACTTTGCAGGTGGTTGCAATGTGCAATTTGCTTTAAATCCTCAGACAGAAGAAATTGTTGTAGTGGAAATAAATCCTAGGGTAAGCCGCTCTTCTGCATTAGCGAGTAAGGCTACTGGTTATCCAATTGCAAAAATTGCAGCAAAACTTGCTTTGGGTTATAATTTGGATGAACTTCAAAATCAAATCACAAAATCAACTTCTGCTTATTTTGAACCTGCATTAGATTACGTGATTGTAAAAATACCGCGCTGGAATTTTGATAAATTCAAAGGCGCCAATGATACATTAGGTTTCCAAATGAAAAGCGTAGGCGAGGTGATGGGCATTGGCAGAAGTTTTGCAGAAGCGATTCAAAAAGCTTGTCAGAGTTTAGAAAATGAAGCAGTAGGATTGGGTTATTATGGAAAGAGTTTAATGCATACAGATGAATTATTGGAGTATATTAAAATTCCAAAATGGGATCGGTTGTTTCGCATAAAAGATGCACTGATGGCAGGAGCAAGCATTAAGCGAATCTGCGAAAACACGATGATTGACCGCTGGTTTATTTATCAGATTCAGAAAATTTGTGATTGCGAAAAACAGATTGCACAATATGATCTTAAAACTTTGCCCGAAGAATTATTATTCGAAGCGAAACAACTTGGATTCAGCGACGAGCAGATTGTAAGAATCATGAGAGAGGAAAACAGCGAACTTTTATATGAGCGTAGAAAAGAAATAGGGATGACCAGAGTTTTTAAAATGGTGGATACCTGCAGTGCCGAGTTTGAAGCAAAGACGCCATATTTTTATTCTACTTTTGAAAAGAAACAAATTTCAGGAAATTTAATTTCAAATGAATCCATAGTTTCTGATAAAAAGAAAGTTGTTGTTTTAGGAAGCGGTCCAAACAGAATAGGCCAGGGCATTGAATTTGATTATTGCTGTGTTCACGGCTTGCTGGCGATTAAGGAATGTGGTTATGAAGCCATTATGGTGAACTGTAATCCCGAAACAGTATCCACAGATTTTGATATCGCGGATAAATTATATTTCGAACCTGTTTTCTGGGAACATATCTGGGAAATTATTGAATATGAAAAACCAGTAGGCGTTATTGTTCAGCTGGGCGGTCAAACTGCATTGAAATTAGCCAAGCGATTACAAGAAAAAGGCATAAAAATCATCGGCACCTCATTTGATAATATGGATATTGCTGAAGACCGTGGTCGTTTCAGTGACTTACTCAAAGATCTGAGTATTCCTTATCCCAATTACGGAACAGCATTTAATACAGACGATGCCATAGAAGTAGCAAAAAAAGTAGGCTATCCTGTACTTGTTCGTCCGAGTTATGTTTTGGGTGGTCAAAGAATGCGTATCGTTATTAATGATGAAGAACTTGAAAAAGGAGTGTTGAGTTTGCTGAAACATTTGCCTGGAAATAAAATATTAATTGATCATTTTCTGGATCGTTGTCAGGAAGCAGAAGTGGATGCCATTTTCGATGGTACAGATTTTCATGTGATGGGATTGATGGAACATATCGAACCTGCGGGTATCCATAGTGGTGATAGCAATGCGGTGTTGCCACAATTTAATTTAAGTCCGCTGATTGTTCATACCATGGAAGAATATGCAGAAAAAATCGCAAGGGCATTAGATATTCGCGGTCTGATTAATATTCAGTTTGCAATAAAAGACGGGAATGTGTTTGTTATAGAAGCCAATCCCAGAGCGTCACGAACCACGCCATTTATTGCCAAAGCATATCAGATTCCTTATCTTAACATTGCTACAAAAGTAATGCTGGGTGAAGCAAAATTGAAAGACTTTACCTTCAAAAAAAATCTAAAAGGATTCGCTATTAAAGAACCTGTTTTTTCTTTTAATAAATTCCCCGGCGTCAATAAAGAACTCGGCCCCGAAATGAAAAGTACCGGAGAGGCCATTCGTTTTATAAAAGATTTGCGCGATCCTTATTTCCGGCAATTATATAAGGAGAGAAGTATGCATTTGAGTAAATAAACTTCAGCGGGAAATAAAAAACCGTTTTCTAATTTAGCGTATGCATACGTACCGCATACCTATATGGAAACAAGCGCCATTGATAAGAATAGTCTTATCAATGATTACAGGCATTCTCATGCAATTTTATTTTTCGGTTCCGATTAAGATTATTCTTTCATTTCTACTGCTGTCTTTTATTTTATTTCTTCTCTTTTATTATTTGCCGATTCGAGTTCGGTTTAAATTTCAGTTTGCTCAATCTGCATTATTAATAATTATCGTTTCTTCATTTGCAATGTTGTTGACCTGGAATAACGACTGGAGAAATAAATCTGAATGGTTTGGAAAAAAATATAACACTAATGATTTGTTGTTATTAAAAATAGAAGAACCCCTAACAGAAAAAAAACAGTCTTTCACCACAATTGCATCAGTCAAGGCCATTGTCAGATCTGGAAAAAGAATAAATGTAAAAGGAAAACTTAATTTAATTTTCAGAAAAGAAAATAATAAAATCAGCATTCGTTATGGCGATCTTATTTTAATTAAAAAAACCATTCAGCCAATAAAAAACTCAGGTAACCCAGGAGCCTTCGACAACAAAAGATATCAGGCATTTCAGCAAATTTATCATCAGGTTTATTTAAATGAAAAAGATTTCGCTGATTTAAAAATAAATGAATCCAGTACATTTAAACGCGTTATTTTTTCGCTAAAAGAAAAGACGCTGGAAGTATTGAAAAAAAATATTTCGACAAAAGATGGCTTGTTAGGCATTTCAGAAGCCTTATTGATTGGTTATAAAAATGATCTGGATAAAGACATCGTTTCTGCTTACAGTAAAACAGGTGTGGTTCATATTATTGCTATTTCTGGATTACATCTGGGATTAATTTATTTGCTGCTGTTGTGGATATTACAAAGAATGCCTGTTATAAAAAGAAACAAGATTATTAAAGCCTTCATATTGATAATTTGCTTGTGGGTATTCTCCTTAATGACCGGAGCATCGGCATCTGTACTAAGAAGTGCGGTCATGTTTAGCTGCATTATCACCGGCGAAACAATAAACAGAAAGTCTTCTATCAGTAATTCTTTGGCTGCATCTGCATTTATTTTACTTTGTTATAATCCCTATTTTTTGTGGGATGTAGGTTTTCAGTTAAGTTATTTTGCAATCATTGGAATTGTGTGGCTGCAAAAACCTATTCTTCACCTCTTTGATTTCAAAAAATATTTGCCCCTTAAAATATGGGAAATGGCAGCCATTACTTTAGCGGCACAAGTGATTACTTTTCCAGTTTGTATTTATTATTTTCATCAGTTTCCTGATTATTTTTTATTGAGTAATTTGATCGCAGTACCACTGTCTACAATAATTTTATTTGCAGAGATTTTGCTTATTGCGCTTTCTTCATTTAATTTACTTGCATCTTATATTGGAAAATTTACAGAACAATTAATCAGCATCATGAACGAATGGATTTTGTTCATCAGTAAATTGCCTTTTTCTATCACAGAAAATATTTATGCAGATCTGCAAACGACAATAATCTTATATGCAATCGTGATTTTACTTTCAATGGCATTTGTGAAAAAAAATAAATTATATTTCAAATGGACGCTTTTATTTATTATTTTATTTACGGCAACTCATACTATAGCAGCATTTAAATTGAATCATCAAAAAAAAATAATTGTATATAATATTCCTCACTACCGGGCTATTGACTTTATTCGTGGAAATGAATATTATTTTCATGGAGACCATTATTTACAACAATCACCAGATTTAAATCGATTTTATTTAACACCTACCAGAAATTCGATTTGCGTAAACAAAGCAAATAATAAAATTTCAGGTTTGCGTAACAATAATTTAATATTAAGTTTTTACAACACTAAAATTGTCATTGTGGATTCAACGACTCAGCTCAATTCGGATACGGTCAATTACAATACAGATATAGCTATTCTTTCAAATAATCCAAAGATTAATATCAATACTATTGCTCAAAAATTCCATCCTCATTGTATCATTTTTGATGCATCTAACAGTTTGTGGAAAATTGAAAAATTGAAAAAAGAATGTGAAGCGTTAAATTTGCCCTGCTTTTCGATAGTTGAGCAAGGAGCTTTTGTTCTAAACATTCATTAATTCATTTCAGATATTTTATTGAAATCTTTCTTATTTATATGAAAAAAATTAAAGCCGCACTTATATCTGTTTTTTACAAAGAAGGTCTTGGCGAAATTGCAGAAACATTACATCAGCAAGGGGTTGCCATTTACAGCACAGGCGGTACCCGGGAATTTATTGAGCAATTTAATATTCCCTGTGTACCCATTGAATCCCTTACTGGATTTCCGTCAATCCTGGGAGGCAGAGTAAAAACGCTGCACCCATTAGTTTTTGGCGGCATACTGGGAAAAAGAAATGATGAAGTGCATTTGCAGGAAATGAAACAATATGAGATTCCTGAATTCGATTTGGTTATCGTAGACCTTTATCCTTTTGAAGAAACGGTAAAAAACTTTGAAGGAAATATTACAGAAGACGAATCGCCTATTATAGAAAAAATTGACATTGGCGGTCCTTCCATGATCAGGGCAGCAGCAAAAAACCATCAGGATGTAACTGTTGTAGCTTCTAAAAATGATTATCCATTGCTTCAGGAAATCCTTAATAATCAACAAGGGCAAACAACATACGAGCAACGGAGATTTTTTGCAGTTAAAGCATTTGATGTGTGCAGTCATTATGATAATGCGATTTCTAATTATTTCAATAATGCGTCTTTCATTACTCCGTTTAATAAAGAAAAAAGAATATTACGGTACGGCGAAAATCCACATCAGTCTGCTTCTTTTTATGGAAATCTGAATGAGGTATTTACACAGTTGAATGGCAAAGAACTTTCTTACAATAATTTAGTTGATGTTGATGCCGCTATTCAATTGATAAAAGAATTTGATGCCACAACATTTGCAATCATCAAACACACAAATGTATGTGGTATCGCACAAGGTGTAACCTTGAAAGCCGCTTGGGATAAGGCTTTGGCCGGAGATCCGGAAAGTGCTTTTGGAGGCGTACTCATTTGCAACACAGCTGTAGACATAGAAACGGCAACAGCAATCAATGAATTGTTTTTCGAAGTGCTGATAGCTCCTTCTTTTAATGATGAGGCAATGACTATTTTAAAGTCAAAGAAGAATAGAATTTTACTTCAATTAAAAAATACTTCATTTTCTACATCTCAATACAGATCTTTATTGAATGGAATTTTGTTGCAAGAAAATGACAATGGAAATTTTACAGATTGGAAAGAGGAAGGAGGACGCATTTCAAATGCAAATGAAAAAGAAGATTTAATTTTCGCCAATCTGGTTTGCAAGCACTTGAAAAGTAATGCAATCGCGTTAATTAAAAACAAACAATTAATTGGAAAGGGTTGCGGACAAACAAGCCGTGTTGATGCCTTAAGACATGCGATAGAAAAAGCGCATCAATTTAAATTTGAATTGAATAGTGCGGTACTTGCAAGTGATGCTTTTTTTCCTTTTGATGATTGTGTGAAAATTGCACATGCCGAAGGAATCATTGCTTTTATTCAACCCGGTGGTTCGATAAGAGATGCCGATTCTATTAACTATTCTAAGGAAAATAATTTAGTGATGGTGATTACGGGACAGCGGCATTTTAAGCATTGAGCTAGATAGAGCTGGATAGGCTGGATACTGGATAAAACGGCGCTTTTCAGCAATGTCTCCTGAAAGGGACGTTGCGTTGGATAGAGCTGGCATTATTTTAAAAAAATCAATATTGAAAAGCAAAAAAGGAAATGGAAAAGCATATATCGCGCTAACGGCTACCTGCTTATTGTGGGGTACCACATGGGTAGCCAGTAAAGTGGCAGTTACTCAGGTTCCTGCTTTACAGCTAGCGTATATTCGACAATTTCTGGCGGGTTCCTGTTTTTTGATTTATTTTATGTTATTTAAAAAACATCCTTTACCCTCAATCAAAGATCTCAAATCTATTTTTGTGATGTCGGTATTAACAATGGTCTTCGCAAACGGCCTAAGTACTTGGGGTTTGAAATACATTCCTACTGGATTGGCTTCTTTGATTGGTTCTTTATTTCCTCTGATTGTGGTTCTTATAGAATGGATTTTTTATAAAAAAAGGGATGTTTCGTTGTTGACATTTATTGGATTGTTTATTGGAATTGGCGGAGTAGGATTTGTTTTTTATGAAAACATGTTTGCCCATATAGATTCCAACTTTATTTTCGGGTTGACCCTTTCTTTATTTGCAATTGTTTCTTGGAGCTTAGGAACTATATTTTTATCCCGTCATCATTTATCTGTGAATCCATATTTTGGAATGGGACTTCAAATGATTATGGGTTGTGTCATGCTTTTTATTTTTGCAAATGCAACACATAATACCATTCCTCTTGCTTCAATAACCAGCCATTCGTGGTCTGCAATAAGCTACCTGGTAATATCAGGTTCGATATTAAGTTTTATAGCTTTTATTTATTCTTTAAAAAGATTGCCTACAGCAGTTGCGTCTTTGTATGCATATATCAACCCAATTGTAGCGATGATAACGGCATCTTTTTTATTAAAAGAAAAGCTCACGCTTACTATTGTGATAGGAACCATCGTTACTTTGATTGGTGTTTTTCTAGTTAATTTCAGTATTAAGAGAGATAAGGAAGATTTGATTACTGAAGCTGAGATATAAAATTTACATACATTTCTTTCCATCCTTTGAATTGAGGATCGGTTCCCAGAAAATTATTATGAAAAATGGAAATAAAAAGTCCATTTACTTTTTCACACTCATTTTTATAATGATTTATTTCGCTTAAAGATTCTGCAGCATTTTGTTTTTGTTCATAATAGCTGTTGGCGTCCATAAAACAGAATGGATACAATCGCAGTGAAGTTACTTTTTCTTCCTTCAGATTATACCAAAAAAAACTTCCTGCAAATGAAGCCCTGAATCCATTAATACTTCCATAGCCCATACTGAAATCTTTATTGATTCCGGCTTTGATCAAATTCTCGAAAGTAGCAGGTAAGCTAAACTGAATGTAATGCTGGCGAGAAATGGATATTGATTTATGTGCAATTTTTTCTAATCTGTTTTTCTCATAATTAAGAATATTAAGATAATTACTGCTCTTCCAGGATGGATGTAAACCAATATTATATTTTTCACTATGCGCCTTTATTAAATTTCGCATAGAATGATTTCGTGGCGATACATTTTTATCATAACGACTTACTGATTTTGCAACCAGGAAAAAATAGATAATTTCAGATTTTATGTGTTGATGTATGCTGTCCATAAACTCATAAGCATCAAAAGGATCTTTCTTAAATCCCAGCATCACTTTAAATCTCTCCCAATCTGTATTTTTAAGAAAACCGCCTATATTTCTAATTAGTCCTTTGTTTTTATATGACCAGGCAATATCAATATCATAACTTAATATTGTTTTGAATTGTGGAGTATTAAATATTAACTGTGGGAATTTTGATTTCAACGCCATTTTAAATTCTTCAATCCAAATATTAATAAGCGGCTTTTGTAGAAATCCATTCTTAAATGCTAGCGCATTCTCATGATGAAATCTGCCATAAGTATCCTTTACAAAAGGAAGGTATTCTTCATATCTGCTCAATAAATAAAACGAAGCAGCAAAAATATCAAAAGGAAAATCTGAATTTTCGCAATCAAAAAAAGCGGTAACCTGCTTTTTACCTGATTCAAAACTTCGAAACTCAACACATCTTATTTGCTGTTGATTGATAGCGTTTTCAAACAATAAAGAATTAGGAAAAATAGTAAATACCGAAGATTCAATTTTATTCTCAGAATAATTTATAATTACATCTTCATTAAAATTGAGTTCTCTCGAATTATTTATAATGAGGTAATCCAGTCCAAGCTGTTCTTTTAAAATAAAATGACAAACATATTCAAGACGCGCAGTAGTTTTATTTGAATAAATCTTAAGCATAGAAATAAAAAAAGCCGGTTGTCCGGCCATTCTAAAAATACAACTTTATTTTTTATGTCTTTCCTTCCAGAGTTGATTAAAAGTTTTTTCACTGAATTGCAATTCTCCTCTGTTTTTATTCCAATCTGAAAATAATTTATTAACAAATTTATTTTTAATTCTGCTGTTTCCCAGGTTCATCAATTTGCGATGTGTACTGGCAATTTTCCAGGCTTTCCAGGCGAATCTTTCTGTAATATCTGCGTTTCCTTCGTCAACTGATTCATGTCTGTTCTCCAGCAACAATTCATGAATATTTATTTTTACAGAACAAACTTCTGTGCAATTGCCACATAATGAAGAGGCATAACTTAAATGTTTGAAAGCAGACATGCCTTGTAAGTGCGGAGTTATAACACTTCCAATAGGTCCGCTGTATGTGGCTCCGTAACTATGACCACCAATATTTTTATAAACCGGACAAGCATTTAAACAAGCGCCGCAACGAATACAATACAAGCTTTCTCTTTGCTTAGGATTTTTTAAAATATTCGTACGATTATTATCCAGCAGTATTACATACATTTCTTTAGGGCCATCGGTTTCATTGGCTTGACGCGGACCTGTTACAATGGTATTATATACGGTCATTTGTTGACCGGTGCCATAAGTACTCAGCAAAGGCCAGAAAAGTGCAAGATCATTTATAGAAGGAATTACTTTTTCAATGCCTACGATTACAATATGTGTATTGGGAAAAGAACAGCTTAATCTTGCATTGCCTTCATTTTCGGTTATGGCAATGCCGCCAATATCGCTGATGATAAAATTAGCACCCGTAACACCCACTTCCGCCTGCACGTATTTTTTTCTTAAAATATTTCTTGCAACAAGCGTGAGTTCTTCGGGAGTTAGGTTGGGTGGTGTTCCTAATTTTTCTGAAAATAATTTTGCCACATCTTCTTTGCTTTTGTGCATCGCTGGTGTAACAATATGATAAGGTGCTTCGCCGTCGAGTTGTTGTATATATTCTCCCAGATCCGTTTCTATGCTTTCAATTCCGTTTTCTTCGAGAGCTTTGTTTAAATGAATCTCTTCCGTAACCATGCTCTTGCTTTTCACCAGCGTCTTACAATTTTTTTGCTGACAGATATTCAGAATTTCATCAATAGCTTGCTGACTATTTTCAGCCCAGATTACTTTTCCTCCTCGCTTGCTGAATTGTTTTTCAAATTCTTCCAACTGATGATCAAGTGTTTCAAGAGCTTTCCATTTTATGTTCTTTGCTTTTTCTCTGGCAAAGTCTAGGTTTTCAAATTGTTGCTTGCCTTGAGGAACTACGGCATTGTATTTTCCAATATTGAAATTGATTTTTCTTCTGTGTTCGAGATCAGCAGTTTTGAATGCAGACTTTTCGAGAAATATATCAGATGTTTCGGACATAGAAAATGGTTTACTGCTGCGAATTTACTATAAATGTCTACACGGGAATAACATTATTTATGAACAGCAGATTTTGCAACAGGTATTTTGAATTCCTTGTCAACAGTTTCAAAAATTTCCTTTTCAATAGCATAAAACGAAGAACAATCATCTGTTACATAACCGCTTCCGCTGCCATTGGTTATAAAGATAAATCCATTGCCTTTTTTTGCATCAACAAATGCATCACTTACCAACCCATAAGCGTCACCTGAATGACCAAACATGGAAACGTTTCCTGAAAATATTTCATCATTGTCTTTGGTATTGGTGATTAAATGTATGCCAAGTCCCCATTTTCTGTAAAGGCCATTAGCATAATCTCCATTTGTGCCATCAAATTTCCATTGAGAAGTTGTCATTGCTGCAATTGATGCTTTACTGATGATTTGCTGATTAAGATATTTACCATCGTTTAAAAAAAGAGTAAATACTTTTGCCAGATCTGATCCTGAAATCCTTAAGCCACCTTGTGGAGCAAATCTGATTGCATTGGTGCCTGTAATATAATCATCGAAATTTTCGGGCAATTTATTTTTATCATTATAATGATCGCATTGTGGAATCCAGTTGCCATCAATCTTTCTGTAAATAATTGCGAGTTTATCGTTATCACCAATTGTTCTTACATTATAAGTGGCATTGATACCTAGCGGAGTAAAAATATATTTTTGACAATAATTATCAAATCTTTCGCCTGATATTTTTTCAATGAGTGTACCAATGATGCCATAATTGAGATTACAATAATTGAAATACAATCCAGGCTTTTGATTAAGAAACAATGCTTTTGAATAATACTTTCCATTCGAATTTATTAGTTCCGATAAATTGGGTACAGGATTTTGTTCGTAAACAACGCTTAAGAATGAATCATAAGCTTTCGGGTCATCTGTTAAACAAGAAGTATGTGAGAGCAGCATTCTTGGCGTGATGGCAACATCATTATAAAAAGGGTTACTAATTTCATAGCCCAATATTTTGCTGATATTATCATCCAGATTTATTTTCTTTTGTTCTACCAACTGCATAAATGCAATAGTGGTTATCGTTTTTGAAATACTTGCTACTCTAAAAAGAGTATTGTTATTTACTGGGTTATTGGTTTCTATATTGCTACTTCCAAAATTTACAACATCAGTTATTTTGTTTTTATTGAACAATACAACCGTGCCGCCTGTGAGTTCATATTTTTCTGAAATTTGCTTAACGTCTTTTTTTAGTTGTTGCGCCAAAATAAAAGTTGTAGGCATAAATAAAAAACATAAAATGCTTGAATAAAATATATAGTAGTTTACATGCTTGCTTTTCATTGAAATAAAATATTTATTGATTAAAGTTAAAGTAGAAAAGTTTGACTAATAAATAAACGGGAAAACAATTTTTCTCTCCTTTGGATAATTAGGGATGTTTTTCACATTCCAGTCGTAATGATTTTTAGCTCGTGGAATCAAATTAGCGCAGGTCCATATCATAAAACTAAAAGCCGGAAGATTTCCTGCCATCAGCGCAAAGCCGCTCCACTCGATGATTTCTCCAAAAAGATTAGGAGATGAAATGTATTTGAACAAAAATCCATTCGGTATTTTATATCCTGTTTCTCCAGGTTTTCTTAAAGCGATTAAGATGTTATCGGATTTGATATTGATATACATGCCCATTGCAAACAGCAATATTCCTGCAATAAAATGTGGACTATCAATCCAGCTTGAATCGTATTCTTGAGGAATTGTTTGATTGGATAAATAATACCCATTTAATCCTGCATTGATTAAATTAAAAAATACTGCGCTTATCATAATTGCCAATGGCATTTTTTTGGGTGTGCTTTTGATTCTGATGGGATAAATGATAGTGCGGTTCACATAATGGATAATCCAAAGCACAAACAATATCCAGACAAATGAATCGAAATTATTTTTATAAGCAAATAAGTAATAAGACATAATCGCCAGTGAAGGCATTTCCATTACAAACCATGCGAGTTTATTATTGATAGTAACTCCCCATTTTTCAGAAGTATGACGGCCAAAAGGAGCAGTCACAAAGAACATCGTAATATGAACAATTGCGGCAATGGCAATCCAAATGAGCATTATAAAATATAATGAGGGTCTATCCATTGTGAATTAATGAATCATTAATCCATTCAACAATTCAAACATGTCGTTTTTATATTCTTCAAGTAAGTTCTGGCTTGTGTAGGAAATGAACTGAATGGTGCCGCCTTCGCTTGAATAGTAGTAACCAAGATAAGTGAATTTAATTCCTGATATAGAACCATTCATTTGCATGAAAAATATTTTCTTTCCATTCACCATTCTGTATTCTTCGGTAATAACTTTTGTATCGGGTGCTGCATCTTTTGCATTTGAAACAGCAAGCCTTTTTAAGTTGTCAATGGGAATATTTATTTTTTCTGTAATCAACATTGCATAAATATCTTTTTCTTTAGATTGAAAAGAATATTCCTGTGCTTCTCCGGCAGGATTCTTTTTATAACTCCAGAATTTGGGGTTTATGAAAATGCCGCTATTTACTTTATTACTTTTTACTTCAAAAGTTGCCTTGTCATTTTTTGAATAAACAACATTGCTCACCGGGATTTCTTTTTCTTCAGTTTCAGAAGAATCATTGGCATATTTCCAGGTGCCGTCTTCATATAAAAATACTTGATCTCCTTTGTCGGTTACTGCTTGTATCTGAGAAAATCCAAGGGATACTAAAAAAGTAAACAGACTGAATGTGATTGTTTTTTTCATTATAAAATTTGGCTCGTTTTTGTATAAATAACTTTTCTTTCTTTTAGATAGTTCATAATAAAGCTGAAGCATTTTTCATCATGGCCAATTAACTCAGGCGGAAAAACACCTTTTGCTATAAAAAGATTTTCTAACATCATATTGGCAGCAGCCGTTGCGGTATAGCCTGTAGTTCTGGCCATAGATGAGGTTTGTGTTTCAGGATTATATTCGTCGTACAAATCGTAAACAATTTTTTCCTGTTCCCCTTTTTTATTTTTTCCTGATAAAGAAATCCTCATCACTGTTAATTCAGGTTCTGTTTCGCCAAGCTTCCATTCGTTAATTAATAGCTTACTTGTAAATTCAAGCGGCGAACATTCTACACCTGAAATATTTATTTTTTCGGTGCTGAAGAAGCCGCTGGCTTTGAGCATTCGAATATATTCAATGTGACCGGGATAACGCAATGTTTTTTCTTTTCTGTTTTTGATATGAGGCATAGTAAACAAAATCGATCTCAATCCATCTGTATTAAATGCTTCAAGTGTACCCACATTATCAAACTCCATAAATTCAAGTTCAGTAAGGGCTTCATGCGTTACAATATTTCCATTTTCAACATATCGCGCAGGTCGGGTGTATTCTTCAATCACATCAATAGGAGAGAATGGCGCTTTATAACAGAAAGGCCATTTCTTTACTTTAGGCAATCCGCCAACTAAACATTCAAAATCAGTCAACTCCATAATTGCGTTATATCTTCCCAGAATAAAATTACCCATACCAGGAGCAACACCACAGTCAACAATAGCCGTAACACCTTTTTCTTTGGCGAGATCATTGAGTGCTAATGCATCTTCAGGAAAAAACGAAATATCAACTACGTTTTTTCCTGCCGTAATAATTTGTTTCAAGGTTTCAAACCCTAGGAATCCTGGAACAGCACAAATCACTAAATCGAAATTATTTATAGCATTTTGTAATGCAGAATGATCAGTAACATTTAAGGAGATTGTTTTTATTTTAGCATTCTTTCTTGAAACAAAATCCAGTCTTTCTGAATTCATATCAGAAACAGTGACTTCGTGTTGTGATGCCAAATCAATAGCCATGGCAGATCCTACCATGCCAGCGCCTAATACTATAATTTTACTCATTTGAATTACTTATTTAAGATGACGAAAGTAACGAAAAAACTCGTGTTAATGCCTCTGCTGGCCTCTGCTGGTGTTATCACCAGCAGAGATAGCTTTCATGCCTCTTCTGCCTCTGTTGGGGTTATCACCAACGGAGAAATCTCTTCTGCCTCTGTTGGGGTTATCACCAACGGAGAAATCTCTCATGCCTCTATTGGTGTTATCACCGTCAGAGAAAGCTCTTATGCCTCTATAGGTGTTATCACCGTCAGAGAAATCTCTCATGCCTCTATTGGTGTTATCACCAACGGAGAAATCTCTCATGCCTCTATTGGTGTTATCACCAACGGAGAAAGCTCTCATGCCTCTATTGGTGTTATCACCGACAGAGAAAGCTCTCATGCCTCTATTGGTGTTATCACCGACAGAGAAAGCTAAAGAAATAGGCTTTTTTCTATTAAATCATTGTTGGTGAAAACACCAACAATGGCACCAACTAGGGCAATCAGCTTTCTGTAAAATTCATCGATTTACCATAGGTTTCGGGTAAAGCAAATGCTGATAATAGTGCCAAGGCCCACACAATACTTCCGGTAATGATTAATCCTTCAGTAAGATTTAATCCAAAATAGGATTCTATAAAAAGATGAAATGGTATCATGATTGTAACTGCGCCTCTCATAAAATTGGTAACTGTAGCAGTTACAGTTACCCTAAGATTGGTTCCAAAATGTTCGGATGTGGTGGTTACAAATACTGATAAATAACCACATCCCAATCCCATCAAATAAGAAGTAAGATTGATACTGATGCCATTAAAAATATGTATGAAATGAAAAAATGTAGCTACAACTCCAAAGAACATGTAGGCCAATAATATTTTCTTTCTTGTTTTAAACCATTGACTTAAAATGCCGCTCGATAAATCTCCAGAAGCAATTCCTATTTGAAATAAAATAAAACAAGTTGATAATTTCAATCCATCAATATGATGTGCCTTTGCCAATTCGGGAGAAAGAGTAATCAACAATCCAACAGAATACCAAATGGGAACACCCATTAAAATACAAGCAATATATTTTAATACTCTTTGTTTGGATGAGAACAACAAGCTAAAAGATCCTTTGGTAACAGCTGATTTTTTTGCGGTAACAAATAGGGAAGTCTCCATGGATTTAATCCTGATGAACAACAATAAAAAACCTGCAAAACCTGCGCTGATAAAGGCTTGTCGCCATGGAAGGAAATCTCCTGCTAATCCTGCTGTTACGGCGCCTAATGCGCCAAGCGTTGCTACTAAAATGGTGCCATATCCTCTTTTTTCAACGCTCATGCTTTCTCCTACAAGGGTAATGCCTGCACCCAATTCGCCTGCCAATCCAACACCTGCTAAAAAACGTATCACTGCATAAGTATTTACATCATGAATAAAACCATTGGCAATATTGCATAATGAATACAATACAATAGAACCGAATAAAGCGGTTACCCTTCCTTTTTTATCGGCTATAATTCCTGTGATAATACCACCCATCATCATACCCGCCATTTGCACAGCAAGCAACGTTTCTCCGGTTCTGGTTAATGCATCGCCAGACAATCCCAGTTCTTTCAAAGAAGGAATACGATATACATTGAATAAAAATAAATCAAAGGCATCGATGAAAAATCCAAGTCCTGCGGCAATAACTGCAATGTTAAAAACAGAATGATAAACTTTATGCTGTTGCATGTTTAAAACTTTATAACAGAAATTGGTTTTACAATAGCGTTCTCAAATTTAATAATATAAACACCTGAAGCCAATGTCGACAAATCAATACTTGTGTAATTAGTCTGCAGCATATCTGATTTTAAGAATTGTCCCAATTGATTATACAATAAATATTTTTTTCCTTTCAATGCTGCGTTAGTATAAAGAGTCAGCATGTTTTTAACCGGATTGGGATAATATCTTATCTCGTCAGCAGATTGTAAAACTATAATATTAATTGAAACAGATCTTTGACTGGTTCTACCACATTTTGAAGAAGTCAATGTAACAATATAGCTTCCGCTTTGAGTGTATGTATGTGAAGGATTTGATTGAGTATCATAAGAGCGGTCTCCAAAATCCCATACATACTCATCACCTGCTGTTGATGAATTCTGAAAGGAAGCGGTGTTGTCGAGTAGCGAATAATTGAAATTAGCCACAGGGTCATATTTACCAACGAACCATTTTGATAAAGAATCATAAACTAAATTTTTCGCTGCAGCTCTTATGATATGAGCAACTGAATCAGGAAGACCGTTGTTGAATGTGATATTTTCAGGATTCTTTCTTAAGATTACCGAATAGAAAGCACAAGCGGTAGCGTAAGAGCCCGCAACAGAGGGATGACTTCCGTCGGTGGAATACAATTCAATTTCTGGATGTGTGGTTCTTAATAATTTCCAAACCGATCCTGCGGGTGAAATCAGCGCATTGTTGTCAAAGGCCATTTTCATGTAACGAAGGTGCAGCAAACTGTCCATGCCTTCATAAGTACAAACAGGCGGCCATGTGGTGCAATTGGAAGCATCTCCTATTTTTCTTCCCCAGGTTCTGTAAAAAACCGTTTCAACACAAGGACTGTATTGATTTATAATACTGTCTAATGTTCTTGCATAAGGAAATACTTCTACCGCAACCTGATCGTCGGGAAAGGATGGCAGCTGGCTCTGTTCCTGCAAGACCACATAATCCCAATTGCCAGCCTGGATTTTATTCAGTGATGTCGCATTAGTTGAATGCCCTTGCAAAGTGTATCCTCCGGGCGTATTGCTGTCGACAATGACAGTGTCATTGGTTGACAATGCAACGTTTTTAAATAATAAAGGCAAATTGTTGACTCCTGTATAACTGTTTCCTAAAAACAACACTCGTTTTGATTGAGCAAAGTTTTGATTGGAGCAAGCAATGAAAATTAATAGTCCTAATAAGCTAATTCTGTAAAACATAATATGGTGATGTTCGGTTTTTTATATTCTTGTTCCAAAATCATTTTTTCTGTTTTTCCATTCGCCTTTTGTAAAATCAGGAAATTCGAGATTCTTTCCACCAGCCGCTACAGATTCCTGACTCAAGGGTGAAATGGCTGTCCATGCTGCTGCATCATAAACATCAAGTGGTGTGGTGGTTTTGTTTTTAATCGCTTCCACAAATTCATGCAATACGAAAAAGTCCATGCCACCATGACCAGCGCCTATGGTATCATTCTCAAATTTCTTCCATAAAGGATGATCATATTTTTCGAGGTATGGCTTTGCAGCTTCCCAGCGGTCTTCGTCTTTACTGATCCCATGCAAATACAATGATTGATTTACATCCATCCATAAGCCTTTAGTTCCTTGTACTCTGAATCCTAATGAATAAGGGCGTGGCAAAGAAGTATCGTGTTGCAATAAAATAGTTTCCTGATTGGCTGTTTGTATCATGGTAGTAACTACATCGCCTAATTTGAAATTTATTTTTGCATTGGGATGATTGGCGCCACCTTTCTCTACAATGTATTCATGCAGTCCTCTGGCTTTAGATGAGTAAGAAACCAGTGAAGTAAAGCGATTGCCTCTGTTGATGTTGGTTAGCATAGCAACCGGACCAATACCATGCGTCGGATAAAGGTCACCGTTTCTATCAATACTATGTTGTGTTCTCCATTTGGCTTCAGAAAAACCTTTTTCTCCAAACTCAACACCACCACCATAAGGCTGTTTACCATCATTAAATTTTACATCTCGTAAATTATGCTGGTAGCCGCCTTGTAAATGAATCAGTTCGCCAAACATTCCCTGACGAACCATATTCATTATCGCCATTACATCTCTGCGGTAACAAACATTTTCCAGCATCATGTAATTGAGTTTGGTTTTTTCAACAAGCTTCACTAGGTTCCATAATTCATCAACGCTAAGTGCAGCAATAACTTCACAGCCTACATGCTTGCCGGAATTTAATGCATCCATTGCCATTGAATAATGCCATTCCCAAGGCGTAGCAATAATGACCGCATCTATTTCTTTTATCTCTAGTAATTTTTTATAAGCATCATTTCCACCCATAATAATTTTCGGCATAGATTTTCCGGATTTTTTAATCAGGTCAACAGCACTGTCTATCATTACTTGCTGAACATCACAGATGGCAACAATTTCAATATCATCTCTGCGCAATGCCAAATCAATATGGTCTTGTCCTCTTAAGCCGGTTCCAATAAAACCAAGCTTAACTTTTTGATTGGGTGTTCTTCCAAAAACAACATCAGCAGGAAGTAATAACAATCCCGCAGCAGTAACAGCAGTGGTGCTGATAAAATCTTTTCTTGTCAACATAAAAAATATTTGTTTTGGTTATGTATTTTCTTCAAGCACTTGCAAGAGGCGACATTGATTTTTTGCTCTATCGAGATTATGTTCAGGATATGTTATCGTATAATACACATCATTGTTCAGATAATCTGTCAGGAATCTTAATGCCTGCATGTAAGTCATGAATTTTCCGGCATAAGATAGCAAATTCAGTTCATTTTCGGTTAGTTGAATGGCCGCTTTATATCCTGATATAATTGCCGCATAATATTCATTTCTGAAAATAATTTTATTCAGATTGGATTCATTTTCTCCGGCTTCGCACACCATAGTACGAATCATGTCTCCGAGATCAGAAATAAAATAACCGGGCATGAGGGTATCCCAATCGATGACCGCTTTAGGCGCTAAAGAAAATTTATCAAAAAGTATGTTGCTGATTTTGGTATCAGCATGAATAATTCGTTTGGGTATCAGCAATTCTTTTTCAATCTTGTTGAAGATATTTACGATTTCAATTCTTGATAACAAATAATCAATGCAGTCTTTGGCTTTCGATTTTCTTTCATCATCAGTAAGGGCATATGCAGTTTTAAATTGTTCAAATCGCAAATCGAGATGGTGAAAATCGGGAATAGACGGAATGAAATTTTCAGTGTTTGCATTTTGCAACAATGAAGTGAATTTACCAAATGAAAAAGCGGTTTGATATGCTTGGTCAATTCTAGCGATTGCTTCTATTGTTGTGGTGTTTTCTATAAAATCAATCAATCGCCAGTAATTGCTATCCTCATCAACAAAATAATCCTCACTGTTTAAAGTTGGATTTATTTTTATTACCGGATAATTTTCGTCAACAGCTAAAATAGAAGCTGAGGCTAATTTTATATTGTCTGAAATCGCAATTGGATTTTTAAAAATTGCAGTATTGAGTTGTTGTAAAATAAATCGCTTTGATGAAATTTTATCTGAAACAATAAAAGTTTGATTGATCAGTCCGGTTGATGATTGATCAATCAGATATTGACTGGCATCTAAACCAAAGGCGGAAAATATAGCGGTAATATTTTTCAAATCAGGTGATCAAATTTTAAAATGAAGGTCTAAAAAAACTCAGTCAAAATCTATTTAATGTTTTCGTAAATTTTAAAGTAGCGTTTTATTGCAGAAACAATTGATGTTGCTATGATAGCACCTGAAAAAGCCAGAAATACATCTTTTTGAGAATCCCAGATATCGCCTTGAGATCCCAGATAAGCATCGCCTTGTGCCGGAAAAAATACATCGGCCACAGCCCATTCAATCAATTCGTAAAATGCACTAATAGATAAAGTGATTTCTATGGGCAACAGCCAGGCCACCCAGCTTGGATATTTCAACCATTTCAAAAACATCTCGCGCATGGGATAGGCGAGTAGAAAGCCAAAACTAAAATGAACGATTCTGTCGTAATGATTTCTATGCAGATGGAATTGATCTTTTAGCCAATATCCAAAAGGGTTTTCGGCGTAAGTATATTTGGATCCGTAAACATGCAGACATAAATAAATACAAATTAGCAAATAGGAGAGGTCGCTAAACTGGTATTTGCGATGAGTCTTTAATAAAAAAATAATGAATAAAAAAGTGAGTGTGTTTTCGAGAAACCAGTTTTTGATATCTGTAGTTCCTAAGAAAGTGCTTAACCAAATTAAAAAAAATACAACACTAAAAATCCAAAGCCAGTAATTTCTTTTAAATGGAGTTCTGAAATCGGATATGGCGATGGTGAATCTCATTTGTTGAAATGGTTTCGGTTAAAATCTTTTTCCGATGCAAATACCTAATCGCGGATAACCACCTATAATATTATCTCCAAAAAGTCGTCCCCAGCCGGCATAAAAGTCGCCGATGAAACCGTTTCTCGCTAAAAGCTTTATACCAACTGCAGCGCCAAAACCAAAATTGGTTGCTGAGCGTTCATAGGAAGAAGTTACATTGCCATTAAAATCGTATAAATTATATTTTTCTTTTTGACCAGCGATAGCCATGTTGCCCTCAACATAAAATCCGGAAGCTTTTTTTTCGCCAAAATAGAGTCTGTAAAATGGACAAATTAAACTACGCAACTCATTTAATCCATCAGTATGATTGTCTTTAAATTTTTCTAATTGAAAAGCAATAGAAATACCTGCGCCCATATTATCCGCAAAGGTTCTTTCGTAAGTTAATTCTGGCAAACCTGCAATAGCAGAGGGGACATTTATTCTGATTTCATTATTAGATAATTCACTGATCGGTTTTACCTGTACAATTATTTCTTCTTCTTTTTTTACTTCTTGAGAAAATGAAGCGTAAGCCCCTGTTAATAGAATTAATAACACTAATATTTTTTTCATATCCAATTTTTATTTAGTGATAAAGATAGTATTAAATAGCTCAGAAAATATTTAATACTATCTTCAATAAATTTCAAAAACAAGTTTAAAATTTTCTGATAATAATGACTCCAACAATTACCAATAAAAATCCTAATAATCTCCAGATAGTTATTGGATGTTGCTGAGCGACAAGAATATTAAAATGTTCAAATAATGCGGATATCAGCATCTGGCCTGTAACTACAAGTCCGAAAGTTAATGCGGGTCCAAGTTTTGGAAAAGCAAGGATTACAATGGTTACATAAAAAGCACCTAAAAATCCACCAATCCATGCATAAGCAGGTGCAGTTTTTATGCCTGCCCAGGAAACCGTTTGCTTGGTAATGATAATATAAGACGCCACTGCAATTGCACCTATAAAAAATGAAATCATAGAAGCGTGAATAGGACTGCTTCCTGCTTTACCAAGTTTTGCGTTCAATCCTGCCTGTATAGGAAGGAAGGCGCCTGCGAGAAAGGCCGCAAAAACCCAGATTAATTTATTCATGAAATAAAATTATAGAAAGGTAACCTCTCCGGTTTTTATATTATAAAAGGCGCCAACAATTTTAATTTCACCTTTATCTGCCATTTCTTTTAAAATCGGACTCTTCTTCATTATGGTTTCAATGGCAACGGTTATATTGTTTTTTGAAACATAATCAAGGTAGTCGTAATTTTTTGAGCTTTTCTCTCCATTATAATCACTTGATTTTGGTATGGCAGCCTTAATCTTGCTGAGCAAACCAGTAATGTTTCCAAGCTTTACATCGTCAACAGCAGATTTTACTGCACCACAAGAGCCATGTCCTAAAACTACAATGACTTTAGATCCCACTACTTTGCAGCCATATTCCATACTCGCTAATATATCTTCATTCACTACATTTCCTGCAACTCTGGCAACAAATAAATCTCCAATTCCTTTATTAAAAACATCTTCTACGGGTACACGACTGTCGAGGCAGGAAAGGATAACCGCTTTGGGATGCTGTCCATTTGATGCATCAATAATCATTCCCGAGTGATCTCTTACAGACAGACTATCTTTTAAAAATAGCTCATTTCCTCTTTTAAGATCTGCTATTACCATATCAGGGGTAAGCGATTTTAATTCTTCGGCAGTAAGTACTTTATCAATAATAAGTTTGGAGGGTGCTATAGAGATAGTGGCTTCAGGATTTGAAGTTTCGATTTTTTCTGTCTCAGTGTTTTTTGATTCGGTTTTTTCCTGGCATGAGGTCATAAAAGCAGAAAAAATAAATCCGGAAAGGGCAATTGAAATGATTTTTTTCATAATAAAATTAATAAGGGTTTTAAATATAAATAAATATAAAACAATTTGTCTAAAAAATGCTTTAACTCAAATTAAATCATGCAAATGTAGACTTCCGCAGTAATAAAAATAAAATATTCTTCATTGATAATTCAGAAAAAGCGCGATCAGTTTATCATCTGTTTTGTTTGTTTGCTTAAATAATTCTCATCAACAGTAGCGCCTAATCCATTTGTTTCGGGAACCGTAATCATACCTTTATTATCAAAGCTGATGCCGCCGATAACAGGATCTTCAACAAACATCAGCGGTGTATCAAAATCGAAATGAATGATATTGTCGCTGGTCAATGCCAGATGTGCTGCAGCTGTGAATGCCAGTCTTGATTCCAGAAAACCACCCAACTGTAATTTCATTCCAGCTGCATTTGCAAGGGCAATTATTTTTTTTGCTTTGAAAATGCCAGATGATTTTCCTAGTTTAATATTGAACATATCGCAGGCTCCTAAATCAATTAATCTTTTTGCATCATTATGATCCAGACAAGATTCGTCGGCCATAATAGGAATAGGAGATTGTTCTTTTACTTTTTTCATCTCCATATAATTCCATCGGGCAATTGGTTCTTCACAATGCTGAATGTTGTATTGACCAAGTTCTTTAAGAATTTCAATAGCATCATTCACGCTCCATCCCTGATTGGCATCGATTCTGATAGGAGTGTCCATGCCGATTTTCGCTCTCATTAATTGTATTCTTTCAATATCTTTTTCTTTGGATTCGCCAAGTTTTACTTTTATAAATTGAAATCCGTTGTCAATGATCTTTTGTGCATCATTGGCCATTTTTGTGGCTTTTCCAATACTAACGGTGTAATCTGTAATTATTTTTTTATTGTTCGTTCCGGATAGAAATCGATACAATGGAAGCCCTGCCTGTTGCGAAGCGATATCATACAATGCAATATCAAAAGCACTTTTAATGCTGGTGTTTGCGAAAATGGTTTTGTCCATTAGTAATGAACATTGTTCGATATCTAAAGCATTCTTACCAATTAATGATTTTGCCAGATATTGAGCTACAACATAACAAGTATCCATGCTTTCTCCATTGATACTCATAAACGGACTACATTCGCCAAATCCGGTAATGCCATTATTTGTTTTGATAATGACGATTACATTCTCTGCAAAATCCAAAGGCCCTAGAGAAGTAACAAAAGTTTCTTTTAACCGAATAGGAGATTTGTAAATCTCAATTTGTTTGATAATTGCTTCAGCCATGAGAATGCAGTTTTTTATGATCGGTAAATTACGGCAATCAAAGTAACTGTCAAACACTTATCAGTTTAATAGGTCATTTTGATTAATTTTCCACTCTTCAGATTAGTATTGTCATCATGAAATCTGTAAAAATAAACACCAGACGGATACTTGCTGAAGTCTATTATATTCACGCCATCTAAAAGGATGTAATCTTTAATCAGCAGCTGACCAATGGCATTGTATAGATTCATTTTGATAATACAAGTGGTAGTGTTTTTATCGATTATTAATTGACTACCGATAGGATTTGGAAATAGTTTTGTTTCTGTTGTCAATTCACAAATACCGTTATTACAATTTGTGGCCTGTGAAATATTAATAGAATCTCTTGCCTGGCAATTGTTGTTATCGGTTACATTCACCCAATATGTTCCTGGTAATGTGATGTTGAGATTGTTATTGACAGACCCATCATTCCATTGATAGGCATTGAAATTTCCCGGAGTGATAATCAAAGTTTGATTGGCGCATATAGAAGTATCTTTTCCCAAATTGGGTTGCGGCAAGGTCAGGATATTGAGTGTCAGTTCAACAATGCTGTCACAGCCGTTGTTCGCTGTCAAAGTATCGTAATAGGTGCCAGATGCATTCAGCAGCAAGCCGTCGAAAAGATAGCTGCCGCAGATGCTTTCATTGATTTGTGTGCGAATATTGTTGATGGTGAGATTGAGAACAATGGTACTATCACAGCCGCCACTGCTCAGCAGACTTTGATAATAAATACCTGTGTTCGTGTAGGTATTTCCGTTTAAGGTGTAGCTGCCACAAGCGTTCGTAGTAATGGTCGTGCTTGGTGTTCGGCAACCGCCATTTAACTTCACGATAGGCACATCTACATCGCCATAAGGCGTCACAATAGTGGTTCCAGGACCTGGATCAAAATCAACTGCAAAAGTGAAAAGTCCTGTGTAATATATGTTTTTTAAAACATCAACTTGAATAGTGACGTAACTGCTTTCATAACCACCCAAAATTGCATTTTGAAATTGTGCTGCCCATACATAATCACCGGCTTCATTTAATTTGGCGATAAAAATATTTCCTTCTGTAAGAGAGTGATCTGCGGGTCCGGGATCGAAATCTACAGTATTATAAAATCCACCTGAAATATAAATATTGTTTCCTGAATCAAAAGTTATACATTCTCCGAAAGCTTCGCCTGTAAATGTTTTGGCGAAAATTAAATTACCGGCGTTGTTCAGCTTTACAATAAAACAACCTCTGTTAGTAGAATTGTTTAGATTGAATACAGCAGGTCCCGGATCGAAATCCACAGTGCCATTATACTGACCCGTTAGTAATACATTGTCGGAATTGTCAATCTCCACACTCCATACTTTATCAGTGGTAATCCCTCCAAATTGTTTGGCCCAGGAAAAGATTCCATTGCTGTCGAGTTTGATAACAACTCCATCATTGTCTCCATTAGATATTAATATTGCAGTTCCTGTTCCGGGATCAAAATCCACCGCGTCTGTGAAATTGCCGCCCATATATACGGCACCTTTTGAATCAGATGTCATGGTTAATTCCTGCATAGAGGCAGTGTTTTGATTCGGCATTTGTTTCGCCCATTTTAAATTTCCATTTGCATCTATTTTGAAGATGAAAAAATCATTGTAGATATTTCCGGCTGTCATTGTATACAGTCCAGGACCTGGATCGAAATCTGCAGGGCCACCAAAATCACCGCCCAATAAAATATTATTATTCACATCAATTTCCATGGTGTTGATAGAATACACCTGCCATTGTTTTGACCAGATATAATTACCGTTATTATCGAGTTTTATAACGAAAGCATCCGAACCTACTGCAGTAGCATTGGCTATTCCGGGACCTGGATCCATATCGACTGTTCCTTGATACATGCCCATGAGTACAATATTGCCATACTTATCTAATTTCATTTGCCTCACCTGATCTCCCTGAATACCACCAAGATGTTTAGCCCAGTGAAAATTTCCGGCACTGTCATATTCAGTAATAAATAAATCCTGATCACCGTTAGATGTCATGTTATATACACCGGGTCCTGCATCAAAATCAGCAGTACCTTTAAATAGTCCTGCAACTATAACTGCTTTATTAGAATCAATAACCATTGAAACGCCTGTAAATCCTTCTCCTGAAGCTCCTAGGTGTTTTACCCAGTTAAGACTCACTTGTTGTGCAGAAATAGAATTGCAACATAATAAAATGGATATAGTGATAATAAAATGAATCTTCTTAAACATAATCTTCTTTTCAATTTTAAAAAGCAAAAATATTAATTAAATAATTAGGTAGCACAAGCAGATAAAATTATTCAGATAGTAAAAAATAAATTACAACAAAAGAAGTTATAATAGAAGCAGAAATAAATGCAGTAGTTGAACCCCATTGAAACCAAATAAATCCTGCTAATGAACTGGCAAAAAAGCTGCAAATACTTTGAAATCCAGTATAAGTACCAATGGCAGTAGCGGTATCTTTTTTGTCGGCAATATTACTGATCCAGGCTTTAGCAATTCCTTCAGTAGCTGCTGCATAAATGCCGTATAATAAAAACAGGATTACAAACCACCATAACTCTGTAGTAATTCCCATTCCTGCATAAACAACTGAGAAAATAATTAATCCTGAAATGAAAATATTTTTCATACCCAGTTTATCAGCTATTATGCCTAAAGGAAATGCAAATATTGAATAGATAAGATTATAAAAAATATACAGGCCAATTACATAGGTATCACTGACGCCGGATTCTTTTACTTTTAATAATAAAAAAACATCGGAGCTGTTAAATAATGCAAAGACGAGAAGTCCGATTAATAATTTCCGATATCGGATATCACTTTGTTTCCAGTAGTTAAGAAAGGAGAAGAAAGAAACTGTTGATTTTTCTTTTGGTGAAGGGTTCTTTTTTTGTTTTAAAAAAAGGGTTGCCAGTATTGCCAATATTCCAGGTACGAAAGCGATTAAAAAAAGTCCTTTATAATGTGTTGGGTTATAATATAAATATACCAAAGCAAAAGCAGGTCCAATAACCGCGCCTAATGTATCCATAGAACGATGAAATCCAAATATCTTTCCTTTTGTTGCCGGAGTGGCTTCATCAGACAATAATGCATCTCTTGCTCCTGTTCTGATTCCTTTTCCCAACCGATCGGTAGTTCTTGAAAAAAACACCCATAAAGGGTAAGTAAAAATGGCGAGCATTGGTTTGGAAATCGCACTGAGTGTATATCCCAGTCGAACAAACGGAACTCTTTTTCCTGTAGCATCAGATAATTTCCCAAAATACCCTTTGCTCAATCCAGATACTGCTTCGGCTAACCCTTCCAGTATTCCAATGAAAATTACAGAGAAGCCAATTGTTTTTAAGTAAACCGGCATAACCGGGTAAAGCATTTCACTGGCTGCATCAGTGCATAAACTAATGAGAGATAAAATCCATACTGTTCTGGAAATAGATGACAAGGGTTATTTATTGATACCTTCCAAAGTTAAGAGGAAAGTGTAGTTTAAGGCAACATCTTTCAAATAATCAAATCTCCCGCTGGCGCCACCATGTCCGAAATTCATATTCGTATGCAGCAACAATAAATGATTATCTTTTTTCATAGCCCTTAATTTTGCCACCCATTTCTGCGGCTCAAAGTATTGCACCTGACTATCATACAATCCTGTTGAGACAAGCATATTGGGATAATTAATGGCTTTTACATTTTCATAAGGATTATAGCTGTTCATGTAGTCATAATATTCTTTTTTATTCGGATTGCCCCATTCATCAAATTCATTGGTTGTTAAGGGGATATTTTCATCCATCATGGTATTGATCACATCTACAAAAGGAACTTCTGCAATGATGCCGTTCCAGAGATCAGGCGCCATGGTGGTTACAGCCCCCATTAGTAATCCACCTGCACTTCTGCCCATAGCATAAAGATGTGTTGAACTTGTATATTTTTCATTAATTAAATACTCGGCACAATCAATGAAATCATAAAAACTATTTTTCTTTTTCAGCAACTTACCGTCTTCATACCATTTCCTTCCCATTTCCTGCCCGCCTCTGATATGCGCGATGGCGAAACAAAAACCACGATTCAGCAAACTCAATCTTGAGCTCGAAAATGAAGCTTCGGTAGAATAACCATAACTGCCATAACCATAAAGCAGTAGTGGCGCATTGCCATTTTTATTGAAACCGTTTTTGTAAATAATTGACACCGGAACCTGAACACCATCTCTTACTGTTACTAAAATTCTTTCGGTAGTATATTCAGCAGGGTTGTAACCACCTTGTATTTCCTGCTTTTTTAAAATGCTTCTTTTGTGACTGGCTAGGTTATATTCAAAAACTGTATTGGGTGTTTTTAATGAGCTGTAATTAAATCGGAAAAAATTGTTGTTGTAATCAGGACTATTAATCATTGATAAAGAGCAATCATCTTCATCCGTTTCGACTTTATGTTCAGATTTATCTATGAGATTTTTGATCACCAGTTGTTCGTATCCTTTTTCTCTTTCCTGTAAAACAATGTAGTTGTTGAATTCTTCCACATTTTCTATCAGTACATTTTCATTATGTTGAATGAAATCATTCCAGTTGACAGCCAGTGTTTTGTTCAAACCGCATTCCATCAATTTGAAATTTGAAGCGCCGTCTTTGTTTGTCAAAATAAAAAACTTATCCGCAATACAAAAAACATTGTACAATACATTTTTCATTCGGGGTTGAAAGCATTTGAAAGTATCATCGGATTTGTTTGCTTCAATGAGATGGTATTCTGAAGACAATGTTCCTTCTGATTTGATTAATATGTATCGGTTGTTTTTGCTTTTAAAAACTGAGATGTAATTGCTGTTGTCTTTTTCATCATATACAACAACATCTTTTTGCTGAGCTTCACCTAAATGATGTCTTTTTATTTTTTCACTCAGTAAGGTCAGTTGATTATTGGCTGTATAGAAAATAGTTTTATTGTCATTCGCCCAGCAAGGATCGCCTCCGGTGCCATCTATTTTATCATTCAGGATTTTACCTGTTGTTAAGTCTTTTATGTAAATGCTGTATTGTAACCTGCTGATTTCATCAACTGCAAAAGCAAGCAAACGATTGTCTTCGCTAACATCCATACCAGTTACATTATAGTATGGATGTCCGATGGCCATTTGGTCTACATCCAATAAAATTTCTTCTTTCGCTTTAAGACTTTCTTTTTTTCTGCAGTATTTAAAATATTGATTTCCGGGTTCGGTACGATGATAGTAGTAATAACCATTTTTATATACAGGTACATCTTCATCTTTTTCTTTGATTCTGGATTTCATTTCATTAAACAATTGATTCTGAAAAGTAGCAGTGTTGCTCATTACTTTTTCCAGATAATTATTTTCAGCTTTTAGATTTTCTACAACTAGATTGCTATCAGGCCCTTTACCAAAATAATCATACATCCAGAAATAAGGATCGGCAATGCTGTCGTTATGAATTACACGCCAGTGGGATTTTTTTTCTGCAACAGGAGGTGTGACTCTATTAAATTGTGCAAAAGAAAAAATGGGAAGAATGGCAACAGTTAAAATGAAATATAATTTTCTCATAAAAAGAATTTATTAAAATTACTGTTTTAAAAATACAACAACTCTTCTTCTTTTGAAAAATCAAAGATTATGAAAACAAAAAAAGCAAGTCAATAGGATTTGGTCGTAAGGCGGATGTAATAGATGAAAATTATTTGATGAGAAAGAATTTATCTTTAGTTTGTTACTTCATTTTAATAATAATAAAAAACTAAATCACTTTTTATTCCCAGTTCGATTCAGGAATTTAACGGAATGGTCTAATGCAACATTACCAGCTTCGTTGTCGAGGTTAAACTGATATTCGTGAGGAAGACCAGGAGTATAATCTACAGGGAAAAACAGGGTATCTACTTCAACTCCTTCACGCTGAAGTTTACTCACAAAATTATGCGACTGAGAAGAAAGCGGATCTTTATTTCCAACCGAAATAAATGTTGCAGGAAAACTTCCGGTGACGTAATTAATAACAGAAGCAGAAGCGAATTTAGGATCGGTCATAAAGTTTTTTGTACCACTGTAGTCCCAGAGTATGGTTTTAAGAAATTTTCCGAATTCGCCTTCGAGACTTATATTTTGTGCGTCATAAGGCCCGCAATAAAGAATAACGCCAGCAAGATTAGAACGTAAAATCGAAGGCTGTATGTCCAATAGCTGAGCATAAGATTCTGTACTGATGATATTCGCTTCCTGCGCAGCAATATGCGAACCACCCGAATCTCCGGCCAGAAAAAAAGCGGAAGTATCAATATGCAATCTCTCTGCATTTGTCAGTAAATATTTCAAAGCGGCATTCAACTGACGTACAGGTGTAGGATATTTCTTTTTAGGCGCAATGGAATAGTCAATAGAGATTACAACAAATCCTTTATCAGCTAAAATTTTACAGTAGTTTGAAAGCTGGCCTTTATTTCCAGAAATCCATGCACCACCATGAGTCCATACAATGGTTTTAAGTTTGGTTTCTGTATTTGAAATCGATGATGGATAATATACATCAAGATATGCATCAGAGTCATTAACGTCGTAATGTTCATTTAATAAAGAAGTTAAACCAGCTGGCACATGTTTAACGAGGGCTTCATTTACTTTTGCTGCATTTTTTTTAAAACCCTTACGAATAAGCATTGTAGCAGCCCATGGACTGATATTTAAAGAGATACAACTAGCAATTCCAATGATTACAATGCCAATCAAAGAAATAAAAATAGTTCGCTTGTATTTCGGATTACGATGAAATTTAATAGCCGGCATTTTGATTTTGATTTATAGATTTCAAATCTCTATTTGATCTTACTAAAAATGTAAAGATTTACAAATTTACAATAAATATATAGTAATTCAAATCTACAGGAAAGGCAAATTATTTAAACTTAAATGAATTAATTATTTCTCGATAAAATATTTTGCTGATCAAGCGCATCAACAAAATACATATCAATTTCTCCTTTGTTCTTAGCCATTATTTTACCGCGATGAAAACAATTGAATTCGTTTTTTACTAATTCGTAAGTATTGCCACTGATATTTATTTTTCCGGACTCACCACTGCTTTCCATTCTTGATGCAATGTTTACGGTGTCTCCCCATATATCATAAGCGAATTTTTTAAATCCTACAACTCCTGCCACCACCGGTCCAGTGTGAATGCCAATTCTCAATTCGAAAGTTGGTTTCCTAGAAAGTTTCTTCTGTTGTAAATGCATTTTCATGTATTGCTGAATTTCTAAAGCTGCATTAATTATTCCTATGGCATGAGTTTTATTTGGAACAGGTAAGCCGCTTGCGCACATATAAGAATCGCCTATTGTTTTTATTTTTTCAATAGAATGTCTGCCAATAATTTCATCAAAAGCCTTAAAACACCGGTCTATTTCTGCAACCAGCTCAGTAGGCAAAAGTTTTTCTGAAATTTGAGTAAACCCTACAAAATCGGTAAACATTACAGTTACCGATTCAAAGTGCTTTGCCTGAGTTTTTCCATACAACTTGAGTTCTTCGGCTATTTCATGAGGCAAAATATTTAGCAATAAGTAATCAGATTTTTCTTTTTCAATTTCTAAAAGTTCTTTTTGTTTTTTAATGATTACATTTTCATTTCTTATCTGTTCGGATTCAAAAAAATGTTTTATGTTTTTAATTCTTCTCGAATTGTCTTCTACTGTTAACTTAGAGAAAAGATCGTGATATGTTTTAAAGTGATCAATAACTTTATTCAATCGTTTTTTACTCTCATATATTTCCGATAAAAGCAAATGAATTCTAGATGTTTTTAAATAGACATTTATTTTAGCAGCAAGAGTTAGTCCTTTATTTAAAACTTCAACAGCTTTATCCAGATTGGATAGTTTGATATAAATTTCACCCAATTTTATACAACTGGTAATGGCGCCTCCAATCAGCTCATTTTCTTGCCTTAAAATCAAAGCCCGGCAATGATAGTCTTCAGCAATATCATATTGATCTGAAGCAGCGTAAAAAATTCCTAGTTCGCTGAACGAATTGCAAGTTGATTTTACATGATTATTTTTTTCTGAAATTTCTAATGCTTTAATAAAATGACCTTTAGCTTGAGTGAAATCTCCCTGTTTCAAAAGTATTTTACCTAACCCGTGCAAGGCATAAACTTCCCAGTAAAAACTGTTGTTTTTTAAGGTATGAATATAATTGACACTGAAGAATGCATAAACTTCACAATTGAAACTGTGATAATTTCTCGAAATTTTCAGCATCTCACCAAAAAGTATATAAGCAGATTCTAAATCATTTAATTCGTAGTAGCAAGCACCCATATCATTTTTACACGCCAATAGTCGAAATTGAAGATATTCTGTTGTTTTTAATTCTTCCTGAGAAATTAAAAGAACTTTTAAAGCCAGGTCGAAATTTCCAATACTTCTGTAAATAGTTCCTTGCATACCCATGCTTATTGCTGCACCTTCTAAATCTTCAATTTCTAAAAAAATAATATAAGATTCAGTTCCTTTTTTTAAAGCTAATTCATAATTTTCCTGATGCAATAAATGAAATGCGTAAATCAGTTTCGAATAGCCGAGTAAATGTTTTTTTTCAAAAGCGTTCTTTTCTGCAAAAGCTTCTAATTTATTAACTAGCTGAAATTGATCACTTTTCTTTAAATAGTTAAGTGTTTCTATAATTGAAACACAATACTGCTTAACCATTAATGGCGAACTGCTTTCTAATTCCTGAAAATGATTACTTATTTCATTTAGTATAGTCATTTGTATTTTCCAGGTCAGAATATTTGGTATGAAAAAATTAATTTAACAAATGAATATACGTTTATTTATCGCGGATCTTGAACTTTAAATCTTTTATAAAAAAAATGCGACAAAAGACAAACATTAGATTGGCATTTTGATCTCCACATGATTTACTATGTTTTCGATCAAAATATGAGACCAACTGCTTGTCGTTATTTCCTTTTTACGAACACTATGATTCCAGCTGAAAAACGCCGCCTCAAGTAGAAATATTTAATAAGTAGATTTTTTTATCTTGTATTAAGTTTGGCTTCAATGTTTTTGAGCATCTCTAATTGTCTTGCCTGACTTTCAAATAGAATTTTTATTTGTTCTTCAATTAGTAAGTCTATTTTCTGATGTAAGCTTCTGACTTGCATTTCGGCTTTCAGATTAATAAGGTAATCATTTTCGCTTCTCATTCTGTCTTTTTCTTCTTTACGATTCTGACTCATCATAATAATTGGCGCCTGCAATGCAGCAATACCAGATAACACCAGATTCATCAGTATAAAAGGGTAGGGGTCGAACTCTAATTTTTTGGGTGTTAATGTATTGAATAATACCCATACAAGAAGTAAAAGAGAAAACATGATGATGAAATACCAACTACCACCAAAGCTTGCCACTTTATCTGAAATAGTCTGCCCCTTACTTAAAATTTCTTTAGGCTGATGTAATAAATTATCAACAATCAGCTTTTCTTCATCAATTGCCTGTTGAACAATTTTTTGCAATTTTTTCAATTGATCATCACCAGATTTAAGCAGATCTTCAGTTTCAGTATTCATAGCGGGAAATTTAATTTATTAAATTGAAGGTTATTAGTATTAAAACGATAAGTATGCCGAATAATGCAGAAACAAAAAACCAATCGGCAATCTTCTCAAGATATTTTTCTCTTTTAGGATTGGTGGTTTTTAATGAAAAGAAAGAAAGCAAACAACAGCAGATTAACAGCAACGCAATTATTGAAGTAAATTCATCTATAATGCTCGTTTCACTAAAATTAGAAATATGCAATGATGTAATTACAAAAAGACAAAATCCCAAAAGATTGGTTGCCGTTCCTAAAATATGCTGAGATGTGTTATTTGACATTTGTCAAATGTAAAAATTCAATATGAATTCCGAATATTTATTTGTTACTTAATTTCTATATCACCAAATCAAATAATTGTAATCATTGTTTATTTAAAATATGGGACAGAAAGAAATAATCTCAATATTTTCAGAAACTGAAGCGTTATTCAATTATGAATTTTGGTATGATAATTTTGGCAGATAGTGGATTAAAATGGATTAATTGGATTTAGTCCAGGTTTCGGTATGATTGAAAAGGCCCCAGTAGCCACGTACTTTAAGATTATTGTTGTCGTCAAGCCATAATTTGCAACTAAATGATTTGCCAGATTTAGGATCGTAAGCGGTTCCTCCTTTCCATTCATTATTTTGAAAAGCTAAATCTTTAAGTACCGTTAACCCCATTATTGGTTGCCCTTGTTTGGTTTTATCATTGTTTTCTGTGTCTTTTAATGGAATGCCATTTGCATCAGCTGGATTTTTTAACCAGTTAATGTTTCCAAAATATTTTCCATCACGTTCAAAGATTTCGGTCACCGCTTGTTTGTCTTGAGAAAGCCATTTGCCAACAATTTGATTTTGTGCATAGGAAGGCGTTACAAAAAAAGCAAACAAAAAAACCGTTAAGATGATACGCATAAAAATTGGAGTTAAATGAATTGATTCATTCAGCAAATATAAAACCTTAATAATTTATTTTTTCAATTCAAGCATATCTTTTTTACTGATACTGTCGAGTTGGTAATAAAATTTATTTAAAAAATCCGCTCCATATTTTGCATCTAAATATTTTTCTACTTCTTGATTATACTTGTTTGTCCCGTTGATCAATTCTTTAGTAACCATACAGTTTAAAAAACTGAATTCAAATCCATATTTTTTTGCACGCAGCTGAGTTTCTTCAGGTCTGAATGGCTTTCCATAAACAATGATTTGGATTTTACCATTACTGATATCTTGACGGGCAGTTATAAAATTATAAGGGGTAAAAAATCCAAATGAAAAATATAGCCACCATAATATTCCGGCAAGAACGATTACACTGGAAAGACTAAAAATAATTTTTCTTTTCAATTTTATTTTTATTTTAGAAAAACTGACAGATTAGATGGTCAGTTAAATTATGAAGAAAATTTTGTTGCCGAACTTTTTACTACTTCAAATCTTTTCTTAAACTTCAGAAAATGTTTTTCAAAATAAGTATAAGATAAAAAAGAAATTAAAACAGTTGTTAGAATTATAATAGTATAAACCGCCAGATATTTTAACGGATTGCTATTTGGAATTTGATTTAAAAATTTAGAAAATAAAAAAATAACCAGCGGGTGAATTACATAGATTCCGTAAGATATTTTGCCTAGGAAATCAAAAAAACGATTCTCCAGATTGACTATTCTATTTTTTATATTTATTTGTCCAATGATCAGGCACAATGCAACGATTGAAATAATTTCCTCATCAATTATGGTGGCGATATGAAATTTATTTATTGCAGCAAAAAAAATAATAATCCAGCAAGCGGTTTGCATTAGTTTATTGTCAGTAATCTTCATAAAAAGATAATTTTTTTCCTTGTATAAAATGGCTCCGGCTCCCCCTAGCATCATACAGTGAAATCTGGTAACCTGAATAGCTTGTTCTAAAATAGTATTGGGATAGAAAATGTGAAGTGACAATTTTAAAACCACCACAACAATTATATACGAGATTGCTATTTTTAAAATCGAATTTGTTTTTTTATTTACCCAAGGCCAGAATAAATAAAATTGTTCCTCTACACCTAAAGACCAATAATGGCTTAAAAAAGGAAGGGTATTCCCTAAAATAAATGGAATGTTTGCTGCATAAAAAAGGTATAATAATAAGGAGTTTGATTTGAATGCTAATCCAAAAGCAAATATTGTTAAAAGGGCAACCAAGAGATATAAGTAATATAATGGCCAGATTCTGAGCATCCTTCTTAAGTAAAACTTTTTGATATCAATAGTATGTATCTCTTTTTCTACTTGAAGAAGATATGTTATTAAGAATCCGCTTAAAACAAAAAAAATACTTACCCCATAACTCGCCAGGCTGAGTCCTAATGGATTGCCATCTTTTAATGCGCCAAAAATAAGAGGATTTAAATTAAATTCTTTTAATGCAAGTGTAATATGAGAGATCACAACAGCAATCGCAGCAATTGCTCTTAGGCCATTTAAGCCTGGAAAGTAAACGATTTTGCTTGAATTCATTTAATGCAGGTTGTATGAATAGTAATTTAGTAAATAAAATATTATGCACTAGATTCAAAATCTCTTTTTAAAAATTTGCTCTATATTTTGCATCTAAATATTTTTCTATTGCTTGATTGTACTTTTTTGTACCGCTGATCAATTCTTTATTAACCATATGGTCTATGAAACTGAATTCAAACCCATATTTCTTTTCACGCAACTGACTTTCTTCAGGCTTAATTTTTATTTTAAAAAAAGCGACAGACCAAATGGTCCATTAAATTAGAAAGAGAATTTTGTTGCCGAACTTTTTACTACTTCAAAACTTTTCTTAAACTTCAGAAAATGGTTTTCAATAAAAGGCTAATAAAAAAAGCTGTTGCAATCATTAATAAATAACGCTGTAAATAATATTTTAGCGGTTTGAAATTCAATTATTCCAATCTACCCAATAGCATCTAAAATTCCTATGATCATTAATATAAAAAGCAAAGCCATCAATCCCAAAAATATCAACAGAATTCCAAGGAATATTCCTAAGCCCAGAAATCCTCGATTTTTGTGCTTATGTTTCCTTACATTTTTAGTACTTCCATCAGACAATTGATCTTTATTGATCTGAGATAAAACAGAAGCTTTAGATAATACAATCGAGCTTACAAAAGCTTTATCTACAGAATAAGTAGGCCCATATTTATCATCACATTTTTTATATTTATAGTTTGAGTTTTCAATCGTCGTAATAATCACATCCTGTGATTCGCTATTGGTAAAAGTTATTTTATCGCAAGAGTCTGTAATATTTTGTTTTTCAAATTCCTTTCTGATTTTCCTCTTTGCTAGTCTGATTTCCATCTTTTCCCATAGTGTGAATTTTCTTTTATACATGCTTTCCAGTTCCGAAATGTCTGTATACAATAATGTTCTTTTTAGAAAAAAATTATTGAGTCTATTTATATTGGGTTTAATAGTGCTCGGTTTGTGTGGAACCGACATTCCTGATAAAACTAAAAATACCAAAGTGCATTTTAACAGGTTTTTAAATAGGAACTTCATCTTTTATGTAATTTTAGTATATAAAAAGTAGCATTAATTATTTGCTTTTTAAAAGGATCAACGTTTCGGCTGTGCCACTTCTGTTCATTTCAAAAACCAGACTATCGCTGGTAAGTTTGGCAATTTTTACCATAATTTCCTGCATGCCTTCGGGTGTAGTAAATAACATATTGTTTTCTACTTTGTAAGACCCATTTTCAAGGCTGCCATTATAATCGTAAAGATATTTTCCTTTTTCATCAAATTGAAAAGAGGTCCCTTCTGCATTTCGGGCAGTTGTATTTGCATCTCCAAGCCACTGAGAAGCTTGCCATTTTCCGATAATTAGTTTATTGTTTACGCTATCAATACAAGAACTAAAAATTAAAACTAATGAAAATACCATCAATAAAATTGTTTTCAATTTTTTCATAAAAAAGATTTAGTTTTTAAATATACAAATATCGTGAGCGATGATAATCTTAATAGCATCATAAATACCTTTCTCCAACTTCCCTGTTTCTGATTTCTTTTGCAGGCACACCATACATAATTACATTATTGTTACAATTATTCAGAACGACGGAACCGGCACCAATCACTGCATGATTTCCAATTGAGATGTTGTGCTTAATACTTGCACCTATTGAAATGGCAGAAAATTCTCCAATAGTAACATTTCCACCTGCAGTAACTCCCGGAGCCAAACTTGAAAACCGCATCATTGTTCCATCGTGATCGATAGCGGCTTTTGTATTTATAATAGTGAAATCACCAATAGTTGATTCACTGTTTACTATAGCTCCAGCCATTATAACAACTCCCCTTCCGATTTTTACATTTTTTGCAATTTGAGCTGAAGGATGAATTGTAGATGCGAATTTTAATTCAGGAGCGATAGCAGTTATTTTTTCCTTCACTAAGTGTCGAATCCAATTGTCTCCAATGGCGATAATAATTGATGCTCCGGGAAATGATGCTAATAATTGAGGCAAGTCTTTTTCAGTACCTATAATTTTATAGCCAAGTGTTTCTTCTCCTTTATTTTTATAGGAATCTATAAGTCCGACAATTTCATATTTGCCTTCTTTTTCTACAATATCAATAATGACTTTTGCATGTCCGGAAGAACCTATAATAAAAATTAAATCTTTTTTCACTTCAGATAAACTTACAAATTATAATTGAATGACATTAATTATTTAATATTAAATCCGAAAACTCCATTATTTCAATACGCCCAGTTCTTTCCCAATTTTTGTAAAGGCATGTATGGCTTTATCTAGGTGATGTTGTTCGTGTCCGGCACTTAATTGTACACGGATGCGTGCTTGACCTTTTGCCACAACAGGAAAGAAAAATCCAATAACATAAATTCCTTCTTCCAGTAATTGCGCTGCGAATTGTTGCGCCAGCACTGCATCGTACAACATGATAGGCACAATAGGATGATCGCCTGGTTTAATATCGAATCCGGCTTCAGTCATTTTGTTTCTGAAATATTGAGTATTATACTCCAACTTGTCTCTGAGTGCTGTGGTTTCACTTAGCATATTTAAAACGGCAATTGATGCACCAACAATACTTGGTGCTAAAGTGTTACTGAATAAATACGGTCGACTTCTTTGACGCAACATTTCAATTATTTCTTTTTTGCCTGAAGTAAAACCGCCACTCGCTCCGCCTAATGCCTTTCCTAATGTTCCTGTAATGATATCTATTCGTCCCATCACATTTCTGTATTCATGAGTTCCTCTTCCTGTTTTTCCAATAAATCCTGAAGAGTGACACTCATCAATCATTACAGCAGCATCATATTTATCAGCGAGATCGCAAATCGTATGCAGCTGAGCAATTGTGCCATCCATACTAAATGAACCGTCTGTTACAATAATTCGGTTTCTTAAATGCTGCGTTTCTATTAATCTGGCTTCTAGGTCTTCCATGTTGTTATGTTCATAGCGATACCGTTGTGCTTTACATAATCTCACCCCATCAATGATAGAAGCGTGATTCAATGCATCGCTGATGATGGCATCTTCTTCATTAAATAAAGGCTCAAAGACGCCGCCATTCGCATCAAAAGCAGCAGCATATAAAATCGTGTCTTCTGTTTGAAGAAATGAAGAAATAGCCTGCTCCAGCTCTTTATGAATATCCTGAGTGCCACAAATGAAACGAACACTGCTCATTCCATATCCTCTTCTGTCAATATATTGCTTGGCGGCTTCAGTTACTTTTGGGTGAGATGATAATCCCAGATAATTATTGGCGCAGAAATTTAAAACAGTCTTTCCGTTGACGGTGATTTCGGCTCCTTGTTCACTGCTGATAATTCTTTCTTTTTTAAAAAGTCCAGCTGTTGATATTTCTTCTAATTCAGATTTGATTCTTTTGGAGAAATGCTCATTCATAATTCAATATTTATTTCGATATATACAAATCTAATCACACAAACTCATTTATTATCAAGGAAATTACAATTTGTTTCAACAATCCGCCTTTTTAATTTCTTAATTTAGCAGGCAAATCAATTTCAATAGTATCAAAATTGTTTAAACAGGAAATTAAAGCGTTTTCTTCAAGGCTCTCTGAAATTATTATTTTGGAAGTATCGGATGTTCATTATTGTAAAAAATATCTGCAACATCTTGTGCTCAATAGTAATTATTAATTACTCATTTATTCAAAAGTTCTTGAGCAGGTAATCTTGAATTCCGGGTTAAAAAAAGAATCAATAACACTGATTGATTATGGCGCAGGAAATGGATTGCTGGGATTGTTTGCAAAATTTTGCGGCTTCGGAAAAATTATTATCAATGATATCGACAATTCATTTATAAAATCAGCTCAGACTTTAGCCATTGGTTTAAATATTTCTGTTGATCAATTTATTACAGGCGACATCAGCACGATTCAAAAAGAATGTTTTTTTATAAAACCTGATGCCATAGTAGGAACAGATATTATCGAACACATTTACAATCTCAATAGTTTCTTTACCAGTATAAAGGAAATGAATTCGAATATGGTTTCAGTTTTTACAACAGGAAGTAATCCCGAAAATTACTTTAAAGTAAAAAAACTGAGAGCATTACAATTTAAAGACGAGCATAATGGTGGTATCGCAGATGATTTTGGATTTGTATATAGTCAATTCCATCCTTCCTATTTTCAAATCCGAAAAGATATAATCAGCGCAATAAATCCCGAATTTGATGAAATGCTGATTATTAAAATGGCGAAACTTACTAGAGGGCTTAACCGTGAGGATATTAAGCAAGTCGTTCTCCAATATGAGAAAACCGGTCAGTTTCCAAATGAACCCGAGCCTTTTAATACCTGTAATCCTTTAACAGGAAGCTGGACGGAGCGAATTTTGTCTATTAAAGAATATCATAAAATTTATAAAAACAGTAATTTTTCGACTCAGGTCTTACCCGGGTTCTATAATATTTATTATAAAGGAGTTAAAAGGTTTCTAATGGTTTTCATCAATAACCTTGCAAGTATTTTTGGATTAAAATTTGCACCATTTATTTTTATAGTAGGGAAAAGATGTGAATAGAAAACGGAATTATTACGCAATGATTTATATTTGCCTTACGTTAATCCAATAACATGAATGACTAATTAACATGAACTGCTCTTGAGGATAGTTTCAAAACCAGCTTATACTGAATTTTAAGAGCAACACATGTGACAAAAAAGAAACAATAATATTAACAAATGAACAACCCGTTTTCCTTTTCAATCCTTATTTTACTGATGCTTTGTGTTCTTTTTTCTTTTGATAAAGGACATCGTTCTGCAAAAATTCGGACCCATAAGTCTTCAGACAGTGCCTATTATATTATTGTAGATAAGAGCGATTTTGAACTGAAGGTTTATGATGCAGAAGGATGGTATGCAACTTATCCTGTTGTTTTTGGAAGTAAAGATCCAGGAGATAAATTGCGAGAAGGAGACAAGAAAACACCCAATGGAAGTTTTAAAATCATTCTTAAAAAAATTCATAAACAGTGGGGGCCCGAGTTACTTTTAGATTATCCTACCAAAGAAAATGTGGAGTTGTTTAAAGAAAGAAAAGCACAGGGTTTAATTCCATCTGGCGCTAAAATAGGAGCGGGAATTGCTATTCATGCTACAAGGCCGCAGGAAGAATGGACGGTTGATAATTTTTACAACTGGACCGATGGTTGTGTTTCTGTAAAATATTCGGAGATGAAAGATCTGTTCAGTTATATCCCCGTAGGTACAAAAGTTACGATTCAGCCATAAATAATAAATTCGCATCTCCATAACTCAGAAATCTGAAATCATTTTCAAGGGCATAATAGTAACATTTTTTCCAGTCTTCGCCAATGGCGGCAGCTACCAGCAACAATAAAGTAGATTGAGGTTGATGAAAATTAGTAATCAGTCCTTTTACAATTTTAAATCTGTAACCAGGAGTGATTAAAAGTTGTGTCTGTGTAAATATTCTGTTTTGATTTCTGATTTTTAACCATTCTATTAAAGCAGAAAGCGATGCTACAACAGAGATATGATATTTAGTGAGTTCGTCTTTATAAACATCCCACTGATGTAATTCCAGTTTTTCGCATTTTGGATTGATCATAGATTTTACACCCAGCCAGTAAAGAGTTTCAATGGTTCTTAATGAAGTGGTTCCAACAGCAAAAATATTTTCATGTTGATTTCGAATATGTTCTAAAGTTGGGATGTTCACATCAATCCATTCGGCATGCATTTCATGGTCTCTCATTAAAGCTGCTTTTACCGGTTTGAAAGTGCCGGCGCCAACGTGAAGGGTTACACTTTCTTTTTGTATGTTTTTTTCAGTGAGTGTCGAAAAAATATTTTCTGTAAAATGAAGGCCTGCTGTTGGTGCGGCAACAGATCCATCTTTTTTTGCATAGATAGTCTGATACCTGCTCAGGTCTTCATTTTCGGAAAGTCTTTTGATATAAGGGGGAAGCGGAACATCACCTGCCGAATCAAGAATTTCAGCGAAACTTATTTCTTTAGGCTCCCAAGAAAATTCAACTTCATAGGCATCTGTAAGTGTGCCTGCAATTTTTGCTTTAAGTAAAATTGGTTTATTTCCAATTCTTAATTCTTTGGTAAGATATTCTTCTTTCCATTTTGAAACTCCACCGATAAAACATTTCCATTTGGAAGAACCTCTTTGATTCATCACAGTGCTGTACTCATTAATTTCACCTGATGGTTCTAGACAAAAGATTTCAATTTTACTTCCTGTGGATTTTTCAAATCGAATTCGCGCATTGATGACTTTGCTATTGTTGAAAACCAGCAATAAATTTTCGGGAAGATGATTGACAATGTTTGAAAATCTATCTTCAGTGATTTCTCCGTTTTTGTATATCAACAATTTTGATTCATCACGCTTGTCTAAAGGTCTAAGCGCTATGCGTGCATCGGGTAATTCGTAATTGTAATCGGAGATTGATATTTGTTGTGGTGTGGTCATGTTGAGAGGCCCCCTTTAATTCCCCCAATGGGGAAGAAGATTTAGTTTTATTGGGGTGTATTAGTTTTGATAATGGTATTATTTTATTAAAAGTATATTTTGTATTGTCTAGCCTATCCATACTCTCCATCCTCCATTTCCCCCTTTGGGGGAATTAAAGGGGGCTTCTACTTTTTATAATCTCTTCCACCACCGCCGGATCCAGCAAAGTAGACGTATCGCCCAGATTATTCAATTCACCTTCTGCAATTTTTCTTAAAATGCGTCGCATAATTTTTCCGCTTCTGGTTTTCGGAAGCCCGGTTACAAATTGTATTTTATCAGGTTTGGCAATAGCACCGATAATACGCGTTACCGTTTCACAAATATCTTTTTTGGTATGTGCTTCATCAATGTGAACTCCGTTAAAAATCACATAAGCATAAATTCCCAGTCCTTTAATATCATGAGGATAACCTACAACGGCACTTTCCACCACGCCAGTATGCATATTGATAGCATTTTCCACTTCGGCTGTGCCTATACGATGGCCACTTACATTTAATACATCATCAACGCGGCCCGTTATTCTGTAATCTCCATCCTTATCTCTCAGGCAACCATCACCAGTAAAGTACATTCCTTTATATGTAGAGAAATAAGTTTGCCTGCATCTTTCATGATCACCATAAGTGGTTCTCAGCATGCCAGGCCATGGAAATTTGATGCATAAATTTCCACTCACTTCATTACCTTCAATGATATTTCCATTTTCGTCTACTAGTACAGGTTGTATGCCAGGTAAAGGCAATGTAGCAAAAGAGGGTTTAGCTTTTGTTACACCCGCAAGATTGGAAATTAAAACGCCACCGGTTTCTGTTTGCCACCAGGTGTCTACAATCGGACAATTTTTCTTTCCGATGTTTTCATCATACCAATGCCAGGCCTCTTCATTAATAGGTTCTCCAACAGTGCCTAAAACTTTCAATGAACTCAGATTTTTTCCTTTTATCGGATCTGTGCCAAAACTCATAAGGCTTCTTATCGCTGTAGGAGCTGTATATAAAATATCCACTTTGTATTTTTCTATAATTTCCCAAAACCTTCCTGCATCAGGATAAGTAGGGATACCTTCAAACATTAGGGTAGTGGAACCTGCACTTAAAGGTCCATAAATAATATAACTATGACCAGTTACCCAGCCAATATCTGCAGTGCAAAAATGTACCTGTCCTTTTTGATATTGAAATACATTTACAAAGCTGTAGTTTGTCCAAATCATATAACCAGCACAGGTGTGTACAACACCTTTTGGTTTTCCTGTACTTCCTGAAGTATAAAGTACAAACAATGTATCTTCTGCATCCATTACTGCTGCATTACAAATTGGGTTGCCTTGGGCTTCAACTTTTTTAATTTCATCTTCCCACCAGAAATCGCGCCCTTTAAGCATACTAACGGCAACGTTGGTTCGGGTAAGTACAATTACACTGTTTACAGAAGGACAATTAATTAAGGCTTCATCAATCACAGATTTTAATGGAATGTTTTTATTGCCTCTGAAAGCGCCATCAGCTGTCACAACAATATTACATTGTGCATCCTGAATTCTGTCGGAAATGCTTTGAGCAGAAAAACCTCCAAACACCACAGAATGAATTGCGCCTATTCTGGCACAAGCTAGTACTGCAATAGCGAGCTCAGGAACCATAGGCATATAAATACAAATTCGATCCCCTTTTTTTGCCCCATTATTTTTCAATACATGGGCAAATTGCGAAACTTTGAAATGAAGTTCTTTGTATGTTATTATTCTTCCGGCTTCTCCTGGTTCATTAGCTTCCCAGATAATAGCGGGAGTTTCGGGTTGAGATTCAGCCCATCTGTCTAAACAGTTTTCGGTGATATTCAACTTTCCTCCTTTGAACCATTCTATTTTTGGCTCATTGAAATTCCAGTTTAACACTTCATCCCATTTACGGTGCCAGATAAAATTTTCGGCAATCTCTGCCCAGAAGGCCTCAGGATTTTCAACACTTTTCTGATAAGCTTTCTGATAGGCTTCCAAAGAAGTGAGTTGATAAGGATATGACATAACTGTAAATTTAATTCAAAGAGTTACAAAATAAATTATTTCAAATGAATTAGCCATAAAGTTTGTCTCGTTACCAAAAGAGAATAATAATAAAGGCTAAACCATGCGACCAAAAACAATAAATATTCACAAATGAATTAGCCATAAAGTTTATCTCGTTACCAAAAGAGAATCATCATAAAGGCTAAACCATGCGACCAAAAACAATAAATATTCACAAATGAATTAGCCATAAAGATTGTCTCGTTACCAAAAGAGAATCATAATAAAGGCTAAACCATGCGACCAAAATTTAAAATCTATTTAATCAATTTATGATTGATTGATAAATGGTTTCAAATATTTTCGGTCTGATGTTAAGTATTTTAAATATACCATTGTCTGTGGGATAGATTCTGTTGCTTAAAAAAACGAAAATCAATTTTGATTCAGGGTCTGCCCAAACACAGGTTCCTGTAAAACCAGTATGACCGAAAGTGCCTGCTGACGAGGATTTCGCAGGATAAGGCTCTGTTCTTGTGTCATTGTCTTTTTCCGGTTTGTCGAATCCATACCCTCTTCGGCTAGTTGTACTTTGATATGCTGTAAATAAGGATATGGTTTCTTTTTTTATTAATTGATGCCCATTCCATTCACCACCATCCAGCAGCATTTGCATAATACTCGCTACGTCATAGGCATCTGCAAACAATCCTGCATGGCCGGCCACTCCACCCATAATAGCTGAACCCTGATCATGTACATAGCCTCTTATTTCCTGATTTCTGAAACCAACTTCATTGGTAGAAGGAACAATTCTGCGGTAACTGATTTTATCCAAAGGCTTATATCCGATTGATTCAAGTCCCATTGGACGATAAAAATTTGTATTCACATAATCACTCAAATTCATTCCACTGATTATTTCAATAATCTTTCCAAGAAAAATAAAATCGTTATCACTATATACATAATCGCCTTCAGTTGTGCGCGGACTTTCCAGAATTCTTTTATAAAAAGTATCTACTGCATCGCATCTGATCATCATCCCATTTGCCACTCTTGAATCAAAACAATCTTTATTGAAAGGTTGATAATATTTTTTAGAAGGCATTTGATTGCTGTCTAATGTTTCTTTGTAAAATGGGATAAATGGTTTTAATCCACCTTCGTGCAACAACAATTGTTCTATGTTAATATTGGCTTTATCCGTTCCTGTGACCGAAGGCAGGTAATCACTGAGCTTTTTTTTTAAATCAATTTTTCCTTCATCATACAATTTCATTACACCCAATGTGGTTGACAATATTTTTGTAACCGAAGCCAGGTCGTATACCGAAGCGTTAGTAACAGGTTCATTATTGTCATAAGTATAAAAGCCATATCCTTTTTCAAATAAAAGTTTGCCATCTTTTGCTGCAAGCACCACACATCCCGGCATTGCTTTTTTGACTATACCATCATTTACAATAGAGTCAATAGTATTTAATTTCTCTGCATTAAAACCTGTTTCAATGAAATTTTCATTTTTCAGAATATTATTAAATGCAGTTAATCCAAAACCAAATTTAAAATTTTCGCATACGGTTACCGGCAAAGTTCCTTTATAGGGAAGTAAACCTTGAAGCATATCCATAGCATTATACTGAACAGTACTGTCGTCTTCATAGCAAACCACTAAGTTTTTAGCATAACACCAGTTTTTGGCTGCATATGCATTGCCGAATAAAAATATTATGGATCTTGTTTTCTGTTGTAATGCATTGATAAAGGTTACCGCATCTGAGCTAATGCCAAAATTATTGGCAGGAGCCCGATTGATTTGATGCATACCGATGATTACTTTTTGATATCCTTTTGCAATAGAATCAATCAGCAGATTTATGGAGTCGGCATTTTTTTTACTGAAATCAAAATTAAAAATATCCGCATTATAATCATGTTGCATTCTTCTCGTAATGGCATTGCCTGTATTAATTCCAACAGCCACATAAGCTATTTTGTTTTCATTTTTTTGTAAAGGAAAAAAATCCTGATCTTCTTTAGCCAAAAGGGTTATCGCATTTCTGGCCACTAATGTCCGCATGGATAAAACAGATTTATTTAAATCAGAAGTGAGATTGGTAAAGCTTATGGTATCATTTGAGGGAACTACGTATTGATACTTTGCCATCAAAATTCTTTTGCAATGACTTTCAATAATATCCCAGCTTAATCTTTGAGAGTCGATTGCTAGTTTAATTTTACTGATGACTAAAGGAATACTATCGGGAATACACAGTAAATCATTGCCCGCAATTATAGATTCTACAGAAGCTTCGCCATTAGGAAAGAATTTTTTTACACCCTGCATTTCCAAACCATCGGTAATGGTTAATCCTTGATAATTTAATTCACCTCTTAATAGACCCTTGATATTTTTTTCTGATAAGGAAGTAGGGCGATTCATTCTGTCGTCAATTGCAGGAATGAAAAGATGAGCAATCATAACGCTGCCAACACCTTGTTCAAATATTTTTTTAAAAGGGTAGAGTTCTGTAGAATCAAGTTGAGCCAATGTTTTATTAATCACCGGCAAATCGAGATGCGAATCCACTGCTACATCACCATGACCCGGAAAATGTTTGGCACAAGCCAAAACGCCATTATTCTGCATGCCCTTCATGTATTGTATACCGAAAGCAGCTACTTTATATTTGTCTTCTCCAAAACTCCTGTCGTTGATAACCGGATTATTGGGATTGTTGTTGACGTCCATGTCAGGTGCATAGTTCATTTGAATGCCTAGTCTCTTGCATTGTTCTGCTACCACTTTGCCATATTGATAAACTATAGATGAATCACTCATCGCACCCAGCATCATTTGTCGGGGCAATGGCAATACGCTGTCGTAAATTCTCATGCCTACACCCCATTCGCCATCAATAGAAAAAAGAATAGGAGTTTTGGCAATGCGCTTCAGGTTATTAACCATTCCTGCTTGCAATTGCGGACTGCCCTGAAATAAACAAACGCCACCGATATTATATCTTTTTACATAAGTAGCAACAGAGTCATTCAGAAATGTAATTTTTTTTGTTTTCATGTCGATTGTAGACAGACGGGCTACCACCAACTGGCCAATGCGCTCATCATCCGACAATGTACTGTAAACACTGTCGGCCCATTTTTTTGCTTTAGTATTATCAATTTGCTGACCAAAGGAAATACCCGAATAAAAGCACAGAAAAACAACAATGAAATACCGCATAAAAGCAATAAAATTATTAGTGAAAAGGATTAGTTATTTTTGCGCTACAAATTACATTGATTTTGACAGATATCATTCATTTATTACCAGATAACATTGCTAACCAGATTGCAGCGGGTGAGGTAATACAGCGTCCGGGAAGTGCTGTAAAGGAATTATTAGAAAATGCCGTTGATGCAGGAGCCGATGAAATTAAGCTTATTATTAGCGATGCAGGTAAGGCGCTGGTGCAGGTTATCGACAATGGCAAAGGCATGAGCGAAACCGATGCCCGTATGGCTTTTGAGCGCCACGCTACCTCCAAAATCAGTAACATCGACGATTTATTCAGAATAAAAACCATGGGTTTCAGAGGGGAAGCTTTAGCGAGTATTGCTGCGGTAGCTCAGGTAGAGTTGAAATCAAAAAGAGATGAAGACGCTTCAGGCACTTATATTGAAATAGAAAACAGCAAAGTAAAACTGCAGGAGCCTGTGGCAGCAAATAGAGGCACAAGCATCGCCATGAAGAATTTGTTTTTTAATGTTCCTGCTAGAAGGAATTTCTTAAAAAGCAATACAGCAGAACTTCGTCATATCATTGATGAATTTATCAGAGTGGCTATGGCTTTTCCGGATATCTTCTTTTCTATGCAATCCAACGGACAGGAAGTTTTTCATCTGGAGAAAGGAAGTCTCAAACAAAGAATTGTTCAGATATTGGGCAATAATTATAATGCCAAACTCGTAAGCGTTCAGGAGCAAACCGATTATTTGAATATCATGGGTTTTGTGGGTAAACCCGAAACAGCAAAAAAAACAAGAGGCGATCAATACATTTTTGTCAATAACAGGTTTATCAAAAGTGCATATCTTAATCATGCCATCATGAATGCGTTTTCGGATTTAATTCCTAAAGACAGTTTTCCGATGTATGCATTGTTCATTGATCTGGATCCGGCACAACTGGATATAAACGTGCATCCCACCAAACAGGAAATCAAATTTGAAGATGACAAAATTGTATATGCTTTTGTACATTCAGCAGTAAAACATGCACTGGCACAATTTAGTATTACACCTACACTTGATTTTGAACTCGACTCTTCCATACAATCTTTGGATGCGATAAACAAACCAATGACAGATGAGCAAAGAGCCTCAACAGCATCATCAAGTTTATATCAGGCTTTTTCTAAAAAAAATCAGGCCCACTTAATTGAAAGAAGTTCAGGCGGCAATGAATTGAAACACTGGAAAGATTTTTACGAATCACCTGCAGATAAAAAACAAAACGATAATTTCTCTTCTTCAACAATTTCTTCGTTGCATAAAGAATCAGACCATGAATATTCGTTGATGCAGTTGCATAACTCATACATTATTGTTCAGAAAGGCTCGGGTTTTATTTTAGTCAATCAGCAGAATGCACACGAAAGAGTATTGTATGAAAAATATGCCAAAGCGGTAGAAGGCAAGCCTATAGCCACGCAGCAGAGTTTGTTTCCGGTTACCATAGAACTTACCTCAGGCGATTCGATTGTGTTGCAGGAATTATTATCTGATATGCAAGACCTCGGTTATCAAATAGAATTATTCGGATTGAATACATTTGTCATTCAGGGAACGCCGGCAGATGTATTAACTGGAAATGAAAAAGGTGCCATTGAAAATATATTAGAACAATACAAACATTTCAGCAGCGATTTGAAATTCACCAGGAGAGAAAAATTACTCCGTTCGATGGCGATACAAAATGCGATTAAAACCGGCACCACGCTTACACAAAAAGAAATGCAGGGTTTGGTACAAGATTTATTGGCCTGCGAAATTTCCAATGCCACACCAACTGGAAGGCCTACTTATATGAATTTTGACAAGGGGGAGATTGATAAGATGTTCGGGAGGTGAAAGCCCCCTAAATCCCTCGAAGGGGGACTTAAGGGGCTTTCACCTCCCAAAGGGGGATGTGTTTTGTTGGGGAAACCACGAATTCACGAATTTGTTTTACCCTGGAGATTACACTAGATAAAAAGAAACACAAAGGCTGCTTTTAAATTGTAGTAGATACTTATTAATCAAAGTCCCCCTTCGGGGGATTTAGGGGGCTCTCATCCTCACTTCATGCAAATACCCTTCAATCAATCTCCTCACCGCTTTCGAAGAACCTTGATAATTATTCAGCATCACGGAAAAAATTAATTGTTTGTTTTTCTTAGTTGTCATTAAGCCAGACAAAGTATAGTTGTTGCTCAACGAACCCGTTTTTGCAAAAATAAAACTGCTGTCGGTGATGAAATAATTTTTCAATGTGCCGGTGCCGCCGGTGGGTAAAATATTTTTTAGTCTTTCGACGCCAAATTCGTTTTGAGTTTTATTGATGATATACACAAAGTCATTTGGAGAAAATAAATTGTATCGGCTCAGCCCGCTGCCGTCAACCCATCGAGGATGCTGTGGAATATCAATTAAATCGTTTTGTAAAAGAGAATCAATCATGTCTTTATCACTCATGTATCCAAGCTTTTCATTGCTTGCCATTAAAAGCGTCTGTTCTGCATAAAAATTATCACTGCGATGCATCATCAGCGAAAAAACAGAATCGGTCTTTTGAGAAAATAATGGAATGAAATTATCCCGATTAACAGAATTGTTTTTTTGTAGCGATGCCAGATGATACAAGGAATGTTGCAAAATCATAAAACCCGATTGCAATCCAAAAGTTTCAAACGGAATTTCCTGTGAAAATGTTTTTAGTTTGTTGTTTGTTGTTACGGTAAAATGGTTGCTTCCGGCTTCTCTTGAGATGGTGTTTTCGGATAATGTTGTATCTGTTTTTTTTGTGAGTTTAAAGTCTATCACATCAGCATTCATGACAGCAAGATCATATTGAAATTCAACAGGTTTCGCATTGTTGTTTTTAATCCATTCTAAATGAAGCAGATTGCCACAGCCAGGGAAGCTGCTTCTTTGCGGCATATAATCTTCCTGCTGATCATCCCAGGCCCAGCCCTTTCCATAAGGCACAGGATACTTCTCGTCATCCAACAGCACAACTTTATAATTGTTGTTGTTTAAAAAATCATGAACGGGTTGTGTTTTAAAATCGGGATGTAAATAAGTCGGATCGCCTGTTGGTAAAATATAAATCGTATCGTTTGATATTTTGTAATAAGCGCCAATAATATTATTTCCAAGATATTTCAAACCTGCATATAAAGTAAACAACTTGGTATTGCTCGCCGGAATGAAATTCTTTTCTGCGTTGTATGTGTAGAGGTAACTGTTGGTTTCGGGTTCGTAAATGGATATGCCGATATGTGCTGCATTTATGATCGAATCATTGAGTAATAATTTGTTGGTCAGTTTGGTAAGATTCTTTGAATTTTGAGCGGATCCAGAGGCGAATAAAAAAACCGAGAAAAGTAAAGTGAAGAGACGATTCATAGAAACGATTTTATTAAAACAGAAAAAATAATACCTCTAAAATCTTTGTTGGTGAAAACATCAACAAAGGCAGAAAAAACCGCTAATTTCTCTGTTGGTGAAAACACCAACAGAGGCGGCAATCTCCTAAGAGACTTCTTCGTGAAACTTTCTGCCTTCGTGCCTTTGTGGCCCCAAACAAAACAACAAACCATAAACAACAAACAGAACGCCAAACGCCAAACGCCAAACAACATTAACTTCTCTCCTGCGCCCTCAACCACCTTTCCGGCATTTCATCCATGCTGGCTTTTTTATAGTCTTTCTGACTGCAGGCGATAAATTTTTTATCTGGCATTTGCATCCACCATCTGTTTGATCTTTTGCTTTGCAGAAAAACAGTATCTACCTCCGCAAAAAAAGTATGATACTGATTGAAGCTGTTTCTCTCATTGATATCTGCTTCCTGTTTACTTCTATATTTTCCATCTATGAAATACCAGATCATTTGTGCAATCTGCAACGCGGTAAGCTGGTTAACATCATGCTCTGGCTGGTATCCATAAATACCGAAACTGCTAAGATTTGAACTCAGTCCGGCATATTGAGCCAATGTACAGGCTTCTTCTCCGTTAAAACCATTAGGACTGATTTTATTTGCAGGTGCTGAACTGTTTTTTATTGCACTGATATCGAAACTCACAAAATGCGAATTACGAATAACAGGCTCCATCTCTTCTATATCTTCTTTAACCAATCCTACCCGGTAGCAATCAAAACGCAGTTTATCTAGCGTTTCTAATAACCGGGGATGAACAAAATAACTTTGGAAACCAATATGATTATAATGCTTAATCCAGTTGGGTTCGCTGGTTAACATTTCCAGCAAAAAGCTGTCACTTTTTAACATGCTGTCTCCGCGAAGATCAATTAATGCATCTATACAAGTGGCTTCAATAATCCGGTTTAATGATTTATAGGCATTGTATTGGGCAATTGTAATATCATGAGAGCCGCCAAGTATGATAACAGTCTTTCCTGAATTTATGAGTTCAGATAAAATGGTTTGCATGGCTGCATAACTGTCAAATAACAATGCACCTTTCTTAATGTTTCCAATATCCGCTATGGTTATTTCATCGTGCCAGCAATGCAATGAGTACAATTTTTTTCTTATTTCATTAGCAGCATGCGACTCTTCATTTTGCAAGCCACATCCACGCATTTCACCAATTCCTAAGATTACCAGGTCAATTTGGGTAAGATCGGGCATTTCTTTTTCATAAATTGCTATGTGTTTAGCAAACTGACCATCGGTGTACTCATTATCTTCATTGAGCTCATATACATTAATAGGAGAGAGGTAATCTGAAAAATCTTGCATGGGTTTAGTTTATACAAACCTAATTCATTAGTAGGAAATCAAAAATTACAATACAGTATTTTTTTCAGGATTTTCTGTTATTTGTATTCAGTAACTTTGCAACCCATAAAGACATTGAATTAAGATATTTATTTTAATAGAAATTAAATGACAGAAAAACAAGAAATACTTCAGGAAGTAGTGATAAAATTCGCTGGAGATAGTGGAGATGGTATGCAACTTACCGGAAGTCAGTTTACGAACAATACGGCATTATTGGGTTTAGATCTGGCTACATTTCCAGATTTTCCTGCAGAGATCAGAGCGCCAATAGGAACACTTCCCGGCGTTAGTGGATATCAACTCAGATTCAGCAGCGACAGAATTTACACTCCTGGTGATGAATGTGATGTCTTGGTGGCTATGAATGCAGCAGCATTAAAAGTAAATTTAAGTGGCCTGAAAAAAAGCGGCAAAATTATTGTAAATGTAGATGGCTTTGATGCCAGAAACCTGCGACTCGCCAATTACCCCGAAGGAATAAATCCGCTTGAAGATCATAGTCTTGACAATTATGAGGTCATTAAAATGGATGTAACAAAAATGACTCGGGAGGCCTTGAAAGAATTCACAATGGGTACTAAAGAAAAAGACCGCGCAAAAAATATGTTTGTTCTTGGTTTTTTATATTGGATGTATAACAGAGATATGGAAAATACATTCAATTTTTTAAAAGAAAAATTTTCGAAGAAAGCGGATATCCTGGAGAGTAATTTAAAAGTATTGCAAGCCGGATACCATTATGCAGATACTACCGAAACCTTTACAGGAAGATACACTGTTGCTAAAGCTAAAATGGAAGCGGGTGTTTATCGTTCCATTATGGGCAATCAGGCACTGGCTTATGGGTTGATTGCTGCTGCTCATCAATCGGGATTAAACTTGTTTTTAGGAAGTTATCCTATTACTCCGGCTTCTGATATCCTGCATGAATTAAGCAGGTATAAAACTTTTGGTATAAAAACATTTCAGGCAGAGGACGAGATAGCGGCAATAACTGCGGCTATAGGTGCAAGTTATGGCGGGTCTATTGGCGTAACTACCACCTCAGGACCAGGAATGGCATTAAAAGCAGAAGCAATGGGCCTTGCCGTTATGCTGGAGATTCCTTTATTAATTTGCGATATTCAAAGAGGTGGTCCAAGTACGGGGTTACCTACAAAAACCGAACAAAGCGATTTATTGCAGGCTTATTATGGAAGAAATGGAGAGTGTCCTATACCCGTAATTGCGACTTCAACACCCAGCGATTGTTTTGATGTAGCATTTGAAGCCATTCGCATTGCCATACAGCACATGACTCCTGTTATATTATTGAGCGATGGGTATATTGCTAACGGAGCTGAACCATGGAAATTTCCACAGACCGCTGATTTGCCTAAAATTGAAACTAGTTTTAAAACAAGCCTTAGCGAGGATGAAATTAAATTCATGCCTTATTCGAGAGATGAGCGACTGGTAAGGCCTTGGGTAATTCCAGGAACGACAGGGCTTGAGCATCGTATTGGTGGCTTGGAAAAACAAAATATCACCGGAAATATCAGTTATGATTCCGATAATCATCAGACGATGGTGAAAATCAGAGAACAAAAAATAGAAAACATTGCTTTTAGTATTCCTAAACAAAAATTAGACAGTGGTCCTGAAAAAGGAAAAGTATTGATTATAGGATGGGGAAGCACTTACGGAGCAATAAAAAGCGCTTGTATTGAACTTCAAAATCAGGGACAGCTGGTTTCTCATGTTCATTTACGTTATATCAGACCTTTTCCGGAAAATCTCGGAGCCATTATTAAAAACTTTGAAAAAGTATTAATCCCGGAAATTAATAATGGGCAATTAATAAAAATAATAAGAGACAAATATTTTGTTGATGCAAAAGGCTACAATAAAATAATGGGAATACCCATTACTAAAGGAGAGATTATAACCGTGGCACAAGAAATGTTACAGGCATAAAAAAACTCATTACTTTTTGAATAATGAGTTTTTAATAAAATATTTTTTATTATCTGATTCTTTCTTTTCCTAAAGCAAGACCCACTTTTATATTAAAAGTAAAGTAGCTGTCTTTTTGTGTTGGACTTCCACGCTTATTTCCTGGAAGCGCTCTCTGACCATTTATTACTCTGTTATTTAAAATTAATGCATTGGAAAGTTTTGTTCCGCTAAAGCCATTTGCTGCAAATGCGGTGGGATCAATGTAGTTGGTGCTTACATCATCAAGATAATCAGTGTTCAATATCCGGTAAACGAACTCGGCACGAAGATTAACCAATGAAGACAACTCGTATTTTAATCCTCCTCCAACTGGAAAATTGATTTGTTTTAATTGATAAGGCTTTCTGTCTGGATATTCTTTTAAGCCCTGTCCTTCTGTGGAGAGAGGTTGTAAATCAATTAATTTGTTGTTATACAAAGTCTGAGGATTAAAAGAAAAATAACCAACACCTCCCAGTAAGTAAGGGGAATATCTTGGAGGTTCTGCATCTTTATTTTCCCAGTTAATAAACAGAAACAGGGGATAAATTTCGGCTGTTGCAGAAAACTCAGTTATGTTGGTTTGAAAATTTAAATTTCTGTTGAATCTGGTTCTGGCGATATCTGTTTCAGGTACAGCAGATAAAATGGCATCATCTCCAGATATTTTTCCAAAGCACGCTTCAAGTCTGAAACCGATTGCATTTTTGTAAATAACCGATAAGTAAGCTCCGAAATTTGAACTCGTATTTCCGTAATTTAAGTCTTTAACGAATTTTTTACCTATACCTGCTTTTCCGCCAATATCAGTTAAACAATTCATTACACCTGTAGAGCCACCCAGCTCATAAATAACAGGATTGTCATAGTATGAATCATTGTAAAAATAATATTGAGCAACGACTTTATTTGAGTAGCCGAGAAACAACAACACAGTTACTAATGCTAGCGCTAACTTTTTCATTGAAAAAATCCTTTTTTGTTTTTTATTTACAGGGAAATATAATATTCTACAAATTAAACGAAAATTATCCAATTTTATTTACTCTGAAAAGTAATTATTTATAAAATTTACAGGAATTTTTTATCCCACATTGGTCACATTTAGGTTTTTTGGCGGTACATATGTATCTGCCATGCAGGATTAACCAATGGTGGGCTTTGTAAATCAACTCTTTAGGAATGTTTTTAATCAGTTGCTTTTCTGTTGCCAGAGGGGTTTTCGCGCCTATTGTTAATCCTATTCTTGCACTTACCCTGAATACATGAGTATCGACGGCCATATTGGGCTGGTTATCTATAACTGAAGTAATAACATTGGCTGTTTTTCGTCCAACTCCTGGCAGTTTTGTTAATTCATCAACTTTTAGGGGTACTGCTCCACCAAAATCCTCCTGTAACATTATTGCCATTCCTATTAAGTGTCTGGCTTTGTTATTAGGATATGAAATGCTTTTTATAAGAGGAAAAAGCTCATCAAATGTTGACTTACTCATTGATGCTGCATCAGGATATTTTTTAAAAATTCCCGGAGTCACCATATTAACTCTTTTATCGGTGCACTGTGCAGATAAAATAACTGCAACAAGCAACTGATAAGGATTTTTATATGATAATTCCGTTTCAGCATCAGGCATATTTTCGCTGAAATAATTAATAATCTGCTGATATCGTTCTTTTTTAGTCATAAAAAAACCCATTACTTTTTGGTAATGGGTGTAATTTATAAATAAGATTGATTATTATGCAGGCGATGTGAATTCTTCGACAGCTTTTTCTGCATATTTTAAAATATTGTTTATTGAAGTGACGCTTGGAGAGAATTTCAACGTATCTAATTCCAATTTACTGGTATTAAGTAACGCTAATTTTTCCTGTAAACTCCAATCATTCTGAAGCGCAGTTTTTATAGCTGCTGTTTTTGCTGTGGAAGTTTCGCCGTATAAATACTGCAATAAATCTTCCGATGTGAAACTGTACATAGGCGTGTTTGATGCTTTTAGTTAAATAAATTATCCATATCCGATTTATTAAACGCCACACTTAGTTGAATATTGTGTAACACTAAGTATTTTTTCTTATTTCATGGTGTTTTTACTATAAAGATGTCCTCATTGTCTTTTTTCATCAGATATTTCTCTCTGGCATATTGCTCAACTGATTGAGCATTAGACTTTAGTAACACTAATTCCTGTTTGGTGACGATTATCTGGGCGGATAATTGTTTTTCACTTTTTTCAAGATCATTCAATTTATTTAAGCGGTCACCTATTAATCTCCAGTCTTTTGTATCAAAAAAAGTCATCCATACCAAAAAAATGAAAATAGAAATAAAATACTTATTCTTTAACAACTTGTAAGTTTTGGGTAATAAACTCATGGAAATAATTATTTTATTAAATTAAACTAAAAAAAGCATTTCGCTATTATTTTCCGAATTTTATTTTTCCTGATGGATAGATGGCATTGCTTCCCAGCATTTCTTCAATACGGATCAATTGATTGTATTTGGCCATACGGTCGCTTCGTGAAGCCGAACCTGTTTTTATCTGACCGCAATTTAAAGCTACAGCTAAATCTGCAATGGTACTGTCTTCGGTTTCTCCACTGCGATGACTCATAATGGTATTGTATCCATTATTTTGAGCCATACTAACAGCGTTAATTGTTTCTGTCAGTGTTCCAATCTGATTTACTTTAACCAGTAATGCATTGGCTGTATTTTCTTTTATTCCTCTTTCTAATCTCTTTACGTTGGTAACAAATAAGTCATCACCTACTAATTGACATCTTTTTCCAATAGTATCGGTAAGCATTTTCCAGCCTTTCCAATCGTCTTCGGCCATTCCATCTTCAATAGAAATAATTGGATATTGATTAACCCAGCTTTCCCAGTATTTTACCAGTTGCTCGCTGCTCATTTTCTTACCATCACTTTTATGAAAAATATATTTCTTCTCTTTAGCATTCCACAATTCACTGTTGGCAGCATCCATTGCAATAGAAACCTGGCTTCCTGTTTTATATCCTGCTGCATGTATAGCAGTTAATACAGTTTCAATAGCTTCTTCATTGCTTTGAATATTAGGAGCAAATCCACCTTCGTCGCCCACATTAGTACTATATCCTTTTTTCTTCAATACCGTTTTTAAGGCATGGAATATTTCTACGCCCCACTGTAATCCTTCACTGAAAGATTTAGCTCCAACAGGCATTACCATAAATTCCTGAAAGTCTATTTTATTATCAGCGTGGGCTCCTCCATTTAATATATTCATCATTGGAATGGGCACCAGTTTTGCATTTGTTCCGCCAATATATCGGTATAAAGGAAGATTGGCTTCTACCGCTGCAGCTTTGGCAACGGCCAAACTTACGGCCAGCATTGCATTTGCACCCAGCTTGCTTTTGTTTTCGGTGTTATCGAGTTTTATCATCATGGCGTCTATGCCTGTCTGATCGGAAACATCGCATCCCAATAAACTATCACTGATTATGGTGTTTACATTTTTTATAGCTTTTAAAACTCCTTTTCCGCCATATACTTTTTTATTATTGTCTCTCATTTCCATTGCTTCGTGAATACCTGTGCTGGCACCACTTGGAACGGCTGCGCGACCCAGACTTTCATTCTCTGTTAAAATATCCACTTCAATGGTTGGATTTCCTCTACTGTCTAAAATTTGTCTGGCATGAACTGATGCGATGTAACTCATTTTTGTTGATTGATGGTTTAATTAATTATTTAAATGTAAAGTAACAAACTTTGTTATTGGCTTCAAAATGAAAATCATGTGGTCAATGATTTAAAAATTGATTCAAGATTATCCTGTTCACTGTTTAATGAAATAATGTTCAGGTTTTTGTTTAGGCTTAGTTCCAGCAATTGTTTTCTAACCAGCTCTGGATTTTCTGTTTCAAACACAAAACAATTTTTAGCCACAGACTTTATAACAGGACAATTAATATGCAGTAAAAGTTCTTCTTCCAGAATATTTTCTTTGAATTGTACAGAAACAGCATGCAAGCCGGCATTTCTTTTCTTTAAATTAATCAGTAAATCGTCGGCTACGATAATTCCTTTGTTGATTATTACAACTCTGTCGCATAATGCTTCAACTTCCTGCATGATGTGTGAAGAAAATAAAACAGTCTTGTGCTGCCCCAGTTTTTTTAGCACTTCCCGTATTTCAATAATTTGATTTGGATCAAGACCGGTCGTAGGCTCATCAAGAATCAAAACCTCAGGATTGTGAACAAGTGTAGCGGCAAGGCCTACACGCTGTTTGTAGCCCTTGCTCAGCTGACCGATTTTTTTGTGAGCTTCGGTTGTCAGGCCCACCATTTCAATAACTTCCCCAATTCTCTTTTTGGCTTCTTTTATTTTATGTATACCGGCCACAAAAGCGAGATATTCCCGTACATACATATCAGTGTAAAGTGGATTTGCCTCAGGTAAATAACCTATCCTTTTTTTTGAAGCAGTCTCATTCGCAGTAACCGCAACATCACAAACGGTAATCGTGCCTTCGTCGGCAGGAAGATAACCGGTAATCATTTTCATTGTGGTGGATTTACCCGCACCGTTAGGTCCGAGAAAACCAACAATTTCATTCTTGTGTAATGTAAACGTAAGATTATTGACAGCTTTTTGAGCGCCATAAAATTTTGAAACATTTGAAAGGGTTATCGACATTTTACTTTGAGTTAAAAAGTTTATCCTTTGTCAATTGATGTTTCACCATAAAAGCAATTCTCTATAAATATTAATTTTCCGGGGGCTTTCTATTGCCTCCTTGTTGTGGTCTATTTTGATTTCTTGGCTGCCCTCCACCTTGTTGTTGATCGTTTCTTCTTGGAGGCGGACCTTGTCTTTGCTGATTAGGTTGAGGTGGGCCTTGTCTTTGTTGATTGGGTTGTGGCGGACCTTGCCTTTGTTGATTGGGTTGTGGCGGACCTTGTCTTTGTTGATTGGGTTGTGGCGGACCTTGCCTTTGTTGACTAGGCTGATTAGTTTGATTTCTTTGCTGCCCTCCACCTTGTTGTCTTTGCTGCTGACCGCGCTCTTTTTCTTTACGTTTGCGGGTTGTTTTTTCCAAACTCTTTAAGCTGATTTGACCTACCAGATCTGCATATTCAGGTTCAATTTCTTTTGGTTTACCTGTTATTACTTCCGCTGTTTCCAGTTCTTCAGGTCTGATCCCTTGCTTATTCTGTGCTTTAATTCTTTTTACGGTGTCTATAGTTAATGGATACTGCTTGTTGCTGTCTGCTAAAGTGTACCACATTAAGTTTCTGAAAATATCTTTCTTTACCAGAAAAGCTCGCCCTTTTGCCAGTTCCAGCATATCAGAGTCGTTAGGAAAAAACTGCAATGCATCAAGATAAGTGTCAAGTTCGTAATTCAAACAGCACTTTAGTCTTCCGCACTGTCCGCTTAATTTAGTTTGATTAATACTTAAATTCTGATAGCGGGCGGCATTAGTATTCACACTCTTGAAATCGGTAAGCCATGTGCTGCAACAAAGCTCTCTGCCACAACTTCCAATTCCTCCAACTTTTCCTGCTTCCTGGCGGGCACCTATCTGACGCATTTCCACTTTAACTTTAAATTCAGTGGCGTATAATTTAATTAATTCTCTGAAATCAACTCTGTCATCAGCTATATAAAAATAGGTGGCCTTTCTTCCATCTGCCTGAATTTCCACCTCAGCCATTTTTAAATCTATCTTTAATTGTCGGGCTATTGCACGGCTTCTAATCAACATTTGAGCTTCTTTCGCCTTTGTTTCCTGAAGCTTTGCAAGGTCTTGCTCTGTAGCACGTCTTAGCACTTTCTTAATGTCAGGGCTTTTTTCATCAATATTGCTCTTCTTCAACTGCAGCCTTACCAATTCCCCCGTTAAATTAACCATACCCACATCAAATCCACTCGTGCCTTCCACTGCAATCATCTCGCCTCTTTCGTAGTAATGAAGGGTGGTATTTTTGAAAAAATCTTTTCTGCTTCCATTATTGAAAGAAACTTCTACAACACGACAATTGCTTTCGGGATCACTGAAAGGTAAATTTGCCAGCCAGTCATGAACATTCATTCGATTACAACCGCCGCTGGCGCAATTGCCATGACTCTGACAACCACCTGGTGCGCCATCTTTTCCGGTTCCACAACTTCCACAGCCCATATAGAAAAAAGTTTAAATTATTAGTAATTAGAAGGTTACCCGATTTTCGCCCAGTAATCCTTCAATTTATTTTAGTGAAACAATTACATCCTGATAAAAAAAAGGACGTGTTATTTTTTCGACTTTCCAGCACACGAATTGCTTCACCAATTCTTTAAGTCACCAAAATTACAGATTTGTTGCTAATTATATGATATATCTTAATAGTTAAGGAATGAAAAAGTATTTTAGCATTGGCATTCCTTTCAATGTGATAAATAGATTGATCTATTTCTTTTATAATGGCTTCCTGTTGTGCAATATCACAGAGTTTGTTGAACCTTATAGCAAAATCGTTAATCGTGTCTTGTCTTTCATTATTCAATAAGGCAGCGTCATTGGCTTCGGACCCCAAAATTCTGATTCTGATTGCCTGTTCCAGCAAATGATTAAAATATTTTAAAAATTGCTTTTGCTTTTCTCTTCCCGATTTACTGATTTCCTCAATCCACTTTATCTGTTCTGCAGGGCCAGTTTTTACTATAGTATTTAACCAGTCTCTTAATACAATCTCCCAGTTATCTTCATTTGTTTGTAATTGCTGAATGGCCTCATGATAATTGCCTTCACTCATAATGGCAATTTGTTCTGCAACTTTTTTTTCTGATCCTTCTTTGCTTATAAGCGCACCTTCCACTTCTGCATCAGACAAACGTGGGATTTTTATTAATTGAGTTCGGGATAATATAGTAGGCAAAATGAATTGCTCATTTTCGGCTACAAAAATGAAAATAGTATTTGGCGGCGGCTCTTCAATTATTTTCAGAAGTTTGTTTCCAATATTTCCCAGCATCTCTGGCATCCACATAATCAGAAATTTGTATTCTGATCCAAAACTTTTTAAACTTAATGTTCGTATTATACTATTACACTCTTCGGCAGAAATATTTCCTTGCTTATTTTCGGCGCCTATAAATTGCAACCAGTCGTAATTATTTCCGTATGGATGTTCTTTGATGAATTCCCTCCATTGCACAACAAAATCAGTGGAAACAGGTTTCTCTCCGCTTTTTTTAGTGATAACCGGATATGAAAAATGAATATCAGGATTGACAAGTCCGGCTGATCGGATACAACTTGGACATATTCCACAAGAATCTAACGCAGATGAATCGTCTTCGGGTTTTGTAATTATGTCCTCTCCAAATAATGAGGCCGATTGATTTTTATCGGAAGTTTTACCGTTTACTTTTTCACAGCAGATATATTGTGTAAATGCTCTTGCTAATGAGAGTGCGCCAGAGCCTTCTTTACCAAGAAACAACAATGCATGACTTAGCCTGTTTTTCTGATACATGTCTGTCAAGTGAGTCTTGACTTCATGCTGACCTATAACATCTTTGAATTGCACAGCTGCAAGTTAAAATAAAAATAATCAAGTTGAGCCTGTGATTTACTTTATAAAGGATTACAGAAAAAAATCTTAGCGGTATGAATCATCATCATTCAAAAAACAAGCCACACAATGTTTGAATATAATAAAGGTGGGCGTTAAAGTTTATCTGTTATTTCTGTACTCATCGGATTTACGTTGCTTTCAAATTTTGAAATCAACATGCCATTTTCATTGAGTAAGAACTTATTGAAATTCCAGGTTATCTCAGTATTTAAAACACCATTCATTTCTTTTTGTGTAAGCCATTGGTAAATGGGAGCCATATCTTTTCCTTTGACAGAAATTTTTGCGGCCATCAGAAATTGAACATTATAATTCTTTGTACAAAATGTTTTTATGTCGTTGTTAGATCCTGGCTCCTGTTCTCCAAAATTATTTGCCGGAAATCCCACAATAATTAATTTGTCTTTGTAGGTTTCATATAACTTTTCAAGGTCTTTGTATTGAGGAGTATACCCGCATTCCGATGCCGTATTTACAATCAGAATTTTTTTTCCTTTAAACAAAGAGAAGTCAATAATACTGCCGTCGAGTGCTTCAACTTTAAATTTGTAAATATTTTTTGATGTGTCAATAGTGGAATGATTCATATTTATTTCGTTGTCAGTAATATTCTGCTCCGTTTTTGTTACACAGGCCAGCAGACTAAATGAAAGGATAATTATTTTTATCATGATGAATTTATTTACTCAACAATTGATAATTAAAAAAGTTGTACTTAATAAAAAATTATTGTTTTTCATAACAACCGATATCAGTAGCTAATCCTCTCATTCTAGCACTATCGTCCAGATCATTAGGAAAAGCAGTATTTATTCCATTATCAATACCTGGCGCTGTTGAGGCTTTTATTGTTCTGAAGTCATAATAGTTATGAGCAATATCAATACTGTCAAAAACGGGATCTTCATTGGTGATATTAGAAATCAGTGTTGCGTTGGAAGGAGGATTCAATGCTTTATAAAGACAATGGTCAATGTTGAAGCTGAATGCATTGCTGCCTTCTTTGCCAATAGCCATTTCATCATCGATACCGCCGCCATCACCCCAGAAAATACAATTTTGAAAAGTAGCATTCATGTTTTCAGTTACAAGACTTCCACTTCCGTAACTGTAATTGGTAGCCTGTAATACAGGTTTGTTATGAAGAAAAAATAAATTAGAGTAAGCCGCGATGGTACAATTTGTAAAAAAATAATCACCGCCAGATTCAATTTTTATATTACTGCCGCAGTTACTTATTAAGGTATTGTCTGCTTTCACATAACTATTGGTCGAAAAAAAGCCTGCATCAAAAGCATTATCAATGATACATTGATGAATAGTTAATTTAGGCAGATTGTTAATCGATGGATCAATAACTACAATGCCTTGATTGGCATTTTTGATTATTGCAAAACTGAGGACGTTATCTTTACTTGAAGTACGAAAATATATTCCGGGCCAGCTTGCGGGCAGATCTCTGTAATATTCATCCAGTCTGTCGCCGGCAAAACGAACTTCATTATTTTTAATACCATTTATAATCAATGTGCCGTCAATAAGAACCGGAGCATTGGCGTGGGCGTATATTTTACATCCGGCTTCTATGTTTAAGGTTGCAGTAGTATCTACATGAAGTCCTCCTAAAATAACATAAGGGAGATCATTTAGCCAGGTTGTGGGTCTAATAATGGTCTTGTTATTTAAAAAATGAGCATTCTGACCATAAGATTGAAGTTGAACAAATCTTTCGTTACTATTATATTGGATAAGAATACTATCGGCAATAATAAATGGAAGCTGGGCACTATTGGGGTCAATATTTACAGAAACAAAAACGTAGATGCTGTCGTTGGCTTCAATTTCAATATCATTTAATTGAGCGGATGGAATTCCATTGATATTAATTTTATAAAATGAATTATTTCCACCCATCAGTTTGATACTGGAAAGTAATAATTTTTGGTTGTTGGTATTAAATATTTTGAATGATTGTGTGATGGATCCAACAGAAGTAAAAACAGTGTCAAATTTTATCGTATCAGCAGAGGTACTCAAAGTGGCTTCCGGGCTTGTGATAAAACTTTCTTTCTTACAAGAGGAAATAGAAACAGCGTAAGCGCAAATAAAAATCAAGCAAATAAAAACCGATCGATTCATCTTTCAAAAATAACTTTTTCAATTCAAAAAATCAGTAAAATCATTTTATTGCCTGTGCGAGAGCGGCAATATATAAATTTGTATTAGGCATTTGTAAAATTAGATTTCCACAGGCCTCCAAAGTAGCACCGGTTGTAATAACATCGTCGACCAGAAGAATTTTTTTTCCAATAAAGGCATCAGGGTCATTTAAAACAAAACTACCATCAACATTTAGCCATCTTTCTGTTCTGTGTTTACGGGTTTGAGTTTCGGTGGCTCTGTTTCTTGACATCAAATTATTTTTTACAGGCCGTTCAATTATTTTCCCAATGCCTTTTGATAAAACTTCTGCCTGATTATATCCTCTTTTTTTTTCTTTGTCTGTGAACATTGGTAATGGAACAATAAAATCAATGTCTCCAAATCGTTCACTATTCAATATAGAATTTCCCATCAGTTCCCCCAAGAAAAATCCGATTTCCGTATTGCCTTTATATTTAAGTTCATGAATGAGATGCTGTAATGTATGTCCCTTTGAAAAATAGAATTCACAATAAGCAGCTTTTAAAAACAATCGGCCAGTAAATAATTTTTCTACAGCATTGTTTTCAATAGATTCAAAATTTGTTTTTGGTAATTCGAAAACACAAGGAGAACAAATCAACTGATGCTTTTCAATTAAATCGGTTCCACATCCATAACATAAGTGAGGGTAGAAAAGATGAAGGGCATCTTCAATTAATGGGGAAATTAATTTCATGTGTTAATTTATTTTAAATTTTACCACATGTTATACCCTTAATACTCATTACTAGTTGGCAATAGGCGAACTCTTATGGATATTTCATAGGTAAGATAAGGGTACATTAAAATAACAATTGATAAAGTTCTTCTACTTTACCTAATGCTACAATTTCAATATTGGATTTTATTTTATCGAATGATTTTGTATTGTACTTACTGACAATAATTTTTTCGAATCCCAGTTTTTCAGCTTCTGCAATACGTTGTTCAATTCTATTCACCGCTCTGATTTCACCACTTAAACCAACTTCACCAGCAAAGCAAATATGTTGCGGCAAGGGAACATCTTCGTAGCTGCTTAATAGTGCAGATACAATAGCCAGATCAATTGAAGGGTCTTCTACTTTTATTCCTCCAGCAATATTGATAAAAACATCTTTTACGCCAAAGTGAAATCCACCTCTTTTTTCCAACACGGCTAATAACAATTGAAGCCTCCTTAAATCAAAGCCACTTACTGTTCTTTGCGGTGTGCCATATATACTTTGTGTAACCAACGCCTGGGTTTCTATTAATAAAGGACGCATGCCTTCAATAGTAGCTGCGATAGCAATGCCACTCAACTGATCTTCTTTTTGAGTGATTAATATTTCACTTGGATTACTAACCGGCCGCATACCCTGGCCAGTCATTTCATAAATTCCCAGTTCTGATGTTGAACCAAATCTGTTTTTTAAGGTTCTTAAAATTCTGTAGGCATAATGGCGGTCGCCTTCAAACTGTAGAACGGTATCAACCATATGTTCCAAAATTTTTGGACCAGCAATATTTCCATCTTTAGTGATATGACCAATTAAAAATACAGGAGTATCTGTTTCTTTGGCAAATCGCTGAAGCTCTGCTGCACATTCTCTAATCTGACTGACACTGCCCGGTGAGGATTCTACAAATGGAGATTGCAATGTTTGTATAGAATCAACAATTACAAGTTGAGGTTTTAATTTTTTAATTTCTTTAAAAATCGTTTGCGTGTCTGTTTCTGTAAGTAAATAAAACTGATCATTGGAAATACCCAATCTGTCGGCACGCATTTTTATTTGTTGTTCACTTTCTTCTCCACTAATATATAATGTAGTAATGCCTTGCAACATCAAACCATTTTGAAGAAACAAAGTTGATTTACCAATTCCAGGTTCGCCTGCTACTAATACTATACTGCCTAAAACAATTCCGCCTCCCAGTACTCTGTTTAATTCTCCGTCTGCAGTAGCGATTCTTTTTTCTTCAGCACTGCTTACTTCATTAATAGCAACTGTCTTTAATTTTGAAATACCATTGTATTCTTTCCACTCATCTTTCTGGCCCTTGTCTGTTCCTTTGATAATAACTTCTTCTACAAAACAATTCCATTGATTACAGGAAGGACATTTGCCTAACCATTTTGCACTTTCATATCCGCAATGCTGACAAAAGAAAGATGATTTTGTTTTACTCATTCGGTAAATGTAAATTCAAAAACGCTAAAGAAAAAAAACTGAATTTTATTTTTAAATTCTTTTTTATAAAAACAGAAGAGGTTAAATGAAGTTTTAAAAAATAAAATCAAACGAAGAATAAAAATGGAAATAAAAAAAAGAAAAAGTTATAAAAAGTAAAAGGGTCAGCATTTCTGCTAACCCTTTATACTTACTAACCCATTAAATTCTATTGCTAAATTACAAATTGCCACCACAAAAAAAAATAAAATTTTATCAATGTGAATAAGTTTTTCATAGGCCAGGAGGACACGTATTTATTATGAATAAATCTATAAATAGCTTAAATACAATTAGATGTGTCTTAAAATGTACTAATTTCTTGCCTTCAATTTTGCCATTTACTACATGAGAAAAAATAAAATTAATATAGTTTAATTTGTAAACTAATTATTTATTTAAATTAATCAGTAATTTTATTTCTGATACTCGAATTCACCCTGATAAATCATTATTTTTGAAATAAAACAGAGATTATTGATTGATTATGAGTTGATTTTTGACATAATCAGGGGTTTATTTTAAATTTCAGCTTAGAAGAATGATCAATTACTCGACATTTTTTATTAAATATAAACGTAATGTTTGAAAATCTCAATCCATTGTTATTATCACAGCCTCGGCTTTCAATTATGAGTTTTTTGAAAAAAAATCAGGAAGCCGACTTTAAAATAATAAAAGAGCAGACTGGAATATCGGCAGGAAATCTTAGTATACAGCTCAATAACCTTAAAAATGCGGCCTATATTGAAATTGTAAAACAGTTCAAAGGGAATTATCCTCTCACGATATGCAGAATAACTTCATTGGGAAGTAATGCGGTTGAGGATTTTTTTGAAGCCATTAAAGCGTATGAACAGATTTTAGAAAATTAGTCATTCATACTATTGTTGTAAATACTTCCTCAGTTGAATTAGTATAATTATCTGAATCTTGAAAAGAGTGCAGTGACAATGCTTTCGGTTGATATCATCAATAAATTTTTGCTTGATGATTTTTTGAGCAGAAAAATAAATATTAATCCTCAGTTATTTTTTCATCTACAGCATTGGCCACAACAGACGAACTCATCTTTTTAAGTGGGTTGATTCTTTGTCTGTCAAATTCAATTCTGTTGTTGATAATATCTATACAAGTGTACAGGGCTTGTCTGGTAGAGGTTTCATCTGCGATACCTTTTCCGGCAATATCAAAGGCGGTTCCATGATCTGGAGAAGTTCTTACACTTTTTAATCCTGCAGTAAAGTTTACACCTTCTCCCAGCGACAAAGATTTAAAGGGGATTAAACCCTGATCGTGATATAAAGCCAAAACGGCATCAAATTTTTCATACTGACCTCTTGCAAAAAATGCATCAGCGCTGTAAGGTCCAAAACAGAAAATGTCTTTTTGTTTGGCATCTTTTATTGCAGGTTTAATGATTTCAATTTCTTCTTTACCAATAAGTCCCTCATCACCAGCATGTGGGTTCAATCCTAAAATCGCAATTTTGGGTTTTACAATACAAAAATCTCTTCTTAATGATTGATTAATCAAATTGAGCTTGCTGATAATGCTTTCTTTAGTGATTACCTGTGCGACTTCCTTTACAGGAAGATGCTCTGTAAGCAAACCAATCTTCATATTTTCTGCTACCATCAGCATAACTACGTCATTAACTCCAAATAGTTTTTTCAGGAATGGAGTATGACCAGTATAATTAAAATCGGAATTTTGTATATTTTTTTTGTGAATTGGCGCAGTAACCAATCCGTCAATTTTACCTGCTTTCAACGCTTCGGCTGCTATTTTCAAACTGATGACTGCATATTTTCCTCCTATGTCATTCATTACTCCAGGAGTAATTGCCACGTCTTCTTCCCAGCAATTATAAAGATTTACCTGCTTATGATTAACCATGGTAGCATCTTTGATAATAGAAAAATTGATATTAAGATCCGGAAGTGATTTTCTGTAAAAATTTATGGCTTTATTATTTGCAAAAACTACAGGGGTGCAAATATCAAGGATTCTGTTATCGCTTAAAACTTTTATGATTAGTTCAATGCCAATTCCGTTGATATCTCCGCAACTGAATCCTATAATTGGCTTGTGATCTGAATGTACGCTCATTGTCAACTTTATTTGAGGTGCGAAAATACGACATTACTAGATACTGGAGACTAGATTCTGGATACTTGATACCGCCGTCCTTCTCAGCAATGTCTCCTGCAAGGGACGTTGCGTTTTTAGGAGTTTTGTTTAAAAGGTTCAATTAGTTCAAAATGTTCAATAAGTTTTCTCTTCTCAGCAATGTCTCCTGCAAGGGACGTTGCTGAGAAGATTTTCAGATTCTTGATACTAGATTTTGATAATGGATTCCTTGTGACTAAATAAAGCAATCCAGCATCCATCCTATCCCTTCCATCCATCTCCCGTATTCGGAAACCTTATCTTTGCATCAATGTATACACATAAGAAATCTTTGGGCCAGCACTTTCTGAAAGATGAATCTGTAATTGATAAAATAGTAATGGTATTAAAAGAAGCACCTTTTTCCAGATTATTGGAAGTGGGTCCTGGAGCAGGGGCATTAACTAAGGATTTGATTCAAATAGCTGATATTGATTTTAAAGCCGTGGAACTCGACAGAGAAAAAGTAGATTATCTCCATAAAAAATATGAAGTCTTAAAAGACAAAATTATTGAAGCCAGTTTTCTGGATATTGAAATGCCATTTCAGGAAAGTTTCACGGTAATTGGCAATTTTCCTTATAATATTTCGACTCAAATACTTTTTAAGGTTCTTGAATGGAAAGATTATGTTCCTGTTGTAATTGGCATGTTTCAAAAAGAAGTAGCCGAACGTGCAGCATCCCCGGCAGGTTCTAAAGTTTATGGTGTATTGAGCGCTCTGATTCAGGCCTATTATGATGTCGAATATTTATTTGATGTACGTCCGGAATGTTTTAATCCACCTCCAAAAGTAATGAGCGGTGTTATTCGATTAACGAGGCGCAAAACACCATTGAACGTAAAGTCTGAAAGAATTTATTGGGTTTTAGTAAAAACTGCGTTTAATCAACGTAGAAAGACATTGAGAAATGCTTTAAAAGGCCAGTTTTCTCCCGAAGATTTAAAGGATGAACTTTTTAATAAAAGAGCCGAACAACTGAGTATTGAAGAATTTGCCGCACTCACTTTTCGTATGAAATAGGGGTAATAAAATTTTCGAATCCAACCGAAAATGACGTGTCCCGAAATCTCGGGGATAATAAAGGCTATAACATGTGACTTCAACAAAACTATGTTAACACATGAAATCTAAAATCAGTTTAATTAGATTTTTCGCACCGTTTTATCTGTAATTTTGCTCCGTTAATAAAATTGTTGGAATTAGAGAAGATTTTTTTAATATTTTCTAATGTCATTACCAATAATAGTATAGAGAAACCCGAATAAATTTGCCATAAAAATGAACTTCTCAACTCATCAAAAAGTCAGGATTGTAACCGCAGCAGCCTTGTTTGATGGTCATGATGCCGCCATTAATATCATGCGCCGCATTTTACAAAGTAAGGGAGCCGAAATCATTCATCTGGGTCATAACAGAAGTGTTGCCGAAATTGTAGAATGTGCAATTGAAGAAGATGTACAGGGAATTGCTATTACCAGTTATCAGGGTGGCCACGTGGAGTTTTTCAAATACATGAAGGATTTACTAGATCAGAATGGCTGCGGACATATCAAAATATTTGGCGGTGGGGGAGGAACAATTCTACCTAAAGAAATTGCCGAATTACACAACTATGGCATCACAAGAATTTATTCGCCTGATGATGGAAGAACAATGGGCCTTGAGGGTATGATTGAAGATGTAATTCGCCAATGTGATTTCAATCTTAAAGAAAATGGCAATTATGAAACACCAATGAGTTTGGGCGAAGTATTTGATGTTAGAAAAATAGCAAGAAATATTACCAATGCCGAGAATGGCGTTTTCGTTGGCTCGCGGCAGTCTCAGACTGGTGCCGAAAAAAATGCGTTAGAAAATAGCAAAGCCGTTGTATTAGGTATTACCGGAACAGGTGGCGCAGGCAAATCCTCGGTAACCGATGAAATAGTAAGGAGGTTTTTAAATTTTTACACCGACAAAACAATTGCGGTAGTATCTGTAGATCCCTCAAAGAAAAAAACCGGTGGCGCTTTATTGGGTGATCGAATCAGAATGAATGCGATTTCCTCACCAAGAGCATATATGCGAAGTTTGGCTACAAGAGAAAGCGACAAGGCTTTGAGTAAATATGTACAGGATGCCATTAATATTTGTAAAGAGGCAGGATATGATTTTATTATTTTAGAAAGTGCCGGCGTTGGACAAAGTGATGCATCAATTCTGGATTATTGTAATGTAAGCATGTACGTGATGACTCCTGAATATGGAGCTCCTTCACAGTTAGAAAAAATAAACATGCTGGATTATGCAGATGTGGTATGTGTAAATAAATTTGATAAAGCCGGAGCCCTCGATGCATTGCATGATGTTCGTAAACAATATAAACGCAATCATGGTTTGTGGAATGCAAAAGATGAAGAGCTTCCGATCGTAGGAACCATCGCAGCCCAATTCAATGATGCTGGGGTAAATGAACTATTTGAAAGACTAATGGAAAAAGTTATTCAAAAAACAGGCGTATCGTTCACTAACAACAAAGCACAACATCAGTTCAACAAATTCATCAGCGATCAAACAACCATTATTCCTCCTTCGAGAGTGAGGTATTTATCTGAAATTGCTGAAATCATTAATGCGTATGATAATCAGGTAAATGAACAAAGTAACTGGGCTACAAAATGGTATCAGCTGAATGGTGTTTTACATTCCCTGCAACAATCTACTCCAGAAATAAAATCAGTACTGGAAGCCGAAATAAATAATGTATTGTCTAAGCTAGATGTTGAAAACAAAAAACTGATTCAGCACTGGACGGCCTTGCGTGAACGTTATCAAAAAGAGTTTTACGAATTTCAGGTAAGGGACAAGGTAATTAAACAGCCGCTTACTTTTAAAAGTTTGTCTGGTACTACTTTGTCTAAAGTTTATTTGCCCAGGTATAAAGACTGGGGCGATATTTTGAAATGGCAATTACAGGAAAATGTACCTGGCGAGTTTCCTTTTACAGCAGGGGTGTTCCCTTTAAAAAGAGATGGCGAAGATCCTACCAGAATGTTTGCCGGAGAAGGTGGTCCGGAAAGAACCAATCGCCGTTTTCACTATGTTAGTGTGGGGCAGCCAGCAAAGCGACTGAGTACAGCATTTGACAGCGTTACTTTATATGGAGAAGATCCTGCAGTAAGGCCAGATATTTATGGAAAAATCGGCAACAGTGGAGTAAGTATTGCAACAGTGGATGATGCCAAAAAACTATACAGTGGTTTTGATTTATGTGATTCAAAAACTTCTGTGAGTATGACCATCAATGGTCCTGCACCAATTATTCTTGCTTTCTTTATGAATGCGGCTATTGATCAGCAATGTGAAAAGTATATTCTTGAAAATAACCTCAATGAAGAAGTTAATAAAATCATTGAATCAAAATTCAATATCAAAGAACTTCCAAAATACATCGGCATGGATGGTGGAAATGTGGAAGCCACTAAAGGAAAACTAGAAGGCGCCCTTCCTCCAGGAAATGATGGATTAGGATTGAGATTATTAGGCTTGAGCGGTCAGGATGTATTGCCCAAAGAGGTATATGAAAAAATAAAAGCAGCTGCCTTATCATCAGTAAGAGGCACTGTGCAAGCAGATATTTTAAAAGAAGATCAGGCACAGAACACCTGTATTTTTTCCACAGAATTTGCTTTAAAACTGATGGGTGATGTTCAACAATATTTCATCAATCAAAATATTCAGAATTTTTACAGCGTAAGTATCAGTGGATATCATATTGCTGAAGCAGGTGCTAATCCGATTACCCAACTGGCATTTACACTCGCAAATGGTTTTACTTTTGTTGAATATTATCTCAGCCGTAATATGCATATTGATGACTTTGCTCCTAATCTCTCTTTCTTTTTCAGCAATGGCATGGATCCCGAATATAGCGTAATTGGTCGTGTGGCCAGACGCATCTGGGCAAAGGCTATGAAAAACAAATACAAAGGAAACAGCAGAAGCCAGAAATTAAAATATCATATTCAAACCAGCGGCAGAAGTCTGCATGCGCAGGAAATTGATTTCAATGACATCCGTACTACTTTACAGGCTTTGTATGCGATATATGACAACTGTAACTCCTTGCATACTAACGCTTACGATGAGGCTATAACTACACCAACAGAAGAAAGTGTAAGAAGAGCAATGGCTATTCAGCTTATCATCAACAGGGAATTGGGTACTGCAAAAAATGAAAATCCCAATCAGGGTTCTTTTTTAATTGAAGAATTAACAGATCTGGTAGAAGAAGCCGTTATGAAGGAGTTTAACCGACTTACAGAAAGGGGAGGCGTTTTGGGAGCCATGGAAAGAATGTATCAACGAAATAAAATTCAGGAAGAGAGTTTGCATTACGAAACCTTAAAACATACCGGCGAATATCCTATTGTTGGTGTGAATACATTTTTAAGTAAAAAAGGTTCTCCTACTATTTTGCCTACAGAAGTTATTCGTTCAACAAAAGAAGAAAAAGAATCGCAAATTTTTTCTCTTGAAGCGTTTAAGCAACGCCATCAGCATAAATCATCAGAGATGCTCGAAAGATTACAAAAAGCTGCTATCGCTAATGGTAATTTATTTGAAGAATTAATGGAAACCGTTAAGTATTGCAGTTTAGGGCAAATTACCAATGCTTTATATAATGTAGGCGGACAATACAGAAGGAATATGTAAATAAAATATTACGATTGGATGATTGCCGATCATTTCAAACAATACGATTATCTCCAAAATTTACAGGGGATTTCTATCACGCTAATCCAAAAAAAGACACAAATATCAAACAGCAAGTAGAAAAAATTTCACAATGCAAAAAGATTATTATTTTCGCATCGGTTTTTCATAGGATATTGGATTTTAAAGCAGGGCTAGATTTCTATCTTGGCCCTTTTTTTATGTCATTCGTTGAATAAAAATCCAGGTTTTAAAAGTAAAAATGAATTTCTCGAGATACACCTAGAAAAAAACGAGATTTTAGCCAATATCAATACAAGTCAATAGAAATCATAAGCCTTTTCAGAATTTACGCTACAAGGATTTCCGATAAGAAGAAAAGCTGTTTATTTAAATATAATTAGTGACTATAAGTATATTAAAAAATATAGTAGACTAGGACTATTTGCATTTCGTTGAAGCGTAATATTTTGACATTGTATGCCCCAATACTTTTAAACACTTCGCAATCATTTTAAATAGTTAATTCAAATTCATATTAAGGTTGAAATAAAATACTTTC
>CALQSB010000010.1 GCA_943333125.1 Chitinophaga pinensis
AATACAGACAGTTCGGTAATTACAGTTCAATTCAACACCGGATATACCGGAGGAAGCCTTACCGTTAAAGGCCAGACCGTTTGTGGAGCACAGGGAACAGCAAAATCACAGGCGTTGACGCATACGGGTTGTCCAACAGGAACAGTAGCTCAACCCATTGTGAAAGTTTCTTCAGGAACTTCACAACAGTTAGAAATGGTGTTGAATATCTATCCTAATCCAAATGAAGGCGACTTTGACATGGAGATAAAAACAAACGTCTCAGAAAAAAAATCTGTAGATATTCAGATTATAGATATGAAAGGAAACTTAATCAGAAAATACAATGCACAAAATGAAAATGGTTTTGTAAAGAAACATTTTAATGAACCACTTTTACCTAGCGGAATTTATACCATAAGAGTCGTGATGAATAAATTAAGTAAAGAAGCCAGATTGGTTATTCAGAAAGGAGTGGCTACACTTGAAAATCAAAAGGATGAGTCTTCACTAAAAAAATAAAATAATATTTTTTAAATATCAGCTTATGATTTATGCTGACGTAAAAATACTAAGCCCCGAAAATAAAATTATCCGGGGCTTTTTTAAATTCAGCAACTGAAATTATTATGATCTCATCTTTTTAAAAGCATTTATCAAGCCATTTGTAGAGTCATCATGGGTATTGATTGCTGTGTCGTTTTGTAACTCAGGAAGAATTTTACTGGCCAGTACTTTTCCTAATTCAACGCCCCATTGGTCAAAGCTGTAAATATTCCAGATGACACCCTGAACAAAAATTTTATGTTCGTAAAAAGCAATCATCTGACCAAGAGTATATGGCGTTATTTTTTTAATCAGAAAAGAATGAGTTGGTCGGTTGCCTTCAAAAACTCGATAAGGGTTTTCGTGATCAGTGCCTTTCATTAAGGCTTCGGTTTGAGCAAGAAAATTGCTCATTAGGATTTGTTGATGATCGCCTAATGGATGATGAGATTGTGCAGCAATAATAAAATCACAGGGAATGATTTGTGTGCCCTGATGTATCAATTGATAAAAAGCATGTTGTCCGTTGGTGCCAGGCTCTCCCCAGATGACAGGGCCAGTATGGTAATTTATTCTTCCCCCATTTCTGTCTATGTATTTGCCATTGCTCTCCATATTGCCTTGTTGAAAATATGCTGCAAAACGATGAAGATACTGATCATATGGAAGTATGGCTTCGGTAGCTGCGCCATAAAAATTTCTGTGCCAGATTCCAAACAATGCCATCAAAACCGGGATGTTGTTTTCAAAATTAGATTCTCTGAAATGGTTATCGGAAGAGTGGGCGCCTTTAAGCAGCAACTCGAAATTATCGTAACCAACAGTTAATGCAATGGATAAACCAATGGCACTCCACAAACTATATCTTCCTCCAACCCAGTCCCAGAACACAAACATATTTGCAGCATCAATGCCAAATTTTACTACTTCATCCTTATTGGTGCTTAATGCCACAAAATGTTTAGCAATAGATTTTTCATCACCACCTTGTTCTAAAAACCAGCTTCTTGCAGTATGTGCATTGGTCATGGTTTCTTGTGTAGTAAATGTTTTGCTGGCAATAAGAAAAAGGGTTTCTTCTGCGTTGATTTTTTTTAGTGTTTCTGCAATATGACTGCCATCTACATTACTAACAAAAAAAGCTTCAATATCCTTTACCCAATAAGGTTTCAGCGCTTCGGTAACCATTACCGGACCCAGGTCGCTTCCGCCAATTCCAATATTGACAATGTATTTTATTTTTTTTCCGGTATAGCCAACCCAGGTTCCATCATGAACTTTTTTACAGAATTGGTTCATCTGATTTTGAACTTTTCTGATTTCAGGCATTACATCCTGATCTTCAAAAAACACAGGCTGATCTGAGAAGTTTCTTAAAGCGGTATGAAGCACAGCTCTGTTTTCTGTTTCATTTATTTTTTCGCCATTAAACATGGCTTCGATGCCTGTCTTTAAATGACATTCATGAGTAAGCTCAATAAGCAGTTTTTTCGTTTCACTGTCAACGTTGTTTTTTGAAAAGTCAAACAGTATGTCTTCAAATAAAATAGAGTAATGTTCAAATCTTTTCAAATCATCAATAAAAAGCTGATTGATGTTATAGTTTTTAACCAAAGCGAATTTGGTTTCTAATGATTTCCAGGCGCTGGTTTTTGTGGGATTTATTTTCGGTAACATAAAATTTGATTATTCAATGATGCAGATATTTTATTTCGGAAAGATAATTTCTTATGGTTGAAAAATCGGCTTTTTCTCCAAGGTCGTTAATGAGTCGTTCAATTCGGTCCGTTAATAATTGACCATCCTTGTTTTTTGCGTACCAAGGTAATTTGTATTTTTTAAGATCAGTAAATTCCCAGGGATGAAAATATAAACATACATAGCCATCTTTTTTTAATGCCTTTAAACAAAGTGACAGAAAAAAAGAGTAAGGATAATTTTTAAAGGCCAGCCAAAATAAAGGCAAACGTAACGTGTTGGAAACGCCTGCTGGAACACGTATCATTCCATCATCTTTGTAAATGGTTCTTGATAAATGTAAATTGTTATACCGGCCAGGCAAGTAAGTGGGATTAATTGAAGAATCATAAAGATATCCGGCTTTTTTCACTTCATCCATTTCAACAGCTCTCATTCTTGGCATACGAAGCCCAACAACGGAGCTGCCAGTTATTTGCTCTAAAGTAATTCTGGATTGAAGCAGATCTTCATTTTTAAATGTAGAATGAAAATAAGTATGGGAAGCGATTTCATGCTGTACAGCAAGCATTTTGATGATATCAGGAAAATGATTTGCATAATTTGCTGTAGTAAATAACGTAGTTTGTATTTTATATTTATCAAACAATGGCAAAAGTGAATCCAGTCCTCTGCGACCCACTTCTAATTGTTCTGAAAGGTCAATCTCTTGATGATACTCTAATGGCATATCAAATTCTTCAACATCAAAACTCATTAATACATGTGAGCTCATGATAATTTGCTTTCATTGATGATGTAATGTGGTCGGTGTTTACTCTGCATAAACAATTTGCCGAGATATACACCAATGATTCCCATAACCATTAATTGAAGCCCGCCAAAAAAAGCTATTGTAACAATTACGGATGCCCATCCTGAAATGACATGCCCAAAATAAATGCTGAATAAAACGTAGGGGATATATAAAATAGAAAGCAATGATGAAATGAATCCGATATAAATCGCAATCGTCAATGGTTTGGTGCTAAAAGAAGTGATTCCTTTTATAGCAAGTTCCACCATTTTCCGATAAGTGTATTTTGATTTTCCGGAAGCTCTTTGAGCAGGTAAATATTCAATTGATACTTGATTGAATCCAAGCCATTTTATCAGGCCTCGCCAGAATAAATCATACTCTTTTATGTCGCGGAGCACATTCACCACTTTTTTGTCGAGTAATCTAAAATCAGCTGAACCTTTTTCAAGATCTATCGATGATAAATTATTTAACAGGTGGTAAAACAAATCACTTGTTTTTCTTTTAAACCAGGTCAATTCTTTGGCATCTTTTCTAACGGTATACACCACATCAATTCCGGATTCCCATTTAGCAATCATTTCCGGTAATAAAGAAGGAGGATGCTGCATATCGCCATCCATGCAAATTACCGCATCTGCATCGCTCTTGTCAAATCCTGCTTTTAAGGCGTTTTGATGCCCGAAGTTTCTGGAAAAAGATAAATAATTGACTTTTGAATCATTGGCGGCAAGTTGCTTGATAAAACTTAATGTATCGTCATCGCTACCATCGTCTACAAAAATAACATTGTATCTGTAAGGCAATGATTGTAACGCTTCATTCAAAGCTGCCAGCATCAGTGGAATATTACTGATCTCATTATATACCGGTATGATGATGGATATTTTCTTAGACATTTAATAAATGATTACTGGTAAACATTTTAAAGTTCAATTGATAAGCCAATAACAGCCAGATGGCAAAACAAGGCAATGCTTTTAATCCGTATGGCCATATAAAATTTAATTTCACAGACATTGGAAATAAATCGGTTGTGGATAAGCTGGTAAAAATAATAGCCAGTAACAATAAGAGGTTAATTCCTATTGTTTTCTTTTCCTGAATGACATACCAAATCCCCACACCAGTCATCGCAATAATATAGGTGGCACTTTCTGCAGAAGAGCTAAAAATCACCAAGGCAATCATAACAAATGAAAGATAGGAAAGCTGAAAAGATTTTTCTTTGAACTGTGACATTCTTCGTGAAGGCAGTATTGATAATATCCCTGCAGCAATTAAAAAATAAGTTTCATTCAAAAATGTCATGCTGAAAGTATTCTTCAATCCTTTAAAAGCCGTCATTCCCTGAAGAAAAGATTCATGATTCTGAACATTTTTTGCAGATAAAGATAAATACCAGTCGTAATAACATTGAATCACAAACGAAGGAGAAGAGATGATCATTGGTAACGTAAGGCAAACGATAAACCAAAATATAAAGGATCCGATGAAGATCATTTTTTTATCGGAAAACAAAAAAAACACCAAACCTACAACGCCATATATCTTAACGAACATTCCTGCAACAATGAAAAGGGTAGCCCAGAAATCCTTTTTATTAATGACCAGGATGTAAGAAAACATTATCCAGGAACAAAGTAGCGGATTGAATTGATTATTCTGCATCGAAGTAATCATATCGCTTGCGCAAATAAGAATGATGATATTTTGATTAACTGTGGATAGCTTTAGTTTATTAATCGCATAATAAAGAACAAACGCATTGAGCATTCCCCATAATAAACAAGCGACATAATCTGGAAGTATTGCGAAAGGTGCGATAATAAGGCTGAAGAACGGACCGTAATGATTGGTGTCAAAATATTGATTAGGGTATTCCGTAAATAAGTTCGTTTGATCTAAAGTATGCCAGAAAACGCCTTTGAAAATAAGATAATTGTTAAACGTGCCCTGGCCCATTTTTATTAAAACGGCAATTATAGAAACAGAAAATAACAGTAAAGCTGCAGCGGGAATTTTTTTTCCAAATAAATTAAACTCTTTTTGCAAAATGGTCATTTGTATAAAATTATAATTTAATTATAGCATTTGTATAAAAAAACAAACTATTGAATTGTGGTAATTATTGCAGTCAAATGATTTACCATTTCACTGGTAATGTCTAAATGAGTAACCATTCTGACTTGTGAACTGGAAATAGGGATACAAAAAACATTTCTTTCTTTGAGGTATGCGGAGAATGATTTTGCATCAAATTTTCCACTTACTTCAAAAATGATCATATTGGTTTCGATGGGTAGCATGTTGCTGACAAAATCTTTTTTACTTAAAGCGTCTCCAATCATTTTTGCATGAAGATGATCTGTTTCTAATCTGGAAATATTGTTTTCCATAGCAAATAAGCCGGCAGCAGCCAGGTAGCCAGCTTGTCTCATACCGCCTCCAAAAACTTTTCTTACTCTTCTGGCTTTGTAAATAAACTCATGGTTGCCTAAAAGCAGACTGCCAACCGGGGCGCCTAAACCTTTACTTAGGCAAATGGAAATACTGTCAAAAATTTCGCCGTATTGAAGAGGGTTTTGCTGCCTGGCTACCAGCGCATTCCAGATGCGGGCTCCATCCAGATGAAGTCTTATATTATTATTAAGACAAACTTCTTTAATTGATTGTAATTCAGATATTTCGTAGCAGCTTCCTCCGCCTCTGTTTGATGTATTTTCTATTGATACTAATGCAGAAACAGGTTTATGAATATCGATTGAATTGATGGAATCCAGTACCTGTGTTGCGGTAATTCTACCTCTGTTTCCGTCAATAGGTTTTACCTGACAACTACTGTTAAACGCAATGCCCCCACCTTCATAAATGTAAACATGACTGCTTTTTTCACAGATCACTTCATTGCCTGGCTGAGTATGACATTTAATGGCAATTTGATTAGTCATCGTTCCGCTGGGGCAAAATAATGCCGCCTCCATTCCAAACATAGATGCACCAAAGGATTCTAGATTATTTACTGTGGGGTCTTCGCCGAACACATCATCGCCAACATCTGCATTCATCATGGTTTCCAGCATTTCCGGAGTAGGCTTTGTAAAGGTATCCGATCTTAAATCTATTAACATGCAGCAAAAATAAGGAATGCAGAGAAACTATTTCCACAGATTTACTGCAACTTAATTATGTCATTTTTATTATATCTTTCACTAGATTTAGCTGATTAAAAATTGTTTAGTAATTAATTCAAATTAGCTATGAAATGCAAAAATGGAATATTACCTTTGTGTACTGTTTAGGAAATGAGGATGGTTTATAATTATTTTCGTTTCTTTTGCAACAATTCATCTCTAGTAATTGTCATACACTAACACACTTAAACTGATTTAACTCCAACATGAGACAACTTAAAATAGCCACGCAGATAACCAACCGTGATTCGCAAGCCGTAGAGAAGTATCTGCAAGAGATATCTAAAATTTCAATGATTACTCCTGAAGAAGAAACTATTCTTGCTCAGAAAATCAAAATGGGGGATCAGAGAGCCTTGGATAAACTGGTTCAGGCAAACCTAAGATTTGTAGTTTCAGTAGCCAAACAATATCAGCATCAGGGCCTTTCTTTAAGTGATCTTATTAATGAAGGAAATCTGGGTTTGATTAAAGCAGCACAGCGTTTTGATGAAACTAAAGGATTTAAATTTATATCATACGCCGTATGGTGGATTCGTCAGTCTATTCTTCAGGCATTGGCTGAGCAGGGTAGATTGGTTCGTTTGCCACAGAATAAAATTGGTACATACAACAAAGCAAATAAAGCGTATATGGCTTTTGAGCAGGAACACGAAAGAGAGCCATCAACCGAAGAATTAGCAGAATTACTTGAAATGAGTGAGACTGAAATTAATAATATTTTCCAATCAAATACAAGACATACTTCATTAGATGCTCCCGTTCACGAAGCTGAAGATGTGGCCATGGGCGATTTACTTAAAGGCGGAGACGAAACAGACGAAGATGTAATGCACGATTCATTAAAAAATGAAATTCGCAGAGTGCTGAAATCATTAAGTCCACGTGAAGCCGAAATCGTAAACGCTTATTTTGGTTTAGATGGAGAAAATGGAGTTACTATCGAACAAATCGGACAAAAATACGACTTAACCAAAGAGCGTATCCGTCAGATTAAAGAAAGAGCCATCAAACGCTTACAGAAAGCACGTTACAGTGGTGCACTGAAAGCTTATCTTGGATAAGAAAAAATTAATTAAAATATAACCCCGAAATTTTCGGGGTTTTTTTATGAATCATAGTTTGCACACATAAGTTTTATATAAATTTGCAACATGAATTATTTACGTTGGTTAGCAGCTTTACTATTTTTTACTTCCTGTGAAAAAAATATTGATTTCAATCTCGATGAATCAAAACCGACATTGGTAGTGGAGGCTGTAATTGAAAATGATAAAGCGCCTAATGTCATCCTTACCAAAAGCTTGGATTACTTCAGCCAGATCAGCCCCGCTATTTATGAGTCTTCATTTGTTCATAATGCTGATGTATATATATCAAATGGTACTTTAACACATAAGCTAAAAGAATACACCCGTCCCTTATTTTTGGGGTATAATCTTTATTATTACAGTATAGATTCTTCTTCATTAAATACCGCATTTAATGGCGAACTAAATCATAGCTATTCTTTAAGAGTAGTTACGGATGGTTTGGAATATTTATCTTCTACAACAATCCCCGCATTAACCTGGTTTCCGGATTCGATTTATTTTAAAAAGGCTCCGCAAAATCCTGATACATTAAAAAGAGCACTTTTTTTGAAAGCCACAGAACCAAGAGGATTAGGAAACTATATCAGATATTTTACCAGTAAAAACAGTGAGCCGTTTTATCCCGGGCCTAATTCTGTATTTACCGACGAAATCATTGATGGCACTACTTATTCTTTTCGTGTAGAGCCCGGAGTAAACAGAAATATTGCAAATACCGGAGGCCCTGATGATAATTTTTTCAAGGTGGCGGATACGGTTACCCTAAAGTTTTGCGACATAGACAAAGCCACGTATACTTTTTGGAATACCTGGGAATTTGCGAATCAGAGTATTGGCAATCCTTTTGCACAACCTAATAAAGTAATCGGAAATATTTCTAATGGAGCACTGGGCGCTTTTTGCGGATATGCCGCTTGGTATGGAACACTGATTGCACAATAATTTTTTCAAATAATTTTAATTAAACAAATTTAATAAATGGAGCAAGTAATAAATGAGAAGGTAAATTGTTTAATCATAGGTTCAGGACCTGCAGGTTATACGGCGGCTATATACGCTTCAAGAGCAAATATGAAACCCTTGCTATATCAGGGTATTCAACCCGGAGGTCAGTTGACCATTACCACAGAGGTGGAAAATTATCCGGGATATCCTGATGGCATTCAAGGCCCCGAAATGATGGTGCAGTTTGAAAAACAAGCAGCAAGAATGGGTACGGATATTCGCTATGGAATGGCAACGGCTGTAGATTTTTCTTCCCGTCCATTAAAAGTGCAGATTGATGAAGAAAAATGGATAGCAGCAAATTCAGTAATTATTTCAACCGGAGCTTCTGCAAAATGGCTGGGCTTACCAAGCGAACAAAGATTAAATGGGTTTGGAGTAAGTGCCTGCGCCGTTTGTGATGGATTCTTTTTCAAAGGAAAAGAAGTAGCCATTGTAGGAGCGGGAGATACGGCGGCAGAAGAAGCTTTATATTTATCAAAATTGTGTACTAAAGTTCACATGATTGTGCGCAGAGACCAGATGCGTGCGAGTAAAGTAATGCAGGATCGGGTACTGAAAACCAGCAACATCACTGTTTATTGGAATTCAGAAACAGATGATATCCTTGGCGAAAAGAAAGTGGAATCGGTAAGAATCAAAAATATTCAAAATAACGAACTAACGACAATTCCGGTAAGTGCATTTTTTGTAGCAATAGGCCATGAGCCCAACAGTGGAATTTTTAAAGGATGGATTGATATGGATGAGACCGGTTACATTAAAACCATTCCGGGAACCAGTAAAACTAATATCGAAGGCGTTTTTGCTTCAGGAGATGTACAGGATAAAACATACAGACAAGCCGTTACTGCTGCCGGTAGTGGTTGCATGGCTGCTTTGGATGCAGAAAGATATTTAGGAGAAAAAGGGTTTCATTGATTTATTTATTTTCAAATGGTTAAAATTCATCTTCATAATTTAAAGTTCTTTGCTTTTCATGGTATTCATGAGGAAGAACGAATTGTGGGATGTAATTATGAAGTTTCCATTGATATCACTTCAACTTTTTCAAAAGGGATTTTAACCGTTAAGGATACAATAGATTATACCCAGGTTTTTGCTATTGTAAAAAAAAATATGGATCACCCAACGCCTTTACTGGAAAATCTAGCGGATCGCCTTTGCGAAGATTTATATCAGCGCTACATTAATATCAGCGAAATAAAAATATCCATTTTTAAATCAGATCCGCCCATTCCTCAATTTCAAGGTAAAGCAGGTATTTCATTAACCAAAAACTTTTCAGGATGAATCGTTTTTTGATTTGCTTCATTTTGATTTCGCTTTTTCCTTTAAAAATATTTGCACAGGATTTTAATTCCGTATTCGAAGAAGGCTTAAGGTTAGAAAGACTGCCCGATGAAAAAAAAGCATTAGTGATGTTTGTGGAAGCCCAGAAAATAAATCCTAAAAATCTTCCTGCTTTATACAAATGCAGTGAAATGTACAGCAGAATTGGTGCCAGAGAATCCAATCATAAAATCAGAGATCAGTATTTTCAGTCAGCACTGGCTTACGCTAAATTGGCGTATAAATTTTTTCCAGAAAAGGATGATGCCTGTGTTTCAATGAGTATTGCATTAGGAAGAATTGCGCTCATCAAAACAGGAAAAGAGAAAGTGTCGATGGTTAAAGAAATTAAAACCTATGCAGATCACGCCCTTATTATAAATCCGAAAAATTTTAAGGCCTGGCATATAATCGGGAAATGGAATTATGAAGTCAGTAGCCTTAATTTTTTTGAACGATCAGCCATCAAATTGTTTTATGGCGGATTGCCAGAGTCTTCCTATGCAGCAGCCATAAATGCTTACGAAAAAGCAAAATCTATTAATCCTTATTTCTGTCTTAACTATCTGGAGCTGGCTAAGGCTTATTATAAAAATGACAACGAGCCAATGGCAAAGTCAACGCTAAAATATTTATTGACCGTATCAAACTATACTGAAGATGATGCAATTGTAAAAAAACAGGCCGAAGCCATGCTGAAAACATTGAATTAAGTCATTTTTACATTTTTAGGATAGTCTTTTAATTACCTTCGCTACCATAAAATAAAACCATGCAAAAAATCAGTTTTTTATTCGGGCTTCTATTCTGTACTATTATAAGCAATGCCCAGAGTAATAATAGTGAGTCGATTTCTATTTATGACCCTCATGATCTTTTTGTTCCGGTAAATCATCCTGTTGGTGATAATTATTATCGTACTGCTTCGGGGGAGCCCAATATTGGATTTTGGCAAAACAAAGCCGACTATAAAATCAATGTAAGACTTGATGCGGAAAAAAAAGAAATCACCGGAAAGGTAATTATTACCTACAAGAACAATAGTCCACACACTATGTCATTTCTTTGGTTGCAACTGGATCAGAATCTTTTTAATAACAACAGTCGCGGACAAGCTCGTATGCCGGCAACGGGTAGGAGCAGATATGGCGATGCCAATTCCAACTTTAATGGAGGCTTTCAGATTAAGTCGGTAAAAATACCTTCTGGGATAAACAATTCTATTGTATACACAGATGCACATTATATTATTGATGATACCAGAATGCAAATCAGGCTGGATAAACCAATAAAAGCATCCGGAGATAATATTTCCGTAGTGATAGAATATAGTTATTCCATTCCAACGTATGGTGCAGATCGATTTGGAATTTTACCCACTGCCAATGGAAATGTTTTTACGATTGCACAATGGTATCCCAGGATGTGCGTATTTGATGATGTGCAAGGATGGAATACGGAACCTTATCTGGGACCAAGTGAGTTCTATCTTGAGTATGGAGATTATGATTTTAGTATTACAGCTCCTGCGTCTCATATCGTTGTGGCCAGTGGCGAATTAATAAATCCAAAGGAAGTATTAACGGAAGTTCAAAATAAAAGAATAGAGCAGGCCTTTACCAGCGACAAAACGGTGATGATAAGAACAGATGCTGAAGTGAAAGATCCTAATTCAAGGCCTAAAGCCAAAGAGCTGACCTGGCATTTTAAAATGCTAAATGCAAGAGATGTGTCATGGGCAAGTTCGGCTTCATTTATCTGGGATGCAGCAAGAATCAATTTGCCTTCTGGAAAAAAATCATTGGCAATGAGTGTCTATCCTTCCGAAAGCAAGGGAAATAGTGCCTGGGGCAGATCCACAGAATACACCAAAGCAAGTATAGAAAATTACAGCAAAAGATGGTTCGAATATCCTTATCCATTTGCTATTAATGTGGCCAGTAATGTTGGTGGCATGGAATATCCAGGAATTGTTTTCTGCAGCTCTTCATCTACAGGTGATGGTTTGTTTGGTGTTACCGATCACGAATTTGGTCATACCTGGTTTCCTATGATTGTTGGAAGTAATGAAAGATTGTACGGATGGATGGATGAAGGATTCAATACATTTATAAATACCCTTGCCGATGATGATTTTAATAAAGGCGAATACAAACAATCACAAACCAGTGGGGAAGAAACAGCATACAATATTTTCAGCCCTTACTCAGAATGTGTTTTTAATGCGCCCGACGATATTAAAGAATCTAACATAGGAGTAGCTTTATATTACAAGCCTGCTTATTCGCTGCAGCTCCTGCGAAATTATGTACTGGGTGAAGATCGATTTGATTATGCTTTCAGAACCTACATCAGTCGCTGGGCTTTCAAGCATCCAACTCCATGGGATTTTTTCAATACAATGAATAATGCAGCAGGAGAGGATCTGGGATGGTTTTGGAAATCATGGTTTTTGAATAATTACAAACTTGATCAGTCGATTACATCTGTGAAAAATGATTCCGTTAACGGCCCTTTGATTACTATAAAAAATCTTCAACAAATGGCTATGCCCGTTATATTGAGTTACGAAACACAGGAAGGTAAAAAAGGCACCATCAAATTGCCTGTTGAAATATGGGATAACAGCAATAGTTTTATTGTAAAAATTCCGGTGAAGGAATCTTTGAAAATGGTTTCTATTGATGAAGACAAAGTGTTGCCGGATATCAATTTCAAAAACAATACCTGGAAATCAGATCAGCCGTAATTTATTATTACTAATTATTTGATCTTTCCAAGACCTTCCAAACATGAGGCATCTCCTGGCTTATTTAATAATGCTTTATTAAAAAGCGTTTTTGCGTCATTCATTCTTCCCATATTCAGGAAAGTCCATGCTAGCATATGGTTCACATCATAATCAAATGGATACATATTAACCAGCTTTTCAAATAGTTTTGATGCGGCTTCAAACTTCTTACGGTTGTAATAAATCACTCCAGTCCAGTAATTAGCGGTATAATTTTGAGGATCTATTTTTAAAATCTCTTCATATTGCAGCATCACTTTATCCCAGTTTTCAAGAGCTGCCAAAGATTTTACAAGGCCCAGTCTGGATTCAATCGAATAGGGTTTTTGGGAAACCGCTTTTTGATAATTGTTTTCTGCCTGTGTATATTTTTTGTTGAGATAGTTAAGCCAGCCCAATCTTAAATTAATTTCATAGCTCTCATTGTCGTTTAATTTTGAAATTACGGCAATCGCTTCCGTATATTTCTTGTTGTATTCTAGCGTGTAACTTTCGCTGAAAGATTTTTGCATCATGGCCTCGTTCTGAGCCAAAGCAAAAAAAGTTTGGAATAAAATGATGATTGCGCAAATTGATTTTTTTAAAATTTCCATGTGATGCCTCCGTTGATTGATTGTTGATTGAAAATATAATTTGTATAATAAGATTCTCTTTTTTCTATAAGTGCTCCCAGTTGAAATATCATCTTTTTTGTAGGAGAATAATACAAGGTCATACCAGACTTCATCAAATTGGGATCAACTGCATTATATACATAAAGACCATCATTTTCCACATGATTGCTGAATTTTCCAATAGTTGTATTGGCTTCTATCCAGAGTTTTTTATTCACTTTGAAACCAACTACTTGTTTAAAATTAATTTGATGGTCGTTTTCCCATTGTCTGAAACTGATATTGGAACTTGCATAAAATCCAAGATTTCCTGAAGGATAATAATCTGCCTGAATATCAAATTGTTTGAAACTGCCATCTGTCATTTTTCCAAAAAGAAATGAGCCTTGAATATTCACATAGTTGCCATAATATTTCATTGCCAGCATAACCAAATGATTATAATAAACTATATTATTAAATGGAGTATATAAATAATGATAGGCAGCTTTAAATTGTAAATGATGATCATTGCTGTAAGTAATTAAATTGTAATACTCTTTTTGATGAATAGGTATTGAATCGTTTCTTTCCACCTGGGTTAAAAATTTATCGCTTATTTGCTGATTAAATATCACTGCCGATTGACTCATCGTTAATCTCCAGCCCAACTGTGCTGTTAAGAAAGCCCTGGTATAATAAGAGTTTCCTCGGCTTGTATCGTTGGTTGATTTAATACTGGTTTCTATTCCTGTGGATTTTATTTTATATTTCTTAAGGTTCTCTTTCTTAAGGTTTTCTTTTGAAAAAAAATGAACATTATAATTAGCCGCATCAGATTGATTTAAAAATTCTCTGCAATACCAAACAAAATACCTTGCTGTTTCATTGTACTTATCCTTGTTGAGAATATGATTATAATGTTTTAAAGCTTCACTGTAATTCTTTTTTATTACTGCGGCATATCCCATCCTTAATCTTAGATAAGTAAAGTCATGTCCAGTTTCAATTGCTTTTTTTCCATAACTCAGTAACTCATCCCAATTTCCATTCAAATATAACTGATAGCTATAGGCGTCCGCCTGTTCTAAAGATAAACTGTCCTGGCTTTTCGCCATTTGACCAATCATCAGAAATACAGTAATGAAAATTAATTTACAGAATGACATACCGCTTTAATGTTTTTGTTAGGTAATGATATAGAAAATGATTTTATTTTTTTGTTTTCGATTTCAATAGTGGTCTGAGATATTGATTTGTTTTTCCAGAACAAATTCATGGATTGTTTGCTGTTGATAATAATACTTCCACTCGATAAGAATCCTTCATTTATATTTATTTTGCTTTCATATTGAAGTCCAATGAAAATATAAACAGGCGAAATGAAATCCTGTAGCCATCTGATGATATTATTATTGTAAATAGATAACGGGAAACTGTCTTTGATGTCGATTTCTTTTTCCGCGCTTAATAAAACTTTATAGGCCGACAAATAAAAATAATACAGCAGCGTGTCTTTTTTTCCAATGTAATTTGTAAAATAAAAAACGGTTCCGTTATTAATGAAATAAGCAAATGCATTTTTTTCTTTGCAATAAATATAAGACTCATTGTAAGGGTCGGTAAACACTTCCCATTCTTCGGTATTGTGGCCTTCCGATTCAACAGTAATAGTGAATCCGGGTTGAAAGTTAAAGGCTTCCTGTATTTGAATATTGGGCAAGATATTACTTACAAAACATCCTTCCTTTGGCACAGAAAAATTTTCGAAATTTAATTTTCCATTATGGAGTGAATAAAAATAAGAAATAGGATAAGGCATTGTTTTTGAACCAATATGAGGTGTAGCTTGAATTTGAAAATGAAGATGAGGCTCAGGTGATCTTCCCGAATTTCCACACATAGCAATGATTTCTCCTTTTTTTACAAATGAATCTTTTGTAACTTTTATTGCATGTTTTTTTAAATGAGAAAGTTTACTGTATAGATTAGGTGCATGTTTGATAATGATAGTATTGCCCCAGTTTTGTGCGGTATTGTTCTTTCCTATTTCATTGTCTTCAATATAATCTACTACTTCTATTACTGTTCCATCAGCTGGACATAAAACCGGTTTGTTGTAACAATAAAAATTTTCAGGAATATTTCCTGGCAGCTGAAAAGTTTTCATTTGATCATCTAAAATCACAAAGTCAAGTGCTTTTGACCATTCTCCTTTATGAGTAATATTTCCTTCATATCCCTGACTTACCATCCATTCGCCCATAACCGGTAACGCAAACTGTAAATAATAACGGTTCATCAATCGTTCCTTTCCATTGATAAAACGATAAAGATTAATTTCTGGATTGTAATACTGAATAGGAGTGGTTGCTAATTTCCCGGGAGTTTTTCTTAATTGCAAACAGTATAAAAACAAAATGACTACAATACAAAAAGGCAATGAAAAAACGGGCAACCCAAAACTGTATGTAATGGTTCCCAGTCCAACCACTAACAAATAAGCAATAGGTACGGTAATTAAAGTCCATAAAAAAGAACGTATGGAAGGAATGAGATAAAATCCTCCAAGTGCAATGGCAACCAGCATGAAATTGGTACCCATGTTGTAATAGGATAAATCACCGGAATTAAATCCGCCCATCATATCATTAAAAAGAATCGCAATAGAGTAACCTATTATTGTGAGGACAAATGAAATTCTGGATTGCAAAAGCAAACCCATAGTTAATAAAATGCCTGCCAAAATATTTCCCTGAAAAATAATAGCACTCATTGATCTGAAATATCCTGAAATATACGGAGCAAGCTTCCAGCCTTCAATAGATTGCACCATACTTAACAGGCGTTGTCCGCCAAATGCATAAGTTTCATTCACCCAATAAATATGCCGCTGATTAAGTCCCATTGCCATGAATTGTTTTGCGGCAAGGATAATGATCCATGTGGTGAAAATAAATGCAAGGGAAAGTCCGGGGATATTTTTCGCATTTAATTTAGAAGAAAGCGCTACCGAAAACAACATCGTTAATACGGCTCCAATAATCAGTAAAAGCAAAAAAGCAACGCCCCATTCAAAATTAGCGGAGAAGCCCAATCCAAATAATAATGCGCTGTAACTATAAAGACCGGATTGAATTTGAAAGGCATCAAATCCCAGCAGTTTCGCAGCAGCCAAAGCTGTGAAAACAGCAATTAATCCTGCTGTTCCAGACAGAGGTATAAAAAAAGTAATCAGTAAAATCAATGAAGAGAAAAATACATTCCTTGAAAAAAATAACATGCCGTAGCTATTTAAAGTAGCCGATGCGAATGTTTTAAAAGAAGAGAATTGTTTTTTCAATGAATGTATTTAAAGTTTTATTGTGGAAAGATGAGCAGGCATTTTTTCAAGTTGCTCAATATACTTTAAATCTTCAGCTTCTCTGATAAGATGAGTGGTACCTTTTTCATCAATGAGTACCACATGGGGTCTCATTTGAATAAATTGCATCCACTGTGTCATATTGTAAGCTCCTACACGATGTACAACCACCTGATCTCCTCTGTTTAATAAAGGCAGATTAATAGATTCTCTTACCATATCAATATTCATACATAAAGGACCATATAAAACCATGTCTTCGGTATGGTGAGTAAAATCCTGTGCCGGGCTGATTTTGTGTTCATACCAAAATGAAGTAAATAAAATATTAACTCCGAAATCCATGATGGTGGCTCTTCTGCCATCACTCAGTCTTTTATTTGCTAATACGGTTCCAAGTAAATATCCAGCATCATCAATCAGTGCTCTTCCGGTTTCAAGAATTAATAAAGGCAGTTCTTCTGTTTTGAATCCTGCATTAAGAATAGCTGTAGTAATAGCTTCAGCGAAATCATCTATTGAAGGATTGGTATCAGATGCGGGAAGATAAGCGCCTCTTAATGTGTTTGCTGATGGAAAACCACCGCCCAAATCGAGATATTGTATGGACGTATTTAACTGGGTTTTACATTTGAAAGCAAGATCACTTAGTTTATTTACTGCTACCGCATATGCGTCAGCAGAAAGCATATAGGTTCCGATATGGCAATGTAAACCAGTTAATTCCATTTTTCCTGAAGCCACAATTTTAGTCAATGCATTCCATGCCGAACCGTTTTCATAATTAAAACCAAATCGGTCCCACATAGGATATACACCGGTATCCATATTCACGCGTATGGCTACACGAGGTTTTTTATTTACAGAATCGCAAATATCAATCAGTTGATAGAGTTCGTCGAAATGATCGATATGAATCAATGAGTCATTGTTAATGGCAAGTTTGATTTCTTCATTAGATTTCTCGGGACCGTTAAAAATAATTTTGTTTCCGGGAACACCATTGCCAAGGGCTTTGTTGTATTCGAATCCGCTTACCACCTCAGCCCAGCTTCCTTCCTGGTGAAAAACCTTACAAACAGCGTTGATGTAATTGGTTTTATAACTCCAGGCAAATTGTACTTTAGGATATCTTGTTTTGAAGGCCCTCACTGCATTTTGGTAAGTGCGTCTTATTGTTTTTTCGCTTATAACAAAAACAGGGGATCCGTATTGCTGAATGAGAGAAGCCACCGAAACGCCATCAATATGTTTAACGGGTTCGTATTCAGTTCTGGTGCCATATTTATTCATGAGCCCTGCATTCATCTTTTGAATAACGGGTCTTTCATATCTGAGCTTTTGCATATCAAAAATTTTATTTTTTTATTTTGAATTATAATTCACCAAACGCACTGATCTTTTGAAACTCACTGACATCTGTAATGTGATCCCATGAATAACGGATGAATATTTTGCCCACTTCATATTCAGAGTAAGGTTCAATATTTTCGCCTAATGCCATTTTTACTAAAGCTGCGGGTTGATTTTGACCTGCTGCAGCGGTAAGATAAATCCATGCAGGAAATCGAGGATTTACTTCCATAATAAAAGGTTTGCCATCTGCGGTACGCATGATTTCCAATTCACAGCCACCTTTCCAGTTTGTTGATTTCACAAATGTCCTGGCTAGTTCAATTAATGTGTCATCTTCCAGCGTTATACCTGCCCAGGCTTTGCCTTTATCCGTGATATACAATTTGCGCATAGGAACAACGCTAACCGCATTTCCTTTTCCATCGCCTAATACGGCTATATTTATTTCTGTTCCTGTGATAAATTGCTGAACAATAATTGGGAATCCCCATTTAGCAGATAATTTATAGAATGCTTTTTGTGCCTGCTCTAAAGTATAAGCTATAATGGCATCATAAAATTTCCCTTTTACTACAAGGGGATAACCTAATTCTTCTGCGCAGGCATGGAGCTCATTTACCTGATAAATCACTTTGTCTTTTGGAACCAGTAAATCATATTTTTTTCCAAAATTGTATAGGTTTATTTTATCTCTAGCATCAAATTGTTCAAGCGTTGGAAGATATGTTTCAATCCCTAAAGTACGTAGGGAAGGAGCCAGCTTAATAAAATTATACAACTCCGCATCAAAGTTGGGAATGATAACCGCAATGTTTTCTTTTTCGTGAATGTATTTTAATCTTGAAATTAAAGCCTCCACTCCGGCAGCAGGATAGGGGATTTGATAGGTTTTGTCTACAACATCATGTAAGTATATTCCAGGTTCAAGTGTTTCATACGAAAGCCCAATGATTCGGATATTTTGTGGAAATCCATCCCTTAAAGCCCTTATTACCGCAACTCCAGGGCCCGGACTATCTATAGCGTTCAAACCAGTAACGGCAACTACCAATGGTTTTAATTCATCTGACATAAAATAGGGAAATTGATTTTTAGGTATCTAATAAGTTGGCATCTCTCAATTGTAATAAAAAATCATCCCAGTCTCTTTCGAGCTGGCTGGAATCGACCTCATATTTATTAAGGACTGTTTTTTTGATTTCTGATGGAGATACTCCTTGTTTAAGCTGGATCAATATTTCTGCGGCAATGGGATTGGCAGAAAAGGAATCACCAGTAGATGGGTTGAATATAAAACCCGATTCACTAGTGGCCACATTTTTTCTTAAATTCATTAATTATAGTTTTGGTTTTCTATCTACGAAAAATTTAGTACATCAAAAGTACAAGGTACATTTCAATTGAAGAAATAATTTGTTGTTTATTTAATTATTTAACAAATGAAGGGATTGATAGCATTTAATACAAAGTAAAAAAAAATTAGGGCCTGAGTTTTACCCAGATATAATCGTCCATAATGGCGTTATTTTTAAAAACAGATTTTCTTCTTACCCCTTCAAGGTAAAATCCATTTTTTTCTAAAGTGCGCATTGATGCTTTATTATTTTCGAAAACCTCTGCATAAATTCGAACTATATCAAAATAATAAAAACTGTATTCAACCATTTGACGGATGGCTTCGGTAGTAATTCCTTTTCCCCAGAATTCTTCACCAATCCAATAGCTGATCTCTGCAGATAAAACATAAACATCCGTATTGAAAATAAGTCCGATGCCGCCAATGGCTTCTCCATCGAGATCTATTGCAAAATTAATTACAGGAGTGGCCACAAAAGAATTGTCAATCCATGCAGTGGCGTGTTCCATTGTGTATGGATGAGGAAAGTAATTTCTAAGATTGTTCCAGATGTGGATGTTATTGGCGTATTTCACCAAATTATTAGCATCATCTGTTTTCCATTGTCTGATAATAACTGCCATGATTCAAAAGTAAAATTCAAAATGATAAATCAATAATTAATCTGCAATTTTTTATGAAATTGGTTTTTCCCATTTCCTTGATCTCATATACAGGAAGGACATTATTAAAATCGAATTCCAGTATAAAAACTCATTACTCCATGCTATTGATAAAGAAATGTAATGAAACTTCATAAAATAAAAAGTATAGATCAGATAAATTAAAATCGAAATAATTTCAATTAATAAATTGACTTTTGTATTTCCGGTACCCGTTACCGCATTAAGCCAGATATTGGAAACGCTCATAAATATCATTCCCAGCGAAACAACTCTGATTACAGGGATTCCTTCTTTAAGAAAAGTCTCATTTTGACCGAAGAGATTAAAGAATGCCACAGGGAAAATATTGAGAAACAGAATCATCAAAAGGCAAAGGCCTAAACTCCACAACGATATTTTTTTTACAACGGGAATGACCATTTCATTTCGGCCCTGTCCAATCAGATTAGATACCATTGTGTTACTCGTGCCCGCGAATGCCCATACAAATACCCCGGCCAAACCAAATACATTTCTCATGGTATTACTGATGGCTTTTGCCATAGTTCCTTTTGATTCTATCAATAGAAAAAAAACAAGCCAAGTCGTTATGCTGATGATAAATTGAAAAATAAGGGGTACCGCAACGTTAAGTATTTTTTTATTTATTTCTTTGTCGAAAGAAAATGAACTGAGTAGTTTAAATTTCTTTTTCAGACCTGTACCATAGATTACCCAAAATACAACAATCATCCCTACACATTCTGAAATAACGGAAGCCACTGCCGCTCCATTAAACCCTAGATTAGGGAAGCCGAATTTTCCAAATATGAAAAGATAGTCCAAAATAATATTTACCAAAGCCTCACAAATAAATCCGATCATCAGAAATCGGCTGTTCAGACTTGAAATTAAAAAGGAGTTACCCATCTGGAAAAGAAAAAGGAAGGGGAGGCCTAAAATCCGGATTCTCAAAAAGCTCATCTCCATTGGATAGGCCTGAGGACTTGATACCGATTTAAGAATATATGGAGCAATAAACCAGGTAAACAAAATAAAAAATACCGAAAGTTGCAGGCTGATTCTAATTCCCTGAGAAAGTACAGTTTTAAAAGCTTCTGGCTTTCCGGAACCGGCATATCCCGAAAAAACCGACTGCATCGAACTGTTTAGCCCATGACCGGCAACTGCAAAAATTAAATAGAAAATGCCCGTTATTCCTGCGTTTCCGAGCGCTTCATTACTCAAATGCCCCAAAAAAATGCTGTTTACCAGTAAATTAAGCTGTGGAATAATGATGGCTAAAGTAATAGGAATGGCAATAGAAAGTATTTGTTTATTGTTTACTTTAACCCTGAGATCATTATTTGATACATGACTTTCCATAATATGAGCAAATTTATTCTTAATTTGCCGCCACAAATTATTTTTTTGAAAACAGGATGTAATATACCATTAAACTCAGTTGAAAATTCCCCTATCCAATTAGTAATGGAGATTGGGAATTTCGGAATCTCCTTGATGTGGATTAATTCACTTTCTATGGAAATATCCGGATTATCGGTTTATGTATTTGAAGCAAATGAAGACCCAGATGATAGAATCCGATTTATTTTACAATCAGAAGAATTTAAAAATGCAGGGGCTACTTCTGTGAAATTATTCTATAATTATAAAGAATCATTACTCGTTCCGGATAAATATTTCAATGAAGAACTTAGTGCACAGATGTTATCCCTTCTATTTGGAGAAGACGAAAATGTGGTAACAAAATTTGACGTCATAGAAAAAATGGGAACAAAAAATATATACAGAGTTCCTGCTCCAATTGAAAACATCATTAATCAACATATTTCTAATCATACGGTAATGCATTCAACAAGTATTCAGTTAAGAAAAGAAGCTGAAGGCACTGTGTTGAATTGTATAGTTTTTTATGATGCCATTAAAGTGTTGCTGTATATAAACGGTCAATTGTATTTTGTTCAGCAATTCAAATATAATAACCCTGAAGATGTAACCTATCATTTGTTGAATACCTGTAAGCAGCATGAGATTAAGCCATCTGAAATCAAGCTTAATATTTGCGGAATGATTATAGAAGATTCAAATCTTTATCAGCATTTGTATAATTATTTTCTGAATATCAACTTTATTTCAATTGCTGAAAGTATTGCGGTAAGGGAAGAAATCAGCAATCTTCCTTCTCATTTTTTCAGTCACTTAACGGAATTGGCATTATGCGAATTATAAGCGGTATTCATGGAGGCAGACGAATTACTCCTCCCACACAAATGCCACATACAAGGCCTACCACCGATATTGCAAAAGAAGGTCTGTTTAATATCATTCAAAATAATTTAGACATTTCTGAAATCAGCTCACTGGATCTTTTTGGAGGTACGGGTTGTATCAGTTATGAACTTGCCAGCAGAGGAGCCATCGAATTAACGATTATAGAGAAGGACCAGAAAATGTTTGATTTTATAAAAAAAAATATTGAATTACTGGGTTTCAAAAATGCGTCTGTAATTAAGCAGGATGTTTTTTCATTTATAAAAACCTGTAATCTGCAATATGATTTTATTTTTGCCGGCCCACCTTATGCACTTGCAAATATTGATGACTTGCCAAAATTGATTTTCGAAAAAAAATTATTGAAAAAAGGAGGATGGTTTGTGCTGGAGCATACACCACGTAACGATTATAAAAAATTCGATTTTTTTAAAACAGAAAGGAATTATGGAACAACGCTGTTTTCTATTTTTATTCAGGATTAAAATTTTTCGCTTTGCTAAAGAGTTTCAGATATTTATTATTTCCATTTGCTTTCCTATACCGTATCATTATCTGGTTGCGCAATAAAATTTTCGACAAAAATATTTTAAGATCGGCCACCTTTAATTTTCCTTTAATATGCGTTGGTAACCTTGCTGTGGGAGGAACAGGGAAAACGCCAATGACAGAATACCTTATTTATTTGTTACAAAACCATTTCAAAGTAGCCACATTAAGCAGAGGATATAAAAGAAGAACAAAAGGATTTGCCATAGCCGGAGATCATACCACCGCAATAGAAATTGGAGATGAGCCAATGCAGTTTCATCAAAAATTTCCAGAAATCACAGTGGCTGTAGGTGAAGAAAGACTAGTGGCCATTCCGCAGATATTATATCAAAGACCCAATACAGAAGTAATCGTACTGGATGACGCGTTTCAACACAGAGCAGTAAAGGCCGGTTTGAATATTGTACTAACGGAATACAATAACCTTTATACCCGAGATTTTATTTTTCCAGTAGGCGATTTACGAGACCTGAGGTCAAGTATTAAAAGAGCAAACATCATTGTAGTTACCAAATGTAAACCTGATCTTTCTGTAATGGAAAAGCAAAATTTGATTAGTGAAATGAATCCATTGCCCAATCAAAAAGTTTTTTTTACTTCATTGCAATATGGACAGACTTATCATTTGTTTAATAAAAATTTAAAAAACAACATTGATGATCATCATGTGCTTTTACTTTGCGGGATTGCCAACCCTGATCCAATCAAAGAATATCTGAATGCCAAAGTGAAATCTTACGAGATGATTAAATTTAAGGATCATCATATTTTCAACAGTACGGATTTAAAGGAAATTAAAAAGCAATTTGATAAATTAAATAATACCAATAAAATTATTGTAACCACAGAAAAAGATGCAGTAAGGCTTGAGAAATTTGGAAATGAGTTAAAAGAGTGGCCTGTTTATGTTTTGCCCGTAAGGCATGAATTTTTGTTTGATGAGGGGAAGGATTTTAATCATTGCATCTTTGATTTTATTTCAAATTTCAGCGATTCCTATATAAAAAGTTAAAAATCAACAACGGTATAAGAAAGTTTTCGTAGAAAGCGCTTATCTTGCATACCGGATTAAAATCAACACAACTACTTTGTCAATGAAATATGTAATTACTGTTATTATTTTTGCTTTTTTTACAGGACAAATAACGGCACAAAGTATAATTAAAATTGACGGTTCTGTAAAAACAAACTCCGGTACAATTTTATCCAATGCTTCTGTAGCCCTTTATAATAAGACCACCAACGATAGTTTAAAAACGACTACAAATGAAAAAGGGATTTTTTCATTTACCTCAAAAGGGGCATCCCGGTACTTAATAGTAGTGTCTTATATAGGCTTTGATAATTTTGTAAAGACCTATGATTTTTCTGAAAAAAATACCGATCAAATAATCTCTGATATTTTGTTGATGCCTGGAAGTAACATGCTGGGTAATATAACACTAGAATCACAGAAAGTTCAAATCAAAGAAGATACGGTTTCTTATCTGGTAGACAGCACCATGTATCGCAAGAATGATAATGTAGAGCAAATTCTAAAAAACTTACCGGGAGTTCAGGTGGATAAAGACGGAACGGTTACAGCTCAGGGTAAGCAGGTCACCAAAGTTAAAGTAAATGGAAAAGAGTTTTTTAATGGAGATGTAACAACGGCCACAAGAGAATTAAATGCCGATATGGTAGATAAGATTCAGATCATTGATGATTATGGAGATCAGGCTGCTTTTACCGGAATCAAAGACGGGGATCCCTCCAAAACGATGAACATTCAATTGAAAAAGGATAAGAACAAAGGATACTTTGGTAATGTAACAGGGGGTGTAGGTACAGACAGCAGATACTTAAGTTCTCTTTCTGTAAATAAATTTAATAATGATCAGCAAATATCTATTCTGGGAAATATGAATAATACCAATGCCAATCTTTTTAATTTTGGTTCGATGGGTGGAGCAATGGGTAATATGATTGGAGGTATGGCCAGATCTATGGGAATGGGAAGAGGGGGAGCCGGTGCTGGTGCCGCTTTTGGAAATACTTCCGGTAATGATGGAATAAGCTCAAACAAATCAATTGGACTTAATTACCGAGACGACTGGGGCAGCAAAGTTTCCGTTTATGGGAGTTATAGTTTTTCGGAAAAAGGTACTAGTACATTGAAGAATTCTACACAGGAAAATATTTTTCAAAACAAGACAACTTCCTATATTCAGGAATCTGATAACTATTCAGTTTCAGATAATCACCGTTTTTCATTTAATGCAGAGTATAAAATAGATTCGATGAATTATATCAAATTCAATCCTTCTGTTAGTTACAATAAAACCCATTCCGATTATTATTCTGATTTCATTTCAAATATAGATCAGTATAAAAATGCGGATGGAACTATGTATGACAACTCCTTTTCGAAAATTCCTAATTTAAACGGCAGCTTATTATTTAATCATCGATTCAAAAAAAGAGGCAGAACGCTTTCGGTAAATCTGAATGGTGGAAATTCGGTAACCAACTCGGATGAAGATTATGATAACCGTACCATTAATTATCTGCCCAATGGAACGATTTATAATAACAGGCAATTTCAGAACATTACGCAGGATAATAACAATTACAATTATGGAGGAAGAATTTCTTATACAGAACCGCTGACAAAGAAAAGAAATCTAGAATTCAATTACTCTTATAATTATCAGTACCTGGATAATAATAAAAGAACGTATGCTATAGATACACTAACAGGGAAGTCTACTTATTTAGATTCATTAAGTAATATTTACAATAATGATTACGCTACTAATCGTTTTGGATTAAATCTCAAAACAACAGAAAAGAAATATAATTATACCGTAGGCCTTTCTGTTCAGCCTGCTGTCATTAATACCAATTCTGAAACAGGAAACTTAAATTACACAAATCATTTGGTGAATTTTTATCCGGTAATCAGATTCGCTTATAATTTCTCCAGAAGCAGATCGCTGAATATCAATTATAATGGAAATACCAATCAGCCCAGTAATGCACAGTTGCAACCTGTTGTAGATCGTTCCAATCCTCAATTTATCACTGTAGGTAATCCTGATTTGAAACCTGAGTTCACCAATACGCTGAGTATGAGATACAATAATTTCGACTATATCTCCGGGAACGTATTGTTTGGAAATATCAGCGCTTCATTTACTCAAGATAAAATTGTAAGCAGCACCCGCCTGTTGAGAGGTGGTGCTCAGGAAACTGAATACGTTAATGCGAATGGTTATTTCACTGTATTTGGTTTCTATAATGTGTCTAAGCCCATTAAAAACAGAAAATATGTGTTTAATCTGGGAGGTAATTTATCATACAATAATAATGTTTCGTATGTAAGAGACAGTTTGAATACAGCGAGTAGAAATATTGGAAAAAACTGGTTGTTTGGTCAACGCTTTTCAACGGATATTAAACTCAAAAAATGGCTGGAAACTACAATAAGTATTAACTACAGTTTAAATAGTAATGCATATACATTACAGTCTGATTTGAATTCAAGCACAGAGAGCTGGACATTATCCAACAACGCCAGAATATTTTTGCCAAAAGATTTTATCATTAGTTATGATGTTGATAAAGTTATTAATAATGGATATGCTTCTAATACAACATCAAATCCTCTAATCATCAACACTACTTTAGAAAAACAATTTTTGAAAAAGAAAAATCTTTCTATAAAATTGCAGGGATTTGATTTGTTGAATCAGAACATCGGAATAAGCAGAAGTGTAACGAGTACAGGATTTACAGATACCCGTTCGAATAGATTGGGGCGGTATTTTATGGTTAGTTTTGTCTGCAGATTGAACAAGTTTTTTGGAGATATGCAGGGCGGACAGCAAATGGGTATGCCCGGAGGCGGAATGAGAGGTGGTGGAGAATTGAGGTCGCCGATGTTTTAATAAATGTTTTTTTAAATTATACATTACACCAAAATCTAAAATTGATTGTATGAAAATGAAAATTGGAATTTTGTTATTCGCACTTGTTGCGGCAGTTTCGTGTTCTAAAAAAACTCCACCAACACCAAGTGCATCTGTTACTGCGCTTTCTTGCACGAGTGCTTCTTTTTCTGCATCTGCAACGGTAGGTGTAGCTTATACGGCAACAGCTACAGTACCTTATACAGGCGGTAATGGGGTAAGTTATTCTGCAGGTACATCGATTTCTTCTACAGGAGTAATCGGATTGTCGGCGAAATTGCAATCTGGTACATTAGCCAATGGAAACGGCAACTTAAGTTATGCGGTTACAGGAACAGCAACCACTGCGGGTACTGCAGTTTTTCCGATTAGCTTTGGTGGAAAAACATGTTCTTTCAATTTAATAGTAAATGCTGGTGGATCGGGAGTACCTTCGGTTTTTAGTAGTATTTATGGTGCTACCAGTATTACTTTCGATGGTACTTATGTGGTAGTAAAATCTGCTGATCAGCCCAATCATAAAAGTGTTTACTGGCCAAGTGGTAATCCATTGTTTGAAGCGTTTGCCGGACCCACTTTTAACGACAGTTCTTTTATCAGAGCCCCAGGAAATATCATCGTGCAAAACATCACTTTAAAAATTCCACCTCATCCAGTTGCGGCAACTGTACATCAAAATACTCCAATGGGTGTGATTGGAGTTGCTTTGGATGGTGTTCCATTTTTTAATCAATATGCTGCAGGTGGCGTTGCTATCGGCGGAGAAATACATGGCTTTGATCAATACTGGGGTCATCCTCAAATGACAGGTTTGTATCATTATCATGTTGAACCCAAATACCTGACTACTGTTTTTGCCACAAGATCTTCTTTGCTTGGATTTTTATTAGATGGGTTCCCTGTTTATGGTCCTTTAGAAGCGAGTGGGTCGGCAGCAACTGGATTAGATGTTTATCATGGCCACACTCATGCAACAGCGGAATATCCCGGCGGAACCTATCATTATCATTTTACAGCTAATGCACCGTATTTAAATGGCAATGGTTTTTATGGTACACCCGGAACGGTAACTCAATAACAATTGGATAAAACAGTTTTTCTTCGAATAAGAATTTAATTATGAAGACTGTTTCAAAGATATTAATAATCATCTTTTTGGGTTTAAGCATGCTATCATGTAATACCCGAAAAGATGATTATTATGTAGAGCCTAAAATAGCAAAAACGGTTCCTTTACTGTTCTTGAAGCTTAGTGATTCCGAGCTTTCAAGACATCAGGATACGCTGTATTATCAGGATAAATTCTTTACCGGTTATCTCTTTGATTTGTTTGAAAACAAGGACACATCTGTATTAAAATCTTATTTCAATGGGGTAGAAGAGGGGCTTCAGAAAAAATGGTACGCAAATGGCCATTTGGAAGAAGAACGGTTTTATATCAACGGTAAAAAAGAAGAATTACAACAAGGATGGTGGCCCAATGGCAACCCAAGATTTTATTTCACGGCATATAATGATGAGTATTCTGGTGAGTTTAAAGAATGGATGGAAAATGGATTGCTCGTAAAATGGTTTCACTATACCAATGGATATGAAGAAGGTAGCCAGAAACTGTGGTGGTCTGATGGAAAAACCAGGGCTAATTATGTAATTAAAAAAGGAAGGAAATTTGGTCTCTTAGGATATCGAATTTGCGAAAACCCATATGATTCAATTATTAAGAAATAGGAGTTTAGTGTGTGCCGTAATTTGCATGCATTTTTTTATTGGATGCAAATCTGATAAAAAAGAATTGACATTGCCTTTTATCAATAAGCCCGATTTTACTCCAGAGTGGATTAAAGAAAATTCCGGCGACTATAAAAATATTCATACCATTCCTGCTTTTTCTTTTTATAATCAGGATGGGGATTTGGTAACCGAAAAGACAGTGGAAGGGAAAATTTATGTGGCAAATTTCATTTTTACCCGGTGCGCGGGTATTTGTCCGATTATGACTTCCAATATGATGATCCTTCAGCAAAAGTTTAAAAATGACGAAGAGGTGCTTTTTCTTTCACATTCAGTAACTCCAGATATTGACAGTGTGCCGGTCTTAAAAAAATACGCCAGTGCAAAAGGAATAATCAGTGGAAAATGGCATTTGTTAACGGGCAAGCAGCAGGAAATATACAGGATGGCCAGGCAAGAATATTTCGCAGGAGATACCATAGGATTTTATCAAACCGGTAATGAGTTTCTGCACACCGAAAATTTCATTTTAATAGACACGAAAAAAAGGATCCGCGGAGTTTACAATGGAACATTAGCCATAGAAATGGAAAGGCTAATATTGGATATTGAAACATTAAAGAAGGAAGAAGATTAATGGCGAATAATTAGTTTCAATTATTTCGCGATGGCAATTTTTACCTTTTTGTTCTTTATTTTTTCATCCTTTATAGCTTCAAGCGCTTGTCCGATTTTGGATTTTCTTACGGCAGCAAATGCTGAAAAATCTTTTACTTCAATCAATCCGATATCGTCTTTTTTTAGATTGCCTTTTTGCGAAAGAAATCCTACAATATCAATTTTGTTGATTTTGTCTTTTTTTCCGGCGGCTATGAATAAAGTGCTCCACTTTGGTTTTTCAGGGATTTCGAATTTTTCCGGTAATTCAATTTTTTCTGCCTTCGAAGTAATATAAGCAGGTGTTTCTTCATCGGGTCCGATGATTACATATACATTTCCTGTAGCATCCATACGAGCAGTTCTGCCATTCCTGTGCGTAAAGGCATCTTCGGTATGTGGGAGGTGATAATGAACCACGCTTCTGATATTTGCGATGTCTAATCCTCTGCTTGCTAAGTCTGTGGTTATAAGAATATTAGAAGTTCCATTTCTAAATTTACATAAGGCTGTCTCTCGGTCAATCTGTTCCATGCCGCCATGATAAAAAACAGTCAGAATTCCTTTCTCCGCAAGTAATTCGTGGGTTCTTTCAACTGCGTCCCGGTGGTTACAAAAAACAATTGTAGAAGTGTCCTTAAGTGAACACAAGAGAATAAAAAGTGAATCAATTTTGTCCTTATCAGTTGAAAATATAGAATTTATTCTGAGCTCAGAAGATTCCCGTTTTTCATCTGAAGAGAAGTTAAGCACATGAGCCGCGCTCATTTTTACATATTCAGGCAATTCGATTGCATGAGTTGCGGAGGTTAGTATTTTTTGCTTTATAGAAGGTAATTTTGAAATAATATATTCCATCTCGGCCTGGAAATCGAGTTCCAAAATCTTGTCAAACTCATCAAGTACCAAAAAATGCATTTTAGCAGTATTGATATTTCCTCTGCGAAGATGATCGGCCATTCTTCCTGCAGTTGCAATAACGATTGCTGGCGGCTGAATCAGATTATTTTCTTCAATTTCTCTTTTATGGCCTCCATAGCAGCAGCTGATTTTACAGCCCGGACGAATTTGTTTTAAAACGGTTTCAATCTGAAGGGCTAGTTCACGGGAAGGAACCATAATAAGTGCCTGCGGATCAGGATTATTGATATCAATGGATTGAATCAAAGGAATAAGAAAAGCGAGTGTTTTGCCAGAACCTGTATTAGAAAGCAAAATAATTTCAGCATGATTCTTAATCGCTTCCTGAACTTCAACTTGCATTGGGTTCAGGGATTTAAATTTCAAATTTTCCAGGATGTTTTCAGTATTTATCAAAATTTCACTCATGTTGCAAAAGTAGTTTTAAAAATTCATCAGATGGTAATTATAAATAGGGAACTTGGATTTGATATACGGTTTGATTATAGGTGGAATCTGTAAAATCCGGGTTTAAACTTTGTTCGGCAGCTCATTACTATAATTATATCAAACCAATCATTTTGCCTTATAATTAATATTATGTTAAATAGGATATTCCAAAGATTAACCCTGTTCCTATTAGCCTATGGCTGAATCTATTCTATAATTAATTATGATTGGTTGTTTTGTTGAACAGTGAGCTTTACTTTACTGCCCTATTTTATTTTCATAAAAAAAGTCCATGGTAAAAGCCATGGACTGAAATTTTTATTGGTTGAATATTTTACTCAGGAATTTCTGGATCAGATTCATCCAGAGCAGAATTTTCTTCAGATTCCCCAATATTAAGATCTGAATTTAAATTATCGGCAATTGGATTTACAGCCTCTAGGATTTCTTCTTCCATTTCGTCCAGCTGAGTTATTGCTGCAATTTGATCTCCTTCATCCACTTTAATCAGTTTTACTCCTTGAGTTGCTCTTCCTTGTTCGCTAATGCTAATAACCGGCATTCGAATCGTAACTCCGCTTACGCAGGTAATCATCAAATCTTCTTTTTCAGTAACCGCGAGTAATCCAACGAGTCTGCCCGTTTTTTCGGTTACATTGATTGTTTTTACGCCTTTTCCTCCACGATTAGTAATGCGATAATTAGCTTCGCCAGTTTCTGGATCATCGAGGCTTGTTCTTTTTCCGTAGCCTTTTTCACTTACTACTAAAACTGTTTTGGATTTATCTTCTTTGTTTACACAAATCATTCCTACCACTTCATCACTGGCTTCGTCAACTTCGATGCCATAAACTCCGATTCCTCCACGGCCTGTACTTCTTACCGCTTTTTCAGGGAATCGTATTGCTCTTCCGCTCCTTACAGCCAACATGATTTCGCAATTTCCATCGGTAAGTTCTGCAGCAAGTAATTGATCTCCTTCTAAAATATTTATTGCATTTATTCCATTCTGACGTGGTCTACTGAAATCTTTGAGATCTGTTTTCTTGATAATTCCCTTTTGAGTGCACAATACAATGTAATTGTTATTAATGTACTCTTCATCTTCAAGACTTTTTACATCAATAATAGCTCTTACTTTATCATCCGGAGGGATTTGAATCATATTCTGAAGTGCCCTTCCTTTACTTGTTTTGTCGCCTTCAGGAATCTGATAAACTTTTAGCCAGAAACATCTTCCTTTTTCTGTAAAAAATAATAAAGTATGATGTGTGGAGGCCACAAATAAATGTTCGATATAATCTTCCTGACGTGTACTGCTTCCTTTGGCACCGCGCCCACCTCTTCTTTGCTGACGATATTCATTAGCCGAAGTCCGCTTGATATATCCAAGATGAGAAATAGTAACTACTACATCCTCTTCTTCAATTAGATCCAGCATATTGATTTCATCATCAGCATAAATGATTTCAGTCTTGCGTTCATCACCGAATTTTGCTTTTACTTCAAGCAGCTCAGTTTTGATAATGTCAAATCGAATTCCTTCGTTGGCAAGAATTTCTTTAAGGCGATTAATTAATTTCATAATCTCCGCATGCTCTTCTCTGATTTTATCTATCTCCATGCCGGTTAATCGCTGAAGTCTTAGTTCCAAAACTGCTTTTGCCTGAATATCGCTCATTCCGAAAGAAGTTTTTAGCCCTTCTTGTGCGATATTGGGTGTAGAACTTTCTCTGATTAACTTAATTACTGCATCCAGATTATCCAGTGCTATAATATAACCCAGTAAGATATGCGCTCTTTCTTCTGCTTTTCTTAATTCGTATTTTGTTCTTCTTACCACCACCTCATGTCTGAATTCAACAAACTCAGAAATCAGATTATTAATGTTTAATTGTCTGGGTCTTCCTTTTACCAGAGCTATATTATTTATTCCATAAGAAGTTTGTAATTCTGAAAATTTATAAAGTTGATTGATGATTACTTGTGCAACAACATCTTTTTTTAATTCTACAACAATACGTGTTCCTTCTTTGTTGTTACTTTCATTATTTACATCGCTGATGCCTTCAATAATCTTATCGTTAATGAGTTCGCCAATTTTCTGTGTAAGGGTATCTCTGTTAACCTGATAAGGAATTTCGGTAATGATAATTTTTTCTCTGCCTCTGGCATCACTTTCTATAGTAGTCTTTCCTCGTAATACCAATCTGCCGCGGCCTGTAAACAACGCTGTTTTAACACCTTCATAACCATATATAATACCTCCGGTTGGAAAATCTGGTGCTTTTACAATTTTCACCATTTCATCAAGGGTGATATCATTGTTTTCTATATAAGCAATACAGCCATCAATTACTTCATTCAAATTATGAGGCATCATATTTGTGGCCATCCCTACTGCAATACCACTGCTGCCATTAAGTAATAATTGTGGAATTCGTGTAGGCAATACAGTAGGTTCTTTTAAAGAATCGTCAAAATTAAATTGATAATCTACCGTATCTTTTTCGATATCCTCCATCATGGCTTCGGCAAATTTTTCCATCCTTACCTCAGTATAACGCATAGCTGCTGGAGGGTCTCCATCCTGGCTTCCGAAATTACCCTGGCCATCAATCATTTTATAACGCATAGACCAGTCCTGAGCCATACGAACCATCGTGTCATAAATGGAAGCATCTCCGTGAGGATGATATTTACCCATCACCTCTCCTACAATACGGGCAGATTTCTTATAGGCTTTGTTACTTGCATTTCCCAATTCGTTCATTCCAAAAAGTACTCGTCTGTGAACGGGTTTTAAACCATCTCTTACATCGGGAAGTGCACGACCTACGATAACGCTCATCGAATAATCGATGTACGAAGTTTTCATTTGCTCCTCAATGTTTACCGGTATAATTTTCCCTCTGTTATTGGGATTTTCTCCTTCAAAATTTTCCTGATTTTCCATATGTTTTATTAGTTCGCAAATATAACGATTTTAAAGGGTTTTTGGCGTTAATAGTTGATCCATTTTTACGAAGGTTTTGCACAAATCAAAGTGTTTGTGGACAAGTATTTCTGAATAAAATATCCTGATTTTAAGTAGTAATAACTTTGGAAGTTTTGAGCTAAGATGATATCTTGCCATCCTTAAACAGATTTCTGGGTTTGATTTATTAAAATAAGGCTGTATGGCGTCAAAAAACATATTATTATTTGGAGCGGGAAAGTCGGCAACGGTACTAATCGAGTATTTGATTGATGAGGCGAATGCTAACGACTGGCAGATTATTATTGCAGACGCAAATCTGGATTTAATTTTACAAAAAACTGCAAATCGGGATCGTTCTCTTGCTGTAGAAATTGACATCAACAACACAGACAAAAGAAATCAACTCATCAACGAAAGTGATATCGTGATTTCGATGATGCCCCCTGCCCTGCATATTTTAATTGCAAACGACTGTATCAAATTTCGCAAATCATTGCTTACTGCTTCATATGCCGACGACTCAATAAAATCTCTTGAAAATCTGGTGGATCAAAATGGATTGCTTTTTTTATGTGAAATGGGATTGGACCCAGGAATAGATCACATGAGTGCAATGGAATTGATTGATGAAATTAAAGAGGAAGGTGGCGAAATTGTGTCATTCAAAAGTCATTGTGGTGGTTTAGTGGCTCCCGAAAGCGATGATAACCCCTGGCATTATAAAATCAGCTGGAATCCCAGAAATGTGGTTCTTGCAGGAAAAGCAGGTGCAGTTTATTTAGATAATGGGGTTGTAGTAAAAGAGTCTTACGAAGATTTATTTAACAGCAACAGAACCGTTACGATAGAGAATGAAAAAAATGCAATTTTTAGCTATTATCCCAATAGAAATAGTTTGCCTTATATTGATTTGTATCATTTACCCAAGGTTAAAACCTTTATCAGAACAACTTTAAGATATGAAGAGTTTATGCAAGGTTGGAAGAATCTGATAGAATTGCATTTGACTGATGAAACTCCATCTTTTAATTCGAATGGTAAATCACTAAAAGATTTTTATAAAGAACACTTTGATAAGAATGGTTTCAATAACTGGTTGGATCATAAATTAAGCAAGCAATTTTCTGAAAGTAATAAATTGCTGGAAGATCTAGAAAAATTAATGTCAGGCGATGATTCTGAAAAATCCACTTTAACTTCTGATGAAAAAAATCCGGAAGCAGATCATATGAAATTTAATACAGTTGCTCAGATAGCCACTAAAATGGAATCCGCAAATCTTATTCTGAAACAATTGTTTTATTTAGGACTTGATGATGCTGAGACGCTTATTAATAAAGGACTTTGCAGTCCTGCAGACGTATTGCAGATTTCTTTAGAAAACAAACTGGCGTTACAGGAGTCGGATAAAGATATGGTAGTGATGCTTCATGAGATTGAATATCTATTGAATAATAAAACACATCTCATTAAAAGTTCATTGCTGGTAAAAGGAAAAGATAATCTTCATACGGCAATGGCCAAAACCGTTGGATTACCATTAGGTATAGCCGCTAAGTTAATATTAAATAAAACTATAGAAACAAAAGGAATTCAAATTCCCACAAAAAAAGAAATCTACAAACCTGTTTTGCAGGAACTTAAAAAGTATGGCATTGAATTTAAAGAAACCAGAAGCTGATTTTATATAATGCTTACAAATACTAAAAAATCACCTCAATCCTCCCTATAAAAATCAATTCGCAAACGAAGTAGTAAGTGACGCCGTAAAACCATAAGAAGCAGGAACGGTACGACAAACTCCTCCGGCACAAAATAATCCTTCTCTTTGCTTTCCAAATGCCAAACTGAATCGGGTCGTTTTTTTAGTTACACTTGTTCCGAAATTAAAGTAGTGATTGCCCGTTGTTCCATAGTTATACAAATCGCTGATAAAAAATGCGTATGGCGATGAAAATGAAAATTCGGTTAATGCAGAGGCCCAGTTTCCTTTGTCATTGTCTACAAATAAATGTTCTAATTTAAAGCGAACTGATTTCTGAGGTGCAAATTTATACAGTAAACCCATTGCCACAATAGTTGCATTTACATCAGGTTCTGATATAGACTGCAATGAAAGGCAATCAAAAATATTTTGAAATGAAAGTGTAGTTTCCAGTTTTTTACTCCATTTTTTCTTGATTTCGATATTGGCATCGCTGTAATATTTCTTTTTGCCAATTGAAAAAATGTTTTTGGTGCTGTCGAGTGATTGAAACAAAGAGAAATTTGCGGCAATCTTAGTTCCATATTTCCCGCCCAGTTTAGTTCCGGATTTGAAATTGTAATAAACATCAGATTGAATACCCGTTTCATTGAGGATTTGAGTGCCGTAAACATAAATGCTGCTGGTTAAATAATCTTGTTGCTTGGTTAAAGCCGGAAGGTAATTAAGGGGCGCAATAGATGGGAATTCTGTTTCGCGTTCTGCAGTAAATGCCATGTTGGACAATGCTCTAAATGTAAACGCAATTCCAAAATTATTTTTTGTATAACCTGTATTTACTTGTATGGCCTTGCCTTTTGCTGAACTATAAAAATTTAATTTATTAGGATCTTTGTCTTTTTCAACATACTCTGTATTGAAAGTAAAATGGTTACTGGTCAAATCTATTCTTCCTGAAAAAGCATTTACCGTTGTTGGAAAGTTGTCGACGGGTCCTACATAAGCTTCATACTTCCCCAGATAACTGCCCGCTAATGTAATATGCGCAGTTTTTTCTTTCTCTTTAATTCCAATCATTTTATTAATATCGAATTCTGCATCAATACCACGGCTTATCGAATTGGCATAAGCTATTTCGTTGTCCTCAATAGATCTGGACCTTCCGTAAACAATTTTAAGCTTAAGGAAATCGGTAGCATCTAAATGAACATTTATTCCTTCAAGTGCATTGTTTATACCAATCTGTCTGTTTTCATAAGCACGAAAAATAAGTCCATTTCCAAATTGCTCATAAAAATCTCCTACCTGTAGAGAGAATTTATTTTCAGTGTATTTAAAATATTTATTTACAATTTTAGATTGATTATTTACGGGCACTGCAAAAAAACCTAAAATAGGTGGCAAATAACTTTCTAATTGTATTCCAGTAGAAAATTTTCCATAATTATAATCCAGCTTTAAAAAACCATTACTTCCTATTCTGTCTGATGGCAAAGAAGTTATAATCTTGTCATCTTTCATATAGTATTGAGAATAGTTTTCATAGCTTCCATTGAAATGCCCTTTAATGTATTGATTAATCGACTGAGCTTTAGTGTTGCTCACTGAAAAAAATAGTATAATCAGCAATGATGAAAATTGCTTTCTGAAAAATGAATTTGTTTTCATTATAAAATAGAAATTTAATTAAAGATTTTTGATGGTTTCAAATAAATTGTCTTCCTCTCCTATTATATATCCAGTATGACTATATACGATTTTATTGTCTTTAAGTATGATTACATGAGGAACATCTGTTACGTTAAGTAGCCTTTTCAGATCACTGTTGTTGTCCAGCAACACATCAAATTTCCATCCCTTTCCTGTTATAAAAGGTTTTACCCTTTGTGAAGTTTTGGAATCATCTATAGAAATACCCACGAATTTGAAAGGTCTTATCACTTGCTTCTCTTCAAATTCATCATTAATGTTTTCGAGCTCGGTAATGCAAGGGATACACCAGGTAGCCCAAAATGAGAGTACCACCATCGTGTCTTTGCTTGAAGCCGCCAGTTCTGCAAAGTCTATCGTTTTACCCGAAACAGATTTAAGCTTCAATGAAGGGAAATTTTCCTGAGCTATTAATGTATTGCTAATCAGTAAAAAAATCAGGAAACTAAGGTATTTGAATCTCATTTGTATATTTTTTACGAAGTAATGTTTTTTTTATTAAAAAAACGTAAAATATTGTTTTTTACCTTATTTTGTAGTCTAAAATTTATTAAATGAAAAAAATATCGCTAAGTGCTTCTCTTTTTTTAGGGCTTTTTCTTTTTCTTGCTTCTTGTAAAAAGACAACGACTCCTAACGGTGGAGACAATGTAATTCCATGTGTTTTATCAACAGACAGTCTGCATGTTCAAATTTCTACAGACACAGTAACCAAAAATGGATTTGACTTCATAAGAATAACTGTATATGATGATGCAGGTAACAATATTACCAGTGCTTGTAATTTACTTTTAGGTGGGTTAACTCTAATCGACAGTATTTATTATCCTGCTTCTTTAGGAAATGCAAACATCATTGCGAGAGCAAAAGATTGTTCAACACTTCCTTCTACTTTTAAAACCATACACAGTATAGCTTCTCCATTTTCTCAGAAAATACTTTTAGAAGATTGTACTGGAGCATGGTGTGGATATTGCCCAAGAGTAGCTTTTCAATTAGAAAATTATAAAGCTTCACATCCTAATTGTATTTCTTTAGCCGTTCACGGTGGTGGAAGTGGAAATGTGGATCCAATGAAGTTTCAATATTATCCAACTTTCAATTCTGCTTTCCAGGTAGGCGGTTATCCAACAGCTGTTTTTAACAGAAAGAAACAACCGGATGGTTCTTATGGTTGGAGTGAATCTAACAGTGATTTAGATGCTGCTTTAAAATTAGGCGCTCCATTAGGTTTAGCCATCAGCAGTACCACAGATGGTTTATCAGTTACAGGTTCTGTAAAAGTAAAATTTGGCGTTACTACCACTAAAGCAATGAAAATTGTAGTTGCCTTAGTGGAGAATGGAATCGTTTATCCTCAAACCAATTATTACTCTGCTCAATATGGTGCAACTCCTTATATCTATGGCGGAGTTAGCCCGGTAACGAATTTTGTTCATAATGGCGTACTAAGAAGAACATCTACTAATTTATTGGGAGATGCTATTCCAGTAAATCAGGAAACAAAAGATAATATCTGGGAATTGCCTTTCACCATGTCTTTGTCAGGTAATACCGCTGAAGGTACTTACAGCGCCATTCCTGCTAATTGCTCAATTGTTGCTTTTGTAATGGATGCAACAACAACTAATAAAGGAGTTTATAATGTTCAATATGCAACAGTAGGTTCTGTAAAGAATTTTGATTAATAAAATTTTGAAACAAAAATTAAAGCCAATACAATTTTGTATTGGCTTTTTTATTGTAATGAATAATGATTTTCTATTTGCTATCTCTATAAGCTATTCCTGATGAGGTTAAACTTCCTGTTGTTGTAAATAAAGCAGATGTGCCCGTTCTTGAATCATGAAACGCATATTTTTCAACCATAGGTTCTGTTTCCATCCAATGAACAACAGTGTTAATAAAAGTGGTTACTTGTGTTTGAGAATATTTAGTTGGATTAGATGTGCTTGATGATACCGTTTGAGGAGCAAATTCCGTTACCCATATTGGTTTATTCCATTTCGCAATAATTGCTTTCATATCGTTAATAAATAAGGTGCTGTTTACCCCTTTATACCAATGAACAGTTATGAAATCAACTCTGGGGTTAGATACCATAAATTGGGATAGCCAACTGCCTGAAGTCAATGGGTTGCCTGCGCTAGCTGGACTTCCTAATCTGACTGCATTTGTAACCAGAGGATTCCAATTTGATAATGCATTAGTAACGGGGATATTTGATTGAGAAGCGTTGTCGGGTTCATTAAAACCAAGTATTGTTTGACTTGGTCTTATTTTTGATAAGGTATTCAAAGAAAAAACCATAGGTACAAATAATTTTGAGGTGCTAATACCACTGGTAAATCCCCAACTATAATACCAGGATACGCCCAGAGAGTCTAACTGTACGGCTCCAAATCTTGATTCAGAAAGGCCCAATCCTTTTTTAGTTGAATTTGGAACTCGTTGAATTGTGTTTGATTGCTGAAGATCAATTTTTTCTTTTGAGCATGAGGAAAGTGCATTACATAACATGCACAGATAAATGAGTTTTTTCATAAGTGTTAGTTTAGGTTATCATTCTTTTCCAAAAACCATACCAAAAAACACTTTTTTAAAAATTGAACTCGCCCAATTTAATTTAATAGATCAAGTAGTTTGGTAATGCCATTTGTTGCATAATCTTCTATTATTATGTAATGTTGCTGATTATTTACAACTGGTTTTTTTTTGTTTATAATGTATTTTGGTACATTGTCTTTTATATAATGAATCAACCCCGCTGCAGGATAAACCTGTAAAGAAGTTCCAATTAAAATAAAAATATCGGCAAGGCTCATAATTTCTGCAGCTTTTTCAATCAATGGAACCGGTTCTTCAAACCAAACAATATGAGGCCGAAGCTGAGCACCGTCTTTTGCTTTGTCGCCCAATTTTATATCGCCTCTGATTTCACTGATTAAATGTTCATTTTTATCACTGCGCATTTTAAAAATCTCTCCGTGCAGATGTAAGATATTCGTAGATCCCCCTCTTTCGTGTAAATCATCAATGTTTTGAGTAACAATCGTGACTTTGTATTTTTCTTCCAATTTGGCCAAACCCAAATGAGCTGCATTAGGATTTGCAACTGCTACTTCTCTTCTGCGCATGTTATAAAAATCGAGAACCAACTGAGGATTTTTTTGATATGCTCGTGGTGTGGCAACGTCTTCAATGTTATGTCCCATCCATAATCCTTCACTGTCTCTGAAAGTTTTTAATCCGCTTTCAGCTGATATTCCGGCACCGGTGAGGACTACAATGTGTTGCATGAAGAAAATTAAAATTCAAAAGTAAAAAATCAAAAGATGTTGTTTGAAATGTTTAATAGGTTCAAAATGTTGCAATTTCCCCCTTTGGGGGATTGAGGGGGCCGTTCCTTATCTCTCCCCTGCCAACTCCATCACCACATCCCATTCTTCAGGTTTTACTGTTTGAACAGATAATCTTCCTAATCTTACCAAGTCCATATTAGCTAGACTTTTTTCTGCTTTAATTTGTAATAAGGTAACAGCTTTATTTAGCTTTTTTACAGGCTTTAAATCTACAACCACCCAGGCTATTTCTTCTGTGGTAGGATCCTGATAAAACTCTTTTACCACTTTAGCAATTCCCACAATTTCTACACCTTCATTACTATGATAAAATAACACTTCGTCCCCTTTTTTCATGGCCTTCAAATTGTTGCGTGCACCATAATTACGTACACCATCCCAAAATGTTTTTTTATCCAAAACAAATTGATCCCAACTGTATTTAAAAGGCTCCGATTTTACTAACCAGTATGACATTGAATAAAAAATTAAAAATGTAAAATTAAAAATTAAAAACGTTTGAAAGGTTGAGAAGGTTTAAAATGTTACAAAGGTTGAAATAACCTCACCCCTGCCACGGCAGGCACGCCCAACCCCTCTCCTAAAGGTAGAGGGGAGAAATAATATTTATTTTTCTAAATGAACAAACAATAAACGACAAACACCAAACAAGCGAAACGACCAAACGCCAAACAACAAAAATCTACCATCCACTCGCCAATACATCTGCAATATGCATTGTTTTCAAGGGGAGATTTTTATGTTTGATATATCCGTTTAATTGCATCAGACAACTCAGATCTGTAGAGATGATACAATTGGCGCCAGTAGCCAATGCGTTATTTATTTTCTGATCTGCCATGCCTGCAGATATCGCTTCAAATTTAACAGCGAAAGTTCCTCCAAAACCACAACAGGTTTCATTGTCATTCATTTCGATTAACTCCAGTCCTTTTACATGATTAAGTAATTTTCTTGGACCCGCTTTTATTGAACATTCTCTTAGGGCAGCACAACTGTCATGATAGGTCGCTTTTGTATGTAGTACTGCATCAAATTCTTCTATTTTCAAAACATCAGTAAGAAACTCGGTGAATTCATAAATCTTTTTACTGAGATCTTTCACCTTATGATGTTCAGCACCATTTTCAAAAAGTTTAGGGTAATAATTTCTGACAAAACCAACACAACTTGCACTGGGCGCAACTATGTAGTCAAATGTATTAAAGTCCTTCAGGAACTTAGCCGCCACATCTCTTGCGTCATCCCAAAAACCAGCATTAAATGCGGGCTGACCACAACAGGTTTGATTGGTATTGTACGAAACTTTACAGCCTGCTTTCTCCAGTACTTTTATCATATTAAAAGCAGTATCGGGAAATAACTGATCAACAAAGCAGGGTATGAATAATTGAATGTTCATTTTATTGATCAAAAATAATTAAGATTTAAAAGTATCTGAAAGCATAATCATTTTTAGTGCCGTTAATGCAGCCTCTTCGCCTTTATGCCCATGCCGGCCTCCTATCCTCTCTATAGCTTGTTGTTCTGTGTCAACGGTTAGGATTCCAAAAATACTCGGAACCGGTAACAAAAGATTTAATTGAAGAATACCATTTGTTACTGCCTGACAAACATAATCGAAATGTGGAGTGTCTCCTCTTAATACACAACCCAATGCAATAAAAGCGGAGGGCTTAACTCCTGGTTTATTATCAAAATAATTTTTAATGGCAAAAGAAATTTCAACAGCACCGGGTACATTAATTACTTCAAATGGAATGTTATTGTCATCAAGGATTTTCTTACATCCGTATTCAAGTTCGTTAACGATTTTGGCGTTCCACTCTGTTCTTATAATTACAACAAAGGCATCCTTTTTTATTAGGATGCCTGTTGAAGAAATATTTTCAGGAATATGGGAAGACATAATTATAAATGATTAATTAAACTCACCAAGTCTTGCAAGACGCTTGTCTATATCGCCATTGCTCGAAGAAATATAGTTTGGATATTTGTCTTTGATTTTTTTGTAAGATTCAATAGCCTCAGCATTTTTGCTGTTTACTTCAGCATAATTTGCATAAACCATCAAGGCATCAGGAGTAATAGATTCATCTTTTTGATTTACTTCAGCAGCTTTTTTATAATTACTCATTGCATCTGAAATTTCATTCTTTTCAGCATAAGCATGACCAAGCATAAGATAAGCTTTGCTTTGAACCTGATCTGCACCATGACCATCAAATTCTTTAAGATATTTTATAGCCTTGTCAAATTCTTTGATTTGCAAATAACAAGCGCCAGTCATATAACATGCTCTGTTCGCAGTTTGTGTTCCTCCATAATTGTTGATTACTTTCAACAAACCGGTAATCGTATTACCTTCTAAGGTTCCACCATTCAAAACAATATTTACAGAATCTTTATTGAAGCCTGAAGTAGCCATCTTTCCAAACAAATTTTCTGCATGAAATATACTTTCTCCTGCACTTAATTCTTTGGGTTCTTTAATTAGTTTTTGATAACCAATCCAGCCGGCTAAAATAAGTATTATGGCAAGTCCACCATAAGTAATCATTTTGCCAAACCTCTCCCACAAACTTTTGACTTTTGAAATTGCTTCGTAATTTTCTGATTTTATTTCTGACATTTTTTGCTGTTTAGTCTTTATAAATGTAATTATTAATAATGGAGATTAGTCCATGATAAATGGATAATCTTCTTCAATATAAACATCTTTCAGTAATTCACTGTCATCCGGCCATGGACTTTCTTCAGCAAAACTAACTGAATCTTCCACTTCTTTGTGCACACGATCGTTAATCACTTCAATATCTGCATCGGAAACCTTATAATCAGTTTGTAACACTTTCAGGGTATGTTCGATAGGATCTTTTTCTTTGTATTCTTCAAGCTCTTCTTTGGTCCTGTACTTTTGAGGATCACTCATGCTATGCCCCTTATATCTGTATGTTTTGATTTCAAGAAGTGTTGGGCCACCTTTTTCTCTAGCTCTGTTCACTGCGCGTAAAACCGCATTGTGTACTTCTTCGGGACTCATACCATCTACAGAATCAGCGGGCATTTCGTAAGCATCAGCTGTTTTGGATATATCCAGAGTTTTAGAAGTTCTGGCTACTGAAGTTCCCATGGCGTAATGATTGTTCTCACAAATGAAAACAACAGGCAAATCCCAAAGCATAGCCATATTGAATGTTTCATGAAGCATTCCCTGTCTGGCCGCCCCATCACCAAAAAAGCAAAGAACAACGTTATTAGTGCCACGATACCTTTCGGCAAAAGCCAAACCAGCACCAGTGCCAATTTGCCCGCCTACAATACCATGACCACCGAAGAAATTTTCTTTAAGTCCGAAAAAGTGCATACTTCCACCTTTTCCTTTACTACAGCCTGTTGCTTTTCCGTATAACTCTGCCATACAGCTTTTTGCCGTAACGCCCTTGGCAATAGCCAAGCCGTGATCGCGATAAGCAGTAATAAATTTATCATCTGCATTGGTGGCAGTCATACAGCCTGCGGCTATAGCTTCCTGACCAATATACAAATGGCAAAATCCGCGAATTTTTTGCATGCCATAAAGCTGGCCGGTCTTTTCTTCAAATCGACGCAATAAAAGCATCAGTTCGTACCAATAGAGATAAGTTTCTTTAGAAAACTTGGGTGTCAATGTTATAAAATTTTAGGTGGCAAATATAAGGACTAAATACCAAAAAAATCGAATGCCGGTAAATTTTGATAATCTTAAAATTTTACGTAATCCCTTAAATTTCAAACAAAAAGAATAGGATTTTCAAAGTAAAATAATATAAACTCAACTTATTTCCTCATGCAAGTGCCAGAGCTTATCAATCAATGAGACAATCAACTAAATTGCATCCTGATAATGTTTCTTGAAAAAATAACGATAACGCAGTTTAAGAATTATGAATTAAACAGTTTTGATTTTAATCAAAGAGTTATTGGTATTTGTGGCCGAAACGGAATTGGAAAAACCAATTTACTTGATGCTATTTATTATGCTTGCTTTACGAAAAGTTATTTTACCGTTTCCGATAATCTTAATATTGGATTTGGGAAAGATGGGTTAAGGCTTGAGGCCATGTTTATAAATAAAAACGACAAACATAAAGTTGTTTGTATGCTGAAGCCCAATTCAAAGAAAGAATTTCTGGTCAATGATGTTCTTTATGAAAAGTTGTCTCAACATCTTGGTTTACTTCCTTGTGTAATGATTGCTCCAGATGATATAGATATTATTAATGGAGGTAGCGAATTGAGAAGAAAATTTATGGATACCCTGCTCAGTCAGCTGAATAAGGAATATCTGCAGTCGCTGATTCTTTATAATAAAATCTTACAACAAAGAAACAGTTTTCTTAAAAATGCTGCTGCGCAAGGGCGTATGGATAATGCATTACTGGAAATTCTCGATTTGCAATTAAAGTTACCAGCCAATAATATTTATCAGTATCGGTTGGAATTCAACAAAAAATTGATTCCCTTTATTCAGCAATTTTATAAAGAGATAGCGAATTCAGATGAACAGATAGACGTTGTTTACGAAAGCAGATTACATGAAAAAAATATCGAATCGCTTTTAATGGAAAGCCGGAGTAGAGATTTAATATTACAAAGAACAAACGTTGGTATACACAAAGACGATATAGGTATTTTACTCAATGGTCAATCATTCAAAAGCACAGCATCTCAGGGCCAGAAAAAAAGTCTGCTATTTGCCTTGAAATTAGCCGAATATGAATTGATCAAACAAACAAAAGGATTTTCGCCGGTGATTTTGTTAGATGATGTTTTTGAAAAATTGGATCATTTCAGAATGAATAATCTTTTGAAAAAAGTGTGTAAGGAAAATGAAGGACAGGTATTTATTACAGATACACATAAAGAAAGGCTGATTAATTCCTTTGAGGAAATTGGAATACAAGGACAGATTATTGAATTGTAATTTTTATAAAGTTATATCTTTATCAAATGGGAGAAATTTCTATTCAAGAGGCCATGCAGGCGTTTTTGAAAAAAAGTAAATTGAAGTATGGAATCCAGGCTGTTCAGATTGAAGAAGTCTGGGAAGAGCTTATGGGAGTCACTATTTCAAAATATACAGACAGTATAAAGATTGTTGGTCATACCCTTTTTATTACTTCTTCTGTAGCTCCATTAAAAAACGAACTGCTTTATCAGAAGGATATGATTATTCAAAGAGTCAATGAATCTTTTGGCGAAAATATCATTAAAGAAGTAGTCGTAAAATAATTAGAAATCATTTTAATTGTTGTTTACTGGCTTTAAAGTATAGCCCTCTTTTCTGAGTAAATAAACAAGTCCTTTTTCTCCAACCAAATGACCAGCCCCAACCGCAATGAAAATATTTTCTTCCTTCATGATTATTTTTAATTTTTCCACCCAGGCTTTATTTCTATTGTCTAATAGCCATTCTCTTTGATCATTAAAACCGGGCTCCTCATTAAAAGAGTTTTCGATTTCATCCAAATGTTGAGATTTATAAATGTTAAGCATGTTGATGAATCTGATTTTAAATTCAGCAATACTGTCTATCATATTCAATAAAGAATTGGCCTGCATTTCATAAGGGATGCTGTCGAAAATGGAAGCCTGAAAAGCAATCGTTTCCAATCCATTTATTTGCTTCTTATCTGCTTTAATGAGTTTCATTAATTCAGCTTCTACCCCATCCATTGATTTGCAGGGCATCATCATTGGATACAATAGTGTAGATAAGAATTCGGGTTTCATTTTTTGAAACATTTCTAATCCTATATGCAGTGAATCTTTGAAAAAACGTTCTGCTTTTTTGTAATTTTCAATTGAGTAAAGGTCTTTTAATGTGATGCCATCTTTCATATTCATATACATCAGTGCGCCGAAAGTATTGGAAGGATCATCCATATCCATTTCCAGATATAGAGATTGGGCATATTTAATTGCGGCTTTAAGATTTTCAGAAAATAAAATATCTTCTTTACACATCAAATGAAAAGTTCCAAATAAATAACTTGGTTTGCTTAAATGATTTCCGGAAATTTCCCAGAGCAAACTATTGTTGTCTTTATGGATTTGAGTATTGCCGAATGGCTGAGATTGACAATGGTAAATGATAAAAAAAGAAAACACTGAAATAAAAACTTTCATCATGTGGTCATTTTTTCTGTTAGAATTATTATTTCAATACTCCATATAAACTTCCCCCTTTATTGAAAAGCTTTTCTATGCTTTTTTCAACAAGAGGATCTTTTTCTACTGGAGGCGCATGATGTGGTTTTATTCTGGCGTCTATGATTAATGGGCCATCGCATCCCCAATGTTTATGGTTGTATGCAGATCCGATACCGTAAATGTCATGTGATGGATTGCTTCTTGTAAACGTTACCCAAAGAAAATTATGGAGATTTTGACTCACGAATCTGGCATCGTCGCATATAATTATCATTGCAGCTTCGTTAGGTAAGTTGTTGTGATTTGTCCATTCATTTTGGATGCCATTAAGCTGCTCATTTAATTTTTTCATTTCAGAGCTGGCCTGATCATAACTAATGAAGGCATTTGTTTGCAAAGCAAAAACACCAGGGAAAATAATTTTGCATTCAGCAAATCCAGAAAGCTCTTTAAATCTTTGAGGGATTTCGGTAAGGAGATTTCTGCATGGGCTGCCATAAGCAGCAAATACAACTTTGCTTCCGCTATTTAACCCTTCGCCAGAATAATCAAGTGTATCAATAGTTGTGTTGGTATAAAAATGAATGTCTCTTTTGAAATTTATTCTTTGTAAAACAAATTCAAAATAATCCTGAATGTTTTTCGTGTTTATTTTATGGTCATCGTCGGCAGTAATGAACAGGAATTTGGCCAGACTTAATTGACCTGTGCCTAACATTCGATTGGCAATGGTGAGTAATTCAGCGGGTTGTTTTGTAGGTTGATAAGGGGTATATCTTTCACTCCCGATAGCGAGTAGCAGCGGATGTACACCTGCGGCATCAACAGCATTCAATTCTGTTAATCCGGGTATTTCTTTTTGAATAGCTGACCCTGTCATGGCATGGATAAGTTGTCCGAAGCTGGTATCTTCCTGGGGTGGTCGACCAACAACAGTAAAAGGCCAGATTGCATTTTTCTTTGCAAAGATTTTATGCACTTTCATCAATGGGAAAAGATGTTGCAAACTATAATAACCGAGATGATCGCCAAAAGGACCTTCAGGTTTTACTTCGTCGGGCATAACGTAGCCGGTAATTACAAAATCAGCATCAGTGCTGATGCAGTAACCATCGATGTATTTGTACCGGAATCTTCTTCCGCCCAAAACGCCTGCAAAAGTAAGTTCACTCATGTTTTCTGGTAAAGGCATAACGGCAGCGACTGTATGCGCTGGTGGCCCACCTACAAAAATACTTACTTTTAACGGCAGGCCTTTTTTATGGGCATGGGTTTGATGCACTCCAATTCCTCTGTGTAGTTGATAATGAAGTCCAATTTCTTTATTCAATAAATAGTCGTTTCCGCTAAGTTGAATTCTGTACATGCCAAGATTAGAGTGCATGATTCCAGGTTGTTCTAAGTCTTCGGTGTAAACTTGGGGTAAAGTAACAAATGCACCTCCATCTAAAGGCCAATGCTTAATCATAGGCAGGTCCTCAATCGAAATCTGATTTTTTAATACCGGAGATTGAATGGGGTTTTTTAGTGGGATTGATTTCAATGCAGATGCTAAAGTCTGTAATGACGAAAGCGGATTTTTAAAAGCTTCAAAAGGTTTGTTTTTTAACTGAATGAGTTTTTCTACATTTTCAATAGTGTCTCTGAAAATAAATTTACTTCTGTCCAGTGTTCCAAAAATATTTGAGGCTGCTCTAAAATTAGTTCCTTTTACATTTTCAAAAAGTAAAGCCGGGCCTGCAGATTCAAAAACTTTTAAATGAATAGCGGCCATTTGTAAATTAGGATCAACTTCTTCTTTTATTCTGATCAGCTGATTATTTTTTTCTAAATCCAATAAACAGGATTCTAGTGATTGGTAGGCCATTCAAATAATTTAAGCAAAGATAATTCCTTAAAAAAAAGTATTGGGTATTATTTGAGAAATTTAAAACAGGTTATTGAACATTGGCAGGACAGGTTACTCTTGATTTTATGTTCCCTGTTTCAATAACTTTTCTTTTCCCTTTAGGATCGATTCTGAATCGAATTGAAGCGCCGGCAAGATAATAAAGGTCTTTGTCTTTAGGGTTGCCTCTTGGCGTACCGGCTGCAGGATAAGGAGCTCCATTTGGCAGAAGATCTCCTTTGTAAGCAAAATTTACTGCGTTGGTACCTCTGTTTTGAAAAAGCAAATCCTTATCCACGTATGTTGTACTTACATCGTCAAGGTAATCAGTATTGGTTTTTCTTATACCTATGTTTAAACCAATGCGCATGTTTTTAGTAACCGCCCATTGTAATCCTCCACCAAAAGGAATGCTCCATTCGGAAAGTTTATATTTAGTTCTGTTTAAGTAGAAGCCCTGCCCTTCTGTATCATATTCGGGAAGATATACTCTTGAGCCGTTGGCCAAATCAACGAAAGGGCTGAATTTGAAAAAAGCAGCACCCATGTAAAAATAGGGAGTCACCTTATAATCGTAAAGGTCAAATAAATTGTATTCTACAATAAGTGAAATTTCGCTGATATCTGATTGGAAGCTTAAATTCCTTGATTTAGTAAGCGCATTATATTTGTCATTACCACTTATCCTGCCCAAATTGAGTTCTAGTTTTGAATAAAGGCGAGGGCTGATTTCGTAATTAATTCCAAATCCTGCAGCTGGACTGGATTGCAAAAAAGACAATGAATTCGGTTGTAATTCGCCTTTATAAGCAGATGCGCCGATAAACATTGTGACAAACAGCTTTTGAGCAAAAGAAGCTTGGCCTATTATCAGTAATATCATCAGTAATCCTTTCTTCATAAGCTAAATTGAAATCGCTCTAAGATAAAAATTACTTTACCATATACAAAACTTCCTTAACTAATTTTACAGTTCTGTTAATATCAGGTAAATAGGCTGAAACAAGATTTGGGGCATAATGCATTGGTGCATCTGCAGAGGTGATGCGTCTAATTGGGGCATCTAAATAGTCGAAGCCTTCTTTTTGTATACGGAAGCATATTTCTGAAGATATGGATGCGAAAGGCCATTGTTCTTCAACAATAACCAGGCGATTTGTCTTTTTTACGCTTTCCAATATAGTAAACCAATCCAAAGGGCGGATGGTTCTGAGGTCAATTACTTCGGCACTTATATTTTCCTTTGCTAATTCTTCTGCAGCTCCAAGTGCTACTTTCATCATTTTATTGAAAGAAACAATCGTGACATCAGAACCTTCTCTGGCGATGTGAGACTTGCCAATTGGAATTAGATATTCGCCTTCTGGCACTTCGCCTTTATCGCCATACATTAATTCGCTTTCCATAAAGACAACAGGATTTTCATCTCTGATAGCAGATTTAAGTAATCCTTTTGCATCGTATGGATTACTTACAGAAATAACTTTTAAACCCGGAATATTTGCATACATACTTTCAAACGAGGTAGAATGTTGGGCGCCTAATTGTCCGGCACTGCCATTAGCTCCTCTAAAAACAATAGGACATCCAACTTGTCCGCCACTCATTGCCAACATTTTAGAAGCAGTATTTAAAATTTGATCTAAGGCAAGAACGGCAAAATTCCAGGTCATGAATTCTACAATTGGACGGAGGCCATTTTGAGCTGCACCAACAGCAATTGCGGTAAAGCCAAGTTCAGCAATTGGGGTATCGATTACTCTTTTTTCTCCGAATTCATCCAACATTCCCTGACTAACTTTATAAGCACCGTTGTATTCAGCAACTTCTTCGCCCATCAGAAAAACCCTTTCATCCAGTCTCATTTCTTCCTGCATTGCTTCACGTAAGGCTTCTCTAAAAGTTATTTGTCGCATTATAATGGCTTTTTAATTTCTATTAATAAATAAGTTGCAAATTTATTCTATCAAATCCACATCAACAAATAGAAAACCTGCATTAAAGTAAATTTTTTCCAACGTTTTACAATGTTGTTTAATAAAATCAATAAAAAAGGACACCGATTAAGATGTCCTGAATGTTTTTTAGTTAGATACAAGTCAACAATTTTCTATGATCATTGCACTTGCTCCCCCGCCCCCGTTGCAAATCCCGGCTGCTCCAAACCGACCATTGTTTTGTTTGAGTACATTTATCAGCGTTACAATGATTCTTGCACCACTGCAGCCCAATGGATGTCCTAATGCTACGGCACCTCCATTGACATTGACTTTTGAAGGGTTAATATTCAGTCTTTTTGTATTTTCTATACCAACAACGGCAAAGGCTTCATTAAGTTCCCAGAAATGGATGTCATCTGCTTTTAAACCTGCTTTTTCAATAGCTTTTGGAATGGCAAGGGAAGGAGAAGTAGTGAACCACTCAGGAGCTTGTTCTGCATCAGCAAAAGCACGAATTTTTGCAATAGGCTTAATTCCAAGTTCATCAGCCTTTTCCTTGCTCATCAAAACCAGTGCTGCTGCCCCGTCATTCATGGTAGAAGAATTAGCTGCAGTAACAGTACCGTCTTTTACAAAAGCGCCTTTGAGTTCAGGAATTTTATCAAATTTTACATTGAAAGGTTCCTCGTCTTTTGAAAACATAAGTGGTTCCCCTTTTCTTTGAGGAATCGCTACAGGAATAATTTCGGCATCGAACTTGCCAGTTTGCACAGCATTCTGACTTCTTTTGTAGCTTTCTATAGAAAAAGCATCCTGATCTTCACGGCTAATACCACATGTAGTTGCACAAAGTTCAGCTGCGTTACCCATGGCTTTACCATCATATACATCAGTCAGGCCATCTTTAGCAAGCCCATCAATCATAACGCTGTTGCCATATTTGTTACCCCATCTCAAACTTTCTAAATAAAAAGGAACATTGCTCATGCTTTCCATTCCTCCAGCCACGATGATATGTGCATCACCCATCATTATGCTTTGAGCTGCAATTGCTATAGATTTCATTCCACTGGCGCATACTTTATTTACGGTAGTGCAAATGACTTCATTAGGTAACCCTGCGAATTTTGAAGCCTGTCTTGCCGGAGCCTGACCAAGATTAGCCTGAAGAACAGAGCCCATAATCACCTCTTCAATTTGCTCAGGTTTCAGACCCGCTTTTTCTACAGCACCCTTAATAGCAAAACCACCAAGTTGAGTTGAGGTAAAAGACTTTAATGATCCGCCAAAACTACCCATTGGGGTTCTAACTGCAGATACGATGTATACTTCTTTCATGTGTGTGTTATTTTACATTATTGTCACATTTTATTCCCTTGAATACTCATTCCCTTTTGTTAAGAGGCTTTATCTTATGGGTATTTCATGTGAAAAATAGTATTAGAAAATCTGGATTGATTAAACCCAGATTTTGCAGTTGAAATCTATTACAAGAGAAAAATGCTGCAAAGACAAGCATTTGCTTGATATTTTAATCTCCACATAATTCATTATGCTTTCGTCCAAAATATCGGCTCAACCGCCTGTCTTTATTGCCTTTTTCCCTTTCATCACAATTCCAACTGCAAAATCCAGTTTAAAAGCAAAAGTAAACAATTAATAAATATTATTTGGTCTGCTTTTAAACTGTGCAAAATATGGATGTAATCCTTTTGAATTTTGGTTATCAAGGCTATAATAGAAATTTAAAAACTCAAAAATAAAAAAACTTGTTGTTTGAGTTTTTTCGAAAATGCATTAGGTATTAATAATTAATATAAAATTCTATGGAATTAATTTGCAATTGCAGTTGATGAACATTACTTTTGAGATACGTCCTTTTATAAAGGACAAAGATTTTTATATTTATTAGTAACACAATTAGATTTTCTTCTTTTAAATTCAAGCCTAAGGAATAACCTACTGAGATAATCTCTATTAAACATTTTGTTTTTCAAAAATGTGTATTTAATAACTGAAACCGACTACTTAAACAAGAAAAAACTTAACCAATGAGCTTACCCAAGTGTAAATTCTTTTTGCTTGCTTTTTTATTAATTATTCAAATAAGTTCTTGCACTGTTTCCCAACAGTCTACAACGTACTTTTCGGGTTCCGGAGACACTACATTAATATTAAAAACGGATGATGTAGAGCCCATTATTCAAAAGAATGATATTCTTAGTATTTATATCAGCAGTTTGAATCCTGAAGCTTCTGCGGTTTTTAATGCACCCAATCTTTTGGCAACCAGTTCTTCAACTACTTCAGGATCTTCTTCTGCAGGAGGATATCTGGTAAATACGGATGGGAATATTCAGCTTCCTATTTTAGGTACTATTAAAGCCAGTGGAATTACCAAAAAGCAATTAAAAGCAGATATTACAAATCTTATTTTAGATAAGAAATTATTAATTGACCCGATCATTACTATCCGTCATTTAAACTATGAAGTAACGATCATTGGCGAGGTCGGAAAGCCAATAGTTATCAATGTTCCCAACGAAAAGATCTCTTTACTTAAGGCTTTAGGCATTGCCGGAGATATAACTGTTTACGGAAAAAAAGATAATGTAATGTTGGTCAGAGAAGTAGAAGGGAAAAGAAAAGTCAAAAGAATTGATCTTAACGATAAGAGTTTTTTAAGCTCAAATTATTATTATTTGCAACCCAATGATATTGTTTATGTAGAAGCCAATAAGTGGAAAGTTATCAATGCTAACCGCAACCAGCAATTGTTGCCATCAATTTTAAGTGGTTTGTCGATAATTGCACTTGTAATCACCACCATTTTATTAAGAAAATAGCTATTATTTAATAATGAGTCAGTTGAAGAAAAATAAAGTACCCGTAAAACAAGAGGATAATTTGTTTACACAATTATTAAACAGATACATTGTGTATTGGCCAATTTTTTTAATGTTCATTGCTTTTTTCCTTGCCGGAGCTTTTGCTTATTTAAGATACGCAACTCCTAAATATGAGGCAGTAGCTACAATGATAATTAAGGATAAAAACAAAGGGGCCGATGATACTAAGTCGATGGATGCCTTCAATATGATTAACACAAAAAAAATCATAGAAAATGAAGTTGAAGTGCTGCAATCTAAATCGATAATGCAAAATGTGGTTAAAAGTTTGTATTTATATGCCCAAGTTTTTCAAAAAGGCAAAATCAGAAATGTCTCTGCATATACATTAAGCCCACTTACTATTATATCAGCCAATCCGGATGAAATAAAAACCGCCAGTAATATTCAATTAAAATATGATGATGCTAGCGGCAAGATTTATTTAAATGGCAGATATGCCGGCCTTGTTAATGAGTGGCTAAATACTCCATTTGGCAGGATTGAATTTATTCCTAATAAAAAGTATGAAGATCGCATTCCTGTTTCTGAAAGGGCCTTCTTTTTTAATTTGACTGCACCCAAGGAAGTCACAAACAATCTCCTCGGAGATTTACAAGTCATATCGCCTAATAAATTATCATCTATTGTTTCATTGTCTTTTAAAGATGAAGTTCCAGAACGAGCAGAGGATATTTTAAATCAACTGGTAAGTATGTATGACCGGGCTTCTATTGATGAGAAAAATTCGCTAGCAAAAAATACTTTACAATTTGTTGAAGAAAGGTTGAATGTAGTATCTAAAGATCTTGATTCAATAGAGAAAACGGTTCAGAGATTCAAAACAGGCACCGGCGCTTCAAATATTAGTTCACAGGGTCAATTGTATTTGCAAAATGTAAGCAGCAATGATCAGGAATTGGGAAAACTTAATATGCAATTGGCGGTTTTGGATCAGGTAGATGGAGCCCTTGCTACTGGGAGTCTGAGCACAGGGATGTCATCTTCAACAGCAGGGATCGCTGATCCTAATTTAGCGCAGTTGTTAACCCAATTAAACAGTAAAGAGCTTGAATATGAGAAATTAAGAAAAACGGTAGCAGAAAATAATCCGATGCTGGTTTCAATTAGAGATCAGATAAATAAAATAAAGCCAAGTATAAATGAGAATTTACAAAATCAAAGAAAAAATTTGATGGCTAGCAAGCAAAATATTTCTGCGACTAACAATAAGTACAATTCAATGTTAAGTGCTATTCCTCAAAAGGAAAGAGAAATACTGGAGATCAGCAGAGATCAAAATGTAAAGAATGGCATTTATTCATTTTTATTGCAAAAAAAGGAAGAAGGTGAACTTTCTTATGCTTCTACCCTTTCTGATAGCAGGGTTATCAATAGCGCACAATCTTCCAAGTACCCAGTGAGCCCCAATAAAATATTTATTTATTTAGGTGCATTAATGGGTTCATTCATTCTGAGTTTATTATTGATTACATTAATGGAGGGTTTAACTAGTAAAGTCTTATATCGTAAAGATCTCGAATCGATGACAGCAGTTCCTGTTATTGGAGAAGTGGCTTTCAATGATTCCAAAGATGCAAAAGATAATATACTAATTGAGTCAGGGAAAAGAAGTTTGATAGCTGAAGAGTTCAGAAAAATAAGGGTTTCATTACATTTTTTAGGAATCAACAATGTTCAGAAAAAGATATTGGTTACTTCAAGTATTCCTGGTGAAGGGAAAAGCTTTATTTCGGCCAATTTAGCTATAAGCAACTCACTAGGCGGAAAGAAAGTAGTATTGGTCGATATCGATTTACATAATCCTGGTTTGGGTAAGTTGTTTGGAAAGTCTACTGCCGATCCCGGAATGAGCGATTATCTCACTGGTAAAAAGAAACCCGAGGACATTATTAAAAAAGCAAATGGATATGATAATCTGTATTTTGTTTCTTCGGGAACATTACACGAAAGTCCTTCTGAACTGCTTTTAAATGGCAGAATAAACGAATTCATTACTTATTTGGAAAGCCGATTTGATTTTATCGTGTTAGACACGGCTCCTTCCGTTTTAATTACGGATGCATTTATTTTAACCGAATTGTGTGATGCCACACTTTATCTGGTACGTCACAAATACACGCCTAAAATGCTTGTAAAGAGAATTGATGAGAATATGGAAATAAATCCTCTTAAAAATCCTGCTATCATATTTAATGGGGTAAAAAAGAGAGGCTTTTTTAATAACAATTATGGATACGGATATGATTATGTATATGGCAGTAAATATGGGGTTGACCCCAAAACAGATAAGAAAAAAGTGTAAGTAGCATAGTTTTTAAAAATAGTTGTATAAAAATTATTATTTCTGAATATTAACATTATCTTTATATACTCTAACAAGAGCATCACTCCATTCTTTCCATCCTAACTAAAGACCTTCAACGATTCAGCTAATCCGGTGAGAAACTGCATATTTATTAACCATAAATACACCGCCATGCAAAAAAAATGGTATGCAGTTTACACTAAGCCAAACAACGAAAAGAAGGTTTCGGCTTTGTTAACTAAGAAGAAAATAGAAAATTATTGTCCGCTTAACCGTGCAACCAGGTTAACGACCAATGAAAAAAGAAAGGAATCCAGTGAGCCCTTATTTCAGAATTATGTATTTGTGCATATTACTGAACAGGACATTGCGTTCATTAAACAACAATCTGGAGTCATAAACTTTGTTTATTGGCTGGGCAGACCTGTGATTATTAAGGGTGTTGAGATTGAAAATATTCAGGAGTTTGTTGAAACATATTCGAACATTTACTTGGAAAAGACCGAAGTAAGTATGAATAATATGGTTCGTATTGTAAACAAGACGCCAAATTTTGATGAGTTTGATAATGTAATCACGATTAACTCTACAATCGTGAAAATAACTTTGCCTACAATGGGATATGTTTTATGTGCTAAAGCACGTGATGAAGAATTTCAGTTGGAGGAAGTGTCTTATGGGGTGAGATTGATGGAAGTATAAGGTTGAATCTATTTTAATTTCTTGTATTTCTTTATTATCTTACGTTTTTAAATAAATGCTTACAAGAGTGAAACCATTTCTAAGAAAAATATTCGAATTTTTCTTTCCGTATTATTTATTTGTTACCGGTAAAATAAGAAACGTAAAAAAAGCGTCTTCTGAAGGCAAGGTAATACTTTCTGTTTTTTTTCATGAATATCTTACACAATTATTTTATGAGAAATTTGATAAGTGGGTTCTAAATAAAGCATGTCCTTTTGTTATAATCATGGGGTATATAAATTGGGGAATTGGGTATAAAAGAAGTTATATAATTATAAAATAATGAACCCTATTTTTTTTAAATTACTGGGTGCTTTAAATGTTGTACTGTTTTTGATAATTAATATTTTTTTTAAAGTAGATCGTAATAGATTTTATTTGAAATATATTATATTAACGCTTCCTTTGTTAATATTTTTTACATTACCGAACATAAATGGATTTGTATTCATTTCAAGTGCTTTTTTTTTATTTTTTCACCAGAATAATAATGTCTCAGTTTTAGATGGGAAATTTTATAAGGGCTTAGTAATTTCTTTATTTCTCTCGATTTTAATAGGTTATTGTTTTGTAGAAATAATGCCTAATTTAGAATCTATTCTTCATTTAACTATATTAATTCCTACTTTTCTATATACAAGTTTAATCATAAAAGAAACTTCAGATGATCCTGATTTTTTTTATGAAATCATTTCATGTTTAAGATTTTCTTTAATTCTTTCTTTTATCTTTCTTTTTGTACAAATGATTATCGGACCTCATTTTGTATTAACAGGAATTGTAAAACCAAATGTTTTGATTAATGGAGGAGTTCGGTATCCTAGCTTTTTATCTGATCCACAACACTATTCTCAGTTTGTTTCTGTTTTGTCATTTATTAGCTTAATTAAACCCAAAGTTAAAAAGTATGGTTATAAAGATTTCTTACTTATTATTTTTTCTTTATTAGCTATAATGAGCTCTGGTGGAAGAGTTGGGTTGATGGGTTTTATTTTAGGAATTAGCTTACTTATATTATTCAGCAAAGGTTATTATAAATTCATTTTCATTTTTTTAGGAATAGGACTCTATTTTATTTTAATGCAGTTTCAGGATAAATTTGCAATTTTTAAAAGAGGAACGGACTTAGATGATGCATATGCTTTTAGGCATGAAATATGGGAAGAGGCATTTCAAATGTTTAAGAAGAGCCCTTTTTTTGGAATAGGATTTGATAATTATTCAAGGTATGTTTTTTTACATAACCCTAACCAATTTTGGATTGAAAACAATGAATCATTTCCTTATGATGTACCTGAAAATGGGAATTTGAAATTATTAACAGAATTAGGTGGAATAGGATTTCTCATAATCTACACACTTATATTGTATCCTATTACTAGAGTTATTGCTATTTATTTTAAAAAAAGCGACTATAATATCTTGCTTCTTTTTTGCTCAATACTTAGTTTTATTTTAAGTTTTAATGGAACTTATACATTTGCAGATCCTCGAATTTTTATTTTAATTTTAACAATTATATCTTGTATAATCTCATACAGAACTATTCTTATTAAAGCAACAAATTATGAAAATGAAGAGCTCTAACTAAATTTTATATGATTAATAAACTAGTATATAAAATAAAGTTGAAAACTAAAACGCAGTTTTTTAATAATTCTATGTGGGGCGTAATTTCTAATGTGCTGCAAAACATTCTACTTACATTTTTTTTTATAATTATAGCTAGGAGTTATTCAACAAAAGAATTTAGTAATTATACATTATCTAATACTTTATATTCTTTTTTACTGGGATTCTCTTCTTTGGGTATGGGACAATGGTTTATCAGGGAGTATGTCCATTCTGAAAATAAAACCAGATTAATTGAAAAATTTTTCAAGCTGCAATTATTAATTGGTATATTTTTTTATGTATTAAATATTATCTTTTCTTTTTTTTTATACAATGATAATCAAATCAGAAAATTATCATTGATTATTGGGATAAATTTAATATTTGATAATTTGATCTACGTAATTAAGTCTATTAATTTAGCTGAATTAGAACAGAAAAAAACTTTTGTTATCATATCGATTGAGACTTTTTTAAAGTTTTTGTTATCCTGTTTCTTATTAATTTATCCCTTAAATATAGTTTTATTGTCTTTTATTCTGATTTTTTTCAGGTTAGTATCTCTTAACTTATTCATAAAATTTGGCAGCTCAAATAAAACTAATTTTTCTCAGATTTTATCTTCAAAACTTAGTTGGGGGGAGTTTAAAAGTATTATTTTCTTGAATTGGACTTTTGTAGTAATTAGTAGTTTATCAATTATTAACTGGCGAATTGCTAATATTATTGTATCAAAATATCTCGATTATAAAGCAGTTGCTTATTATGAAATAACTATAAAATTATTAATGGTATTCACTATAATTCCTATAATAATTACTTCATCAATATATCCAATGTTAATAAAAGAATATAAAGAGAGTGTGGATAATCTAGCAAAATTATACCATAAATCTTTTAAATATCTGAGTATTTATGGGTTATTCATTTTTACATTTATTTGGTCTTTTTCAGATTACTTTATTCCATTATTATTTGGAAAGAATTTTTCAGATACATCAAAATATGCAAAGGAAATGTTTTTAGTAATATTGATATTCCCTACAATATTTTTACAGGCTAATGTTATTGTCGCTATAAAGCTTGAAAAGTTAGATATGCTATGCAACTTAGTAACGCTATTGCTTAATGTTTCTTTATGTATAATTGGATTACATTATCTGAAAAATCTTTCTGTTGTTAATTATTCTGTTTTTATTTCCTTCTTAATTTTTCACATTATTCAAGATTTGATATTGATAAAAAATAATATAACTCAGCCCTTTAGAGTATTAATGTTTTATATGTTTATTATAATTTCCTTTTTAACTTACACGAAATTGTCATTCTATTTTCTGAATTGTTACTATTTCTTTTTTATTTTTTGGGTTTCTATATTATTTATTTCAATGAGTTATTATTATATAAGTAATAGAAAATCTGTTTGATTGTTTATCAAAATCTTTTAAATGAAAATTCTAATATTAGTACCCGGGTTGCCTCAAAATATAAATAATATTAAAGGAGGAGTTCATTCTGCAGTTATTAATTTGCTTTATGGTTTTCTTTCAAAAAATATCGATATAAGGGTTATTTCTTTTACAAAAGAGGTGAAGAAAAAAACGATTGTAAAGTTCTCTGAAAGAATCGAGATAATTCATGAACCAGAAGGCCCATTCAGTTTTCATTCTATTAATTATTTATTAAATGGAACATTTATCCTTAAAAGAAATATCAAAGAATTTAATCCCGATCTTATTCATTATCAAACTGGGAATACATTAATGTTTACTAAATTATTAGGGACATGTAGGGTGAAAACTATACATACTATACATGCTTTCGCATTCGAAGAAATGAAAACTAAAACAACTGTAAAAGATAAATTAACCTTCTGGTACAATGGTGTTGTTAATAATTTGTTGCCAATTAATAATATAATTTATATCTCTGATTCATCTAAACAATCTCATATTAATATTAAAATAAAAAATTCAATTGTAATTCCTAATGCACTAAGACCTGATTATTTTAATTTATTAACTAAACGCAAAACTACGAACCGTATTTTATACATTGGTGTAATTAATAATCGTAAAAATTTACTTTTTCTATTGAAAACAATAAATCAATTGTTTAGTGAAAATATAAATTATTCATTAGATGTTTTAGGAGATTTTACAGATGTAGAATATAAGAATGTTATAAACGATTTTTTAAAAGCAAATGAAATTAGTAATAATATAAAATTTCACGGATGGGTAAACCAATCAGAATCATTGAAATTTATTGCAGAAACAGATATTGTTGCAATCACATCTTTTCAGGAAACTTTACCTATGGTTATAGCAGAATCCATGGCTGCTGGAAAAGTTGTTATATCCTCTGATGTTGGAGGGATTCCAGAAATGATAAATAATAGTGTTGATGGATTCTTATTCAATTTTTTAAATCCTAAATTATTTCATGATATTTTACACAAACTATATAATAATCATGATTTTATTTTCGAAATTGGATCAAAAGCAAAAGATAGAGCTATTTCAACTTATCATTGCGATAATGTCGCATCAAAAACAATTAGTTTTTATAGAAAATGTTTAGAAAATAAAAATTGAATCTTATTAGCATCATTGTAGATTTATCAATAAAATTCCTGTTCTTAATTGATAATTTCAACTATAACGCTCTTGTCAAACACTGCGATTTTTTATAAAATAGAAAAAAAGGAAAAAGTTTGGATAACCCTATAAACATAATTAAACTAAAAGAAATCTGATTGTTTTATTAATAGTCTTTCTTTTATCTTCGCAATAATAAATACTTATGTTATAATAAGTATTGTGTCGATTATAAAATTGTATAATTTTTTTAAAGAAATATTTTATTTATGATGAAATTTATCAAGTATTTATTAATTATTTTAGTTTTAGTGTTGATCTCCTATTTATATTTTGATTACAATGGTCCTGAAGAAATATTGTTAGAAAAATCAAATCTATTTGGATTTAAAGCTACACATGCAAAAGATTTAATGATTCAGACTTCTGATGATTCAGGAAATATTTGGGCTTCACGTGGTATGATTATTTACAAGCTAGAAAAGGGAGCCGCTAAATTCAAACGTATAGCTCATGTACCAACCGGTTTTTCTGTTTTCTGGTTACGTAATTTTTCTATAATTCGTCAATTTACTATGCGTCCTGAATGCATTGAAATGGTAGCTTCATCCAAAGGGTCTATTTGCGCTATGTCAGCAGGAATAATATGGTTTAAAGCATACAATGAAAGAGAGTTTAAGCCTACTCATACTTTAAAGCATTATTCAAAGAAAAATCAGGGAATATTAAATAATGGAATTCTCCAAATGACAGATAGTACTTTATATTATGGAGAATATTTTAGAAATGAAAAAGGGAAAGAGAATGTTTGTGTTTATGAAAGCATCGATTTTGGGGATAGCTGGAATATTAAGTACACATTTACTCCTGGTGAAATAAGGCATATTCATGCAGTTCAAAAAGATATTTATTCTGGGAATGCCTGGATTTGTACCGGAGACAATGAAAAAAATTCAAAAATTGGATTTACAAATGATAATTTTAAAACAATCGATATCATTGGAACAAATTCAGAGAAATTTACTGCAACTCAACTAAGTTTTACACCTGAATATGTTTATTGGGGGTCAGATGGATTTAACCTTGAAGATTGTGGGATTTATCGTTGGAAAAGATCAAATAGGGAGCTAAGTAAACTTGTTACAGTTAGAGGCTGTGTTTTTTTTACTACAGTTCTTAAAAATGGGACGCTTATTTTTACAACTGACAGAGAAGCAACTCCATTTGAAAATGATCTTTTTACTCGTATGGTTGTAATAGATAAAAATGGCAAATCAAAAGTATTTCGTTGTGGTATTTGGAATAAAAGAGATGGTTTTTTTCGTCAATATGCTAAATTGAGAATGCCTCGTCAACAAAGTAATAGTCCTTATTTGATTTTATCTGTTTTGAAACATAAAGGTATTGATGATAATGATTTGTTTATCATTGAAGAAGATGAGATATTGAAAAATATGAATTGATTGTGTTTAAATATTTTAAAAATTTGTTTTGCAATATTTATTTTTTAATTGATGAATATTGATAACTATTTTTTATTTTCTCACAAATTATTTTTGAAAAAATAATTGCCCCATTGTTATTCATGTGCTGTATATCACTAAATAATTTATTGTTGTTTTGAAATAAAGTATCTTCTGAAAAATTCCAAAATGGAATTTTTTCTGAGGAACATAAGTTATAACATATTTCGATTCCTGGAGTGTTTTTCATTTTCAGGTAAATTGGAGAAAAAACAACAAAAACTTTAATGTTTGATTTTTTTGATAAAATTAAAAAATCTCTAAATGCATTGATTTTATTTGAGTCAATGTCATTAATTAATTCAATATTTTGACTATCTATTTTTTCATTCCATGTAGTAAAAAGTGGTACATATCCTTTATCATCAATCTCTCTTTTTTTATTGATTTCCATATTTCCAATGGCTATTGTGAGGATTTTTGAATTGAAAGGATAAATTTGCGAAATTAATTTCACCTTTTCATAAGGGCTTTTTGATTCAATGGTTTTTCTTATTTCTTCATGAGATCCATAATATGGCAATATTGAAGACATTCTATCATAAGATTCTGCATCATATTCAAAGCCTCCTACATAGTCTAATACAATTACTTTAGGAGTATATCTTTTTAAAATTGACTTCAATAGTGAAATTTGGTAAAAAATCCCATTGCCATCCCTCCCTGTATTATAAAAACTCATGTTTAAAGAATCCTCAAAAACTTGTGGAACATAATGACGATTTGCTCTAGACCCACCAAAAATTAAAACTTCAGCTTTAGTTGAATCAAAAGAATAAGTTGTACGATAATGTAATCCAGATGTTTCTTTAAAATAAAAATATCTTAACGTTTTTCCTATTGAAAAATCAAGAATAAAAACAATAATTGTAATTATCAATACATTGATAATGATTTTTTTAATTACCATATGCCTAAAATTGGAAATAAATAAATTGTCCTCCATCAAATACTCCTATTAATAAAATGATGATAATGATTATACTAAATGAAAGAATCCGAACCATTTTACTTTTGTTATTAAATAATAAAAACTTTTCCGGAGTAAATTCATCTGTAAAATCTTTTAAAAGCAACATTAATAATCCTAAAATACTAAAAATAAAAGTCGAAGGCTGTCCAATGAATAAAGAACCAGACGTTGTAAATATTTTGTAATAAACAACAAATGCGTCACTTAAATTAGAAACTTTACTAAATACTTGAGAGAAAGCAAATAAGATAAATGTGAAAGAAATTCCCCCAATAGTATACAGAAATTTCTTTTTTAAATTGTATCGGGTTTCCAATAATTCTTTTTTCTTTATAGTTAAAGCCTCAAAGCTTAAAAACATTCCTTGTATTAACCCCCAAAAAATAAAATTCAATGTGGCTCCATGCCATACCCCACTTATCAGAAAAGTAAACATTAATGAAATTATGATGCCTCCAATTTTATATTTTCTAAGATTAAATGATAATGGAGTATAAACATAATCTGTAAGCCATGTAATTAACGAAATATGCCATCTTCTCCAAAATTCAGACATAGAAGTAGCTGAAAAAGGGCGATTAAAATTATGCATCACATTAATACCTAATATTTTCGAAGTTCCAATTGCAATTAAAGAATACCCCCCAAGATCGGCATACATTTGAAATGGATAAAGCAATGATGCATAAAATAAAGATGTGCCATTATGATGTGAAATGTTTTTAAAAACAGCGTCTACGTATATATCCATTCTATCGGCTACAACAAGTTTCATAAAATATCCCCAAAGCATAAGTTTAAACCCTTCAGAGACCATGTTGTAATCTATTTTTTTGTTTGATTTAAATTGAGGTATCATGTTTTTAGCCCTCTCAATTGGACCCGATAAAATCAATGGAAAAAATGATACAAATAATGCTAAAATACCAATGTTCTTTTCAAATTCCACATCTTCATTATATACATCAATTGTATAGCCGATAGCCATAAAAGTGTAGAAAGAGATTCCAATGGGAAGAATTAATTTAATTTCTGGTAAAGGCCACCTAATATGCAGCCATTCTAACAAGTTGAAAATTTCGTTATTAATAGTCGAGAAGTATTTGAAAAAGAAGAGAGGTAACAAAATTAACATGATGTTAATTCTCATGTACATTTTTTTTCTGGAATCAGAATCATTCTGATTTATCAGACTAGTGAAAAAATATGTTGATAATGTTACACCTGCAAGTAACAATGCAAAAACAGGTTTTAAATTAATGTAAAAAAAGTAACTTGAAATTAGTAATAAAATCCATCTATTTTTGTTTGGAATAATCCAGTATAAAATAATTAAAAAGGGGAAAAATATTAAAAAATTTAAGGAAGTAAATACCATAATTATTGAAATTTGGATAAATTTAAATCAACCAACACTCTTATGGAGTAGAAAAATACTATTTTAAGTTGATTTCTTAAATATGTGAAAAAATAAAACAGTATAAATCTATTAAAATTAATTGATAATATTTATTTATCCAAATTATAGATTTATTCTTTATAGTGTATATTCATAAATTAAGTAAAAACAATTATTGTATGTATAAAGAAATAATAATCCCTTTATACATACAATAAATTTCGATAATGACGTTATTGTGGTGGATGGGTTAAAAAGAATATTTAATCCTTTCATCCAATTGAAAATATTTATTTTAAAATCATTTAAAATATAAATATTATCTATATTTAAAATCTGAAACAGTTTTGAATGCTGATGAATCAACTTATTAAATACTTCGCTAAGAATAACTTTTATACTGATTGGAAGATTAATTCGATTAATGATATAAGCAATCTTAACTCAGATCAATTATTGACCAAATACAATGAAAGATTTATTTTTCTATTCCAAAAAGCGTATAATAAATCTCCATTTTACAAAGAATTGTATCAAAAACATGGTATTCAACTAAATGACATCAACGATCTTAATGACATAAAAAAACTTCCTGTTGTCAATCGAGATATGATAAAAGACAGAGTAGAGGACATTTACAATAGTTTTAATTTTTTAAAAATCATTGGATTAACAAGTGGAACTTCAGGAAGCCCATTAACTCTTTTCAGAACTATTTTTGATATTTCTACCGAACAGGCTTATATCAGACATTATCGAAATTCTCACGGATTTAGTTTTGGCCAGCCTCTCTTATCCATTCGAGGCGCTCTTGGGAAAAATATACCATTTGAAAATTTCAAAAAGGCAAATACTTTATACATTTCAAGTCCTAATATTAATGAAAATACGATTGAAATGTATTATAGTATGATTGTCAAATTTAAACCTCGGGCAATTGAAGCCTTTCCAAGTTACATTTTTAAGTTATGCTTTGAGTTGCAAAAAAAAGGCCTTGAATTAAAGGTTCCTATAGTGTTTACTTCATCTGAAACGCTTTATGGTTTTCAAAGAGAATTTGTGGAGTCCTATCTGGGCGCAACTATTTATGATTGGTATGGTAATGCAGAACGCAGTATTTTACTAGCACAAAATAATGATTTAATTTATAAACCATTACCGCTTTATTCTATAAATGAATTCGAAAAAGATCATATCATTACAACAAATTTAATTAATACCAGTTTTCCTTTGATTAGATATGAAGTTCATGATATTGTAACCTTAAATTCTCAGGGTTTGATTAACGATAATCTTAATCCCGATATAATAAGCATTGAAGGTAGAGCAAGTGAGAATCTGCTTCTTAAAGATGGCAGTGTTGTAGGATGCATTGATCACGCTTTTAAAGGGGTTAAAAATTTAGAAATTGCTCAGGTACATCAGTACAATGTAACAGATCCTTTAAATATAAAAATTGTAGTTACCGCTTCGTTTAGTAAAACAGATGAAGAACAATTGAAAACTAATTTCATTAGAATGGTCGGTGTAGAAACAGAATTGAAATTTACTTATTGTAAAAGAGAAGATTTGACTTTTACAAAAAACAAAAAATACAGATTGATAATAAAAAATCCTTAATTGGATGATTTTAATACAAGATTACCTCTGAATGAATAAAAAACTGAATGTACTCATTGCCGGGCCTCTCCCCCCGCCTGCTGGTGGTATAAGTATTCACTTATCCAGACTTAATCATCTGTTGAAAGATGACTTTAATATAGACTTCATAGATGAATCAACTGAAAGAAAAGCATCATTTTACAATATAAAATCACTGAATTTATATCAGTACTTTAAAAGAATAATTTGTACTGATCTGTTTTTTATACATAGTGGAAATAAGTTGTTAAAGAAATTCCATATTTTATCTGGGAAACTATTAAGGAAAAAAATAGTGATTACACTTCATGGTTATGGTCCCAGAAGATCCCAACCTTTTAGATTTATAGATTCAATAATTTATAATCTTGCGGATAAAATAATTCTTGTCAATTCAGACATCGAAAAAAAACTTCCGCTTTCAAAAAATAAATGTATTGTAAAGCATGCTTTTCTCCCCCCCGCTATGTCTACTGAACAAGATTTGCCTGGTTATATCATCAATCGGATTATAAAAGAAAGACAACAAGGGAAGATTATTATTTGTGCTAATGCTTCGAGACTGGATACCCATAACAACCAAGATCTTTATGGCCTTGATTTATGTGTCAATGTTATTAAAAATATGAACGAAAAAGGGATACATGTTTTTCTTTTGTTTACAGTTTCTTCATTAACAAATGGGAAAGAAAGGTTTGAAGAAGCACAAGAATTTATTTTAAAAAACAATTTGGGAAATAGCATGATACTTATCAATGAAAGGTTATCATTTGTGAAATTGATTGACAACTCAGACATTGTATTACGCCCAACAAATACTGATGGTGATGCATTGACAATAAGAGAAGGCTTGTATTTGAATAAGTCTGTATTGGCTTCTGATGTAGTTGAAAGGCCCAAAGGAACCCTGCTTTTTAAAAACAGGGACATTGCCGATCTAGAATCAAAATTATCAGATTTGGTAAATGAGTTAATTCAACAGTCCGATAAAAAAAATAATAATCAAGAGGAATCAATTTCTCAGCTTAAAGAATTTTACTTGACATTATTTTACTCTCTGTTTCAAAACAAAAAATCATATTAGTTATGGAGGTTTCTAAAATAAATCATTCATTTAATAAATTGAAAAAATATTGTGAAATTAATTCATTCAAAGGAGATGATCCTTATGATGGTTTAAATAGCAAGCTTTTTAATGCTATTCCTGGTTTAAATAAAATCAGGGTGATTAGATTGGCTTGGATTCAATTCTTTAAACGTTCTCCAGTTAATTTCAGAAGATTAGTAGGTATAAAGCATGATTATAATCCCAAAGCAATGGGATTATTCCTTTCTGCGTATTGTCAATTATACATACACGATCAGAAGAAAGAATATCTGGAAAAAATAAATTTCTTCATAGAGAAGTTAAATGAACTTAAATCAGCAGGTTATTCAGGAGATTGCTGGGGTTATAATTTTGATTGGGAATCAAGAGCATTCTTTCAGCCTAAATTTACTCCAACTATTGTGCCATCCTGTTTTATTGCCAATGCACTACTTGATGCATATGAAATTACAAACGATGAAAAATTATTAAAATCAGCTCGCAGCACTTGTGATTTCCTTTTAAAAGATTTAAATCGTACTGTTCAATCTGATGGAAGTTTTGCATTTTCCTATTCGCCATTGGATAGCAGTGTTGTTTATAATGCATCATTATTAGGAGCACGATTATTGGCTAGGGTTTATTCTATCAGCAATGAAAAAGAATTGATAGAAACATCCAGGCAAGTAGTTACTTATTGTTGTAATTGTCAAAAAGAAGATGGCTCTTGGGCATATAGTCCTTTACCATTTCATTTTTGGGTTGATAGTTTTCACACTGGATACAACCTTGAATGTATATCAGATTATATGAAATTTAGTGGTGATAATAGTTTCAAAGATTCACTTACAAAAGGTTTTGATTATTATATAAACACTTTTTTTACAAAAGAAGGAATTCCCCGTTGCTTTAATGATTCAACTTACCCAATTGATATTCATTCAGCTTCTCAATTAGCAATTACATTGAAAAAATGTGACAAGTTAGATGAATATAAAGAAGTTGTTGAAAATGTATTGAACTGGACAATTGACCATATGCAATCTAAAAAAGGATATTTTTTCTATAAATTACATAAAAAATATTCTATTAAAATACCTTATATGAGATGGTCACAAGCTTGGATGTTCATTTCATTCTGTGTATATTTGAATCATTTCAAAAAAGAATCCGAAACCATATAACATGAAATAAGCTATATTTAAATTGCTTAATCCTAATAAATTATTATTATTTTAAGTTGGTTCATGTAACATAAATATCAAAACTAAAACAACCATGAAAATTTGGTTTGACCTCTCTAACTCGCCACATATAAACATGTTTCATGATCTAATAAAGGAACTTGAAGGCGAAGGACATGAAATTATTATTACTTCAAGGCCATTGGGTAATACCATACAGCTTTTAGATCAAAAAGGATTAAAGCATACTGTAGTTGGTGATCATTATGGTAAAAATATATACAAAAAACTTTTCGGCTATCCAATTAGGGTATTTCAACTAAGGAAATTTCTAAAAAAGAAGCGACCAGATCTTGCTGTTTCTCAAAGTTCATTTCACTCTCCTGTTGTAGCATTGCTTTTGGGAATTCCTTCAATTTATACGAATGATAATGAGCACGCAAAGGGAAATATTCCAAGTTTTTTAGCTGCTACCAAAATATTAATTCCAGAAAATCTTGCTATTGATAAAGTAGCTAAACATGGGGTTTCAGCAAAGAAAGTGATACAATACCCTGGTGTGAAAGAAGGTATTTTTTTATGGAGTAAGGGAGAGAAAATACAGCAGGCACGAAATAATAACAGTGAGGGCGTTAATATTTATTTCAGACCAGAAATGCAAACTGCACAATATTATAACGCCAGGCAAAATTTCTTAGATGATACCATTGTTGCTTTACAGCATAAATATAAAATTTGGGTACTACCCAGAGAGCCCGTTCAAGCTGCCTATTATAAGCAGGAAAAATTCAATGCTGTAACAGTTGTGGACAATCCAATGGGATTTGAAAGCATTGCCTCAAAATGCACCATTTTCATTGGAGCCGGTGGATCAATGACCAGAGAAATGGCAATATTAGGTATCCCCACAATTTCAGTGTATCAAGATGCGTTATTGCAGGTAGATGAATTCTTACTGCAAAAAGGTCTTGTATTACATGAACCAATGTTAACTGCAGAAAAGGTTGATGCATTCATAAATAGTTTGCAGGACAAGAAACCTTCACTTGAATTAATGGATAAAGGAAAAGAAGCATACCAATTATTTAAAAGAGAAATATTAAAATTTAAAAAGTAATGATAAAAATTGCAGTAATCGGTGCCGGAAAAATGGGAATATCTCATCTCTCCATTTTAGGGGCACATCCCGATGTTGAAGTTGTAGGTGTAGCCGACACTTCAAAAATTGTAACTGATGTATTAGGTGAGTATTCGCCTTTTAAAACTTTTACAGATTATAAAAAAATGCTTGATACGATTAAGCCCGACGCTGTTTTCGTATCTGCTCCAACAAAATTTCACACTTCTATTGTACAGGAATTATTAGAGAAAGGCATTCATGTTTTTGTAGAGAAGCCATTTAGTTTAAATATAAATGATGGCGCTGCATTAGTTAAAATGGCCAAAGAAAAAGGGCTGATAAATCAAGTGGGATACCATAATAAATTCATTGGCACTTTTGAGGAAGTGAAAAAAATTGTTTCTGGTGGATATCTTGGTGAGATCAATCACTTTTTAGGTGAAGCTTATGGCCCTGTTGTTATTCGTAAAAAACAAGACACCTGGCGTTCAAGTCCGAGCGAAGGTGGTGGCTGTCTGTTGGATTATGCATCTCATGTAATTGATTTGATTAATTATTTAGTTGCGCCAATATCAACTGTACATGGTGCTCTTTTAAAATCGTTTTTTTCTGATTCTGTAGAGGATGCAGTTTACTGTTTACTTGAAACAAAGAATAAAATTTCAGGCGTTTTATCTGTTAGCTGGAGCGAAGAAACTTATCGTAAAATGTCCACATCAATAACAATTAGTGGCCCCAATGGAAAAATAATTTCTGATGCAGTAGAATTAAAAGTATATCTGAAAACAGATAATTGCCCTCCGGGATATAATAAAGGATGGAATACTAAATATGTTACAGACCTTACTCCTGAAGTAGATTTTTATCTTAGAGGTGAAGAGTATTCTGCACAGGTAGATTACTTTGTAAAGGCAGTTCAGGGGAAAGTTCCTAATGATAAAAATACTTTTGAAAGTGCATTATTAACAGATAATGTAATTGACATGATTAAAAACAAAAAAAATAATTAAGATGAATAGAATATTATATGGCGACAACCAGTTTTTTGCTGTGAATCATATTTCTGATGAGAAGTCAAGGGCACAGTCAATCAGATTTAAAGAAGATAAAACAATTCTTGAAACCATTGACATTGCAAGAGATCTTGGTGCAGAAACATTCATGTGTACCAGTCATGATCGCATTTACAATATTTGCGAAATGATAAGACAGGATCCGGAAAAATACAAAGACTTTTCAATCTATGCCTGCCTCCCCTATGCGCATAAATATGCAAATGCTGTAACCGAACTTGGTATTATGGGAACAATTAAACAATACTTGCCTGGCAATTTTTTTGGTTCGATTTTTAAGGGAGGAATGGCAGTTGTTTCAAAAGATTATATTTCAATCATGGAACTTATGATTGATGCAGAAATGAAAATGTTTAAAAAAATAAATACGCCCATAATTTTCTTACAGAATAATATTACTGATTTATTATTAGGACTTGGGATGAAAGATTTGTTGAAAGCATTTCATGATTATGTAAGAAAGAAATATAATGCAGAGGCCGGATTTATTACTATGAATATGCCTCAGTTATTAACGGTATTAGAAAGTATAGGGATAGAAAACCCAATCATATGTTCATCCATCAACAAGGCTGGTTTTAGAATGTCTGGCGGAATGGAATTGTATGAAAAAACATTAAGAGAAAAGAAATTAAGGGCAATAGCAATGCAGGTTTTGGGCGGAGGAGCCATACCAGCTAAAGAAGCAATCGAATACGTTTGTAATTTACCAAATGTAGAATCAATATTATTTGGTGCATCAACTAGGCAGAATATTTCACAAACTATTTCATTGATAAGAGAAGCAGATAGTAAAAGAAGCAAACAATAAAAGTCATTAAGTTTATTAAACTTATTTTATTATGATTATTACCATAGTTGCAGGGGCTCGGCCTAATTTCATGAAAATTGCCCCAATAATAAAGGCTATAAAACAATCTGTTATTGCTGGAAATGATATCAAATACAGATTGGTACATACTGGTCAACATTACGATAAAGCAATGAGTGGTGGTTTTTTTGAACAGTTGGGAATACCCAACCCTGATTCGAATCTGGAATGTGGTGGTGGTTCACAAGCTGAGCAAACTGCAGCCATTATGATTAAGTTTGAGAATGAATTAACGGCATTCAGACCTGATGTAGTTTTGGTGGTGGGTGATGTGACTTCCACAATGGCATGTGCAATTACTGCAAAAAAATTATGTATTGATGTTGTGCATGTAGAGGCAGGAATAAGATCAGGAGACATGACAATGCCTGAAGAAATCAACAGGATAGTAACTGATTCAATTTGTGATCATTTTTTTACTACAAGTGAAATAGCGAATAGGAATTTACTTTCTTTACAGGTGGCAAAAGAAAAAATTCATTTTGTTGGAAATACTATGATAGATACGCTTTACAGCAACTTGGATAAAATAAAAAAACCTGATTTTTTTGAACCTAATAAAATTTTAGAGAAAAATTATTTTATATTAACATTACACCGTCCATCTAATGTGGATGATCCAAATAAACTTAAATCAATTCTGGATTCAGTAATTGAATCCACTTCTCCTCTTCCGATAATTTTCCCTGTTCACCCGAGAACGAAACAAATTCTGGATAAGCTTGACACAAAATACAAATCGCTTTTACTTATAGATCCTCAGGGTTATCTTGAATTTATTTATATGATAAAAAACTGCAAAGGAATTATTACTGATTCTGGTGGAATTACAGAAGAAGCGACTGTACTAAATATACCTTGTCTCACATTAAGAAATTCTACTGAGCGGCCAGAGACCATTACTCAAGGTACAAATGAACTTATTGGTGATGATCTGCCTAAGTTGAAATCATCACTTAAAATAATTATGAATGATGATTGGAAGAAAGGAACTATTCCAGATTTATGGGATGGAAAAACTTCGGTTCGAATTGTAAATATTCTAGAAAAATTGTACAATCAATAATTAATTTATTTTACAGATATGAATAATCAATTCAAACGATACTTGCAGATTAATCTTATTTTTCTTGATCTGTTAATTTTGAATTTAAGTTTTTATTTACCGAAATGGATTGTTATTGGTAAAATAGAAACGAGCTATACCTCTGCTTATTTCTCATTTTTATTCTTTTCAAATGTTATTTGGTTAGTACTCTCATTTGTTTGTGGAAATTATACAGAAAAAATAATTCTCCAGTTTGAATTTTTTACTAAAAGAACGATTCAGGTATATATTTTATGGATTATTTTTTTATTTACTTATCTTTTTTTCTCAAGAGAGGTAATTGTATCAAGATTATTTATTGTTTTTTTTATTATTTTATTTTCTGTTGGTCTCTTTATAAACAAGTTTTTATATGTTGGTATTAGAAATTATTTCCGCAAACGTGATAAATTAATTAACAATGTAATTATTCTGGGATACAATGATACCGCTGTAAAGCTGGCTTCTTATTTTGAACAAGAATCAATTAATACAAATTTGCTTGGTTATGTTGAAGACGAAGATAAAATTACCGAATTAACTCACTATCCTGTTTTGTCAAATATTAAAAATGTGCTACAAGTAGCCAGAGATTATGATGTACAGGAAATTTATTCCACAATAACACCAGAGCAAAATGAATATATTTATGAATTAATGAATTACGCGGAGAATGAATGCATAAGATTTAAGGTGGTGCCTAATTTGTCCGTTTTTTTCAGTAAACCTGTTATTGTAGACTTTATTAGAGATTTACCTATTTTATCTTTAAGAAATGAGCCATTGGAAGATGTTGGAAACAGATTGAAAAAAAGATTTCTTGACGTAATTGTCAGTTTATTTGTTGTTATATTGGTTTTGTCATGGTTAATACCAATAATAGGTCTACTTATCTTTATTGAGTCTCCTGGCCCTATTTTCTTTATTCAAAGAAGAACAGGAAAAAATAACAGGCCATTTAACTGTTTTAAATTCAGAAGTATGAAACCTGATTTGGGAGCTGAATTTAAACAAGCTACAAAAAATGATAATAGAGTAACTCGAATTGGCAGATTTATCAGAAAAACCAGTATTGACGAATTCCCGCAATTTATAAATGTGTTAAAGGGCGAAATGAGTTTGGTAGGACCAAGACCACATCCATTGAAAATGACAACAGATCTTTCTCAAGTTGTAAAACAGTATATGGTTCGACATTTTTCAAAGCCAGGCATAACAGGATGGGCTCAAATTCATGGTTTTAGAGGCGAAATAAAAGAGCCTAAACAAATTAAATTAAGAGTTCAGTATGATTTATGGTATAATGAAAATTGGACTGTATGGTTAGATATAAGGATATTGTTTTTAACTGTGTATACAATTTTTAGAGGCGATAAAAATGCATATTAATTGCTAATTACTCAAAAAATTAATCAATGAATTTATTCAACTCTAAATATATTCTTAGCAATAAGAGACATGGCTGGATTGATTATGACAGAGGAATCAGTATAATATTAGTAACCTATCGTCATTGTTATGAAAGTATGGAAAAATCAGGATTGGATTTAAAGTCTTATCCCTGGTTAGAGTATATAAATGTATTTTTTTTTGGATTCAGAATGCCTTTATTTTTCATAGCATCAGGAATGTTTATTTCAGGGAGCATGAGTAAAAGAGGGATTGGGTCTTATATTCAAAATCGTGTACAAAGTATTTTATATCCTATGTTAGTATGGGGAGTTATTCAAATATCGCTGCAATTATTATTTTCAAATTATACTAATTCTAAAAACGACATCAATTATTATTATTATGTTTATTTAATAACAGACCCTCGCGTAACAGGTCAGTTTTGGTATCTTAATGCATTGTTTTTTGTTGGGGTTATTTATGCGATATTAAAAGTTAAATTGAGATTTACTGTTTGGTATCAATTATTTCTCGGTATATTTTTTTATGTTTTATGTGGGTATATAAATAGTCAATCAATTAATTTGGGAGCTATAAATGATATATTGAAATATTATTTATTTTTTGCTGTCGGGGATGCTATTTCTGGATTTATGCTCAATGATAAAACTGCAGATTTATTTACTTCACGGAAAGTTGTTATTCCATTAGTAATTTCTTTTTTTGTAATCCAATATATTTTTACGGAAATAAATCTTAAAAATGGGAGCAATTATCATGTAGAGAATGGTATTCCGTTATTTTTTCTGTTGGTCGCAATTGTTGGTTGTGCAATGTCTATTTCGGTTTCCTTTTCTTTAAAAAAGCATCAAAAATTAAATTTTTTAAGAGTAGTTGGATACAATTCTGTGCATATTTATTGTTTACAAATAATTGTAATGTCTCTGGCAAGGCAATTTTATATGAATATTTTGAAGTTGCAAAATGTACCATTTCTTGCACTTCTGATTTTGACGACCGGAATCTTATTGCCAATGGTTATCTATAATATCTGTTTAAGACTAAATGCCTGGTGGTTATTTACATTGAAGAAACCAGTAGAAGAGATTGAAGTGATTTTTAAAAAATGATTTTTTAGTAATAGGGTATTTATTTATAATTAAATTAATTCTATGTTTTCTGTAGTTATTCCTTTATTTAATAAAGCCAGTACTATAATTTTTTCAATAGAATCAATTCTTGCCCAATCCTTTTCAGATTATGAGATAATTATTATAAATGATGGTTCAAATGATAATAGTGTTGAATTAATTAATAATCGTTTCTCTGACAATAGGTTAAGAATTTACAATCAAGAAAATCAAGGAGTTAGTTCTGCTAGAAACCGGGGAGTGTCGGAGAGTAAATTTGATTACATTGCTTTTTTAGATGGGGATGATGAATGGTTGCCAGACTATTTAAAGAAAATTAAAGAATCTATTGATAGATTTCCAGCTAATGGAATGTATTGTTGTGCAGGATTCATTCAGAAAAACAATAAAGAAAAGGTCATTCGAAATTTAAAAAAAAATGAAAATAAGATTAGCGAAATCAATGTATTTGATAACCCATATATCTATTTACATACTAGTTCAATAGTTGTCGTTAAATCAGTTTTTTTAGAATCAGGAGAATTCCCCGTCGATTTAAAATCAAATGAAGATATTGCATGTTTTTTTTCAATTTCTTTATTTACAAATGTCGTTTTTTGTGGTTATCCACTTAGTATTTATAAACTTGGTTTTTCTAATCATTTGTCAAAAGTTATACATTACGAAATCCCGTTTAATTTGGTAAAAAGAATTAATTATGTTCATAAAAAATGGTTAACTACAAATAAGGGTAATCGCAAGTATGTTTTATTTACAAAATACGAAATCAGAAATGATATATTTAAATTTATAAAATCAAATAGATTTGATTCTGTTCTTTATATAAATGACAATATATCGAATGAAATAATTGATTTGTTTTATTTTAATGAATTTTATTTTTTTAAATTTAAAAAAATAAAATATTTTTCTTTATTTTATATTATTTGCACAAAATTAATTTGGAAGTTGAGTAGATTCTTTTATTAGTTGTACAACTAATAAAAGAATCTGTTTTTATTTAATTACGTTGAATAATAAAGTATAATTTAATCTTCATTTAAAAATAATCCCGATTACTTAAAGCAATCGGGATTATTTTTAAACTTGTAAATTTATTAAATCCTAAATTCAATTCATAACTTATTATAATTTTATTATTTTCTGAATTGATTTAGTATTACCCTGCATAACCCTTACAAAATATGACCCAGCTATAAAGTTCTGACCGAATGAATAAGTGTTATTTATTGAACCACTAGACTGATAAACTTTCCTGCCATACAAATCCATTACTTCTATATTGACATCTTCCTGAGAGTCGCTATTGATTTTTAAATTAAAGTAGGCATTTGAAGGATTAGGATAAGTGTTTATGGTAATTATAGGGTTAATATTATAAGAGCATCGCTGTCTTCCATTCTCAATAATTACAGTTAAGACGGCTGTGCTATTGTTTGCATCTTTTACTGTTATATGATAAGTGCCCGATCTAAGATTATTAAAAATATTATTGGCACTGAATGTACTGTTTTCAATAGCGAAGGTATAAGGAGCTCTTCCTCCTGCTGCTCTTACTTCTATTGATCCGTCGTTTCCATTAATGCAAGTAACATTAGTTTTTGAAAATAAACTGACAATTAAACCAGATGTTGTTGATTGAGTTACAGTGAAATTAGTAGATCTCATACATCCATTCAAATCTACTACAACAACATTATGAATTCCGGCATCTATAGAGGTAAAGATGGCTTCACTTTGTGAAGTGCCTCCATCTAGGCTGTATAAATAGGAACCAGTTCCACCATTTGCAATAATCGTTACTGTTGTTGTACCTCCTATTGTGTAAATGTTATTTGCAACATTTACAGAAATTGATATCTCAATAGGTTGTGTAATTAATATCGTTTCATTTGCAGAATTTCCCGCAGCATCAGATACAGTGAATGTATGTTCACCTGCAGCAGTTGTGAAAATTCCTAGTCCTGAGTATGGAGGAGTTCCTCCTGATGCAGTTACTCTTACTGTTGTTGTTCCGCCATTGCAGGCTATTTCTCCAGCAATTGCCGTAACGACTAATCTTCCGGTTGCAGGAGGCTGTGAAATCGTCTTTATTCTATTTAATATACAGCCATTTCTGTCCTTAATAGTTATGGTATGTCGTCCTGCAATTACACTATTAAACACATTTGAACTTTGAAATGCACTATTATCTATACTATAAGTATAAGGAGATGAGCCACCAGATGCATTTACTGTTAACGATGTAGTTCCTCCATTAACCGTAATTGCTCCCCCTACAGAAATTGTCGCAGTAATAGCAGTAGGTTGGGTAATCGTTATTGTTGAAGAACTTGTTAAATTATTGGCATCTGTAACCGTATAAGTATAAGTGCCAGCAAAAACACTGAAACTACCTGTGCCTGAATATGGTGCAGTTCCACCTGTTGCAGTAACCGTAACAGATGCAGAACCTCCAAAACATGAAATTAATCCAGCTGTAACATTTGCGGCAAAAGGTTGCGGTTGTAAAATGTTTATTGAACTAGATTTAATACACCCGTTTACATCTTTTACGTTGATGGTATAATTACCTGCAACAACTCCATTAAAAATATTAGAAGTTTGGTATGTTCCATTATTCAGTCTAAAAGTATAAGGACTTGTACCACCAGAGGCGGAAATCGTTATTGAAGTAGTGCCACCTGCAGAAGTAATTATTCCTGAAGCAGCAGTTGAGTTTAATGATAAAGGCTGTGTGATATTTACTGACGTGCTTGCAGTTGCTCCTGCAGCATCTCTTACCGTGTAAGAATAGCTTCCTGCATTAACGCTGAAAGAGCCTATTCCTGTGTAAGGAGGTATTCCACCAGAAGCAGTAACCGTAACAGTAGTAGACATGCCATTGCATAAAATAGAACCAAAAGTAGAGCTTGCATTTAAAGTGGAAGATGTTGGCTGAGTAATAGTAATACTGATTGTTTTGGAACAACCGTTAGCATCTTTTACAATAACATTGTGAATTCCTGCAAGTACACCATTAAAAACTCCAGAGGCCTGAAATGTACCATTGTCTAATTTATAAGTAAGTACACCCGTTCCTCCAGAAGCTGTTGTGGTTAAAGTGGTACTTCCTCCATTAGTTAAAATGGAGCCAGAACTAAGGGTAGCATTTATTAATGCAGGTTGAGAAATTGTAATAGAAGTAGTGCTTGTCGATCCTGCAGCATCTCTAACTGTATAATTGCTAGTTCCAGCAACTACACTAAAACTGCCTGTGCCAGTGTATGGAGCGACTCCTCCTGTTGCAGTAACGGTTACGGTAGTTGTAGCGCCATTACAAGTTATAGCACCGGCAGTAGATGAAGCTGATAAAGTACTTACTACAGGTGCATTAATCAAAAAACTTTTAGTAACAATACATCCGTTTATATCTTTTACATTAACATTATGATTGCCAGCAGCAACAGCAGCAAATGTATTTGATGTTTGGTAAACACCCCCATCTAAGCTATACTGGTAGGTTGTTCCAGTTCCGCCTGTTGCAGAAACTTGAATGCTAGTAGTGCCTCCAACAGTAGCGATGGTGCCAGAAGCAACTGTAACTGAAATTATTAAAGGTTGATTTATCGTCATTGTTACGGTATCTTTAGCTCCAGTTGCATCAGAAACAATATAAGAATGTAGTCCTGCACTTGCAGTAAAATTTCCAGTTCCTGTATAGGGTGATGTACCTCCTGTTGCAGATACTGTAACGGTAGAACTTCCACCATTGCAGGTTATCGCAGTAAATGTAGCAATAGCATTAAGAATTACAGCTAAGGGCTGATTAATGGTAATGCTGGTTATTTTCGTGCAACCATTTGCGTCTTTTACAGTTACACTATGAGCTCCTGCAAGAACTGAATTAAATATACCTGAGGCTTGATAAGCTCCATTATCTAATTGATAACTAAGTGTGCCAGTACCTCCGGAAGCAGTTGTAGTTATTGTTGTACTACCTCCATATACTGGAATTGTGCCAGCACTTAGTGATGCACTTATTATTGAAGGTTGAGAGATAGTAAGTGTAACGGTATCTCTAGCTCCAAAAGCATCAGAAACAATGAATGAACGAGTACCAGCAATAGCGGTAAAATTTCCAGTACCTGTGTATGGTGAAGTACCTCCTGTTACAGATACTGTAACGGTAGAATTTCCGCCATTACAAGTTATTGCAGTAAAAGTTGCAGTAGCGTTAAGTGTATTGGTTGGAGGTGGTGTTGGTGTTGTGGAAGAATATTCATTTAATCCAATGTCTGTAATATCAGATATTGGATTTCCAAAATAATCAGTATTTAACCCGACATCAACTCCGGCATTGATAGCTGGGGAAGTAGATGAAATATGAAGATCCCAATTTATAGGATTTGCAGAAGCAGTATCAATAAATATTTTATTAGAGGTGTTGATTTCTCCTGTTTGAAGAGTGTTACCAACAGTCGCACCTCCACTTAATCTGTATATATTATTTCTGTATTTTACTTTAGTTCTACCACTATAGTCCATTTTTTGGCCATTAGTATTCCAAAAGACATTATTCTGAATATCATATAAAGTGTCAGAGGAAACATATGAGTCTCCACTGTAACCGATTTGTCCAACTGCTTGGTTAAGTGTTCTATTAATTGGATATTGAGGCCAATAATGCCAATTTGTAAATGATTGACCATCGCCTAAAACATCTTGACCAAATCTAGCGCCACTCTGTCTACTATTCCCATTTTCGATAATGACATTGTTCCAAAAATGAAGATTTTTAGCAGCACTTGTAAAAGTTCCAGATACATTAACATAACAAACAACTCCATTATTAATAAACTTATTATAAGCAAATGTATCATCATTTGGGCCATAATTACTACCTGCATTTGCACCAAATTCCATTGCTCCTGAGTTGTCAAAAAATGTATTGTAAATTACCAGACTACTATCAAAATCATTAATTGACTCAAGACCACCTCCTAGTTCACCTTCTGAAGAAGAATTGGGTCCATTTGAATAAGCCCAGCTACCCTGTATTAAATTATTTTTAATCAGATAATGATTCCCTGTTGGCATCATTGCATCAGCTCCAACATCATTAATTGTAATGGTATCACCGCCACTTTTAAAATTACTAAATGTATTGTTTAGTATGGATATATTATTACCTGTAGAAACGATTCCATAGGCAATATTGCTAAAATTACAGTTCTTAATAACTATATCATGTACGGAAAGATTTTGATAAGCAGCACTGCCTTCACCTAACCATAATCCATTACAAGTATACGCTGATGAAACTTTATCTGTATAGGAGAATCTAGTGTCATTGAATTGCAGGCTATCAAATGTTATATGTCCTACATGGTCAAATAACATAGCGTTTTTTGTATTTGAAGATACTGATGATGGATAAGGGAACAGGATATTGGCCATAGCTCCTGTTCCATATGAAGTAAATACGATTGGATTAAGAGCGGTGCCGCTTGGGCAATTTCCACCCCATCCTTGGCAACCTGGTCCTGTCCATATAAATGAACCAAAAGCCCTGTTGTACCCATTTGCAAAAATATCACCTCTTTTAAATGCGATAGTATCACCAGCTCTAAAAAATGATGTAGGAGTAGCGTTAGCAAGGTCTTCTACATGAGCTAATGTTTTCCATGGTGTTGCAGGAGATATGCCATTATTTGCATCATTCCCAGTTATGCTTACATAAAATTTTCTCGAAAAGGCGCTAGACGCAGTGAGGAAAAATAGACTAAATAATAATGCTTTAGTAAAGTTTAAATTAAACATGGTTTTTCATTTGGTGGTTATAGAACATTGAATTAATGCTTCAGAATAGAACATAATTCTATCATCTGAAAACGACTTAAAGATATTGGTAACATAAAAACGACTGATTTCTTACTTTATTGTTTTAATCTTATTTTATTCTGTATTTAAATCGAAATAAATAAAATCTAAACCGGATATGCCTAGTAATCCAAATTCTGTGCCAAATAAATATTAATCATAGTTATCAACAGCATTGTTGATAATGTTTGAATTCATTAACAAATTAATTACTGAAATCTATGGGGTAATTATCCGGTAATTCGGGGATCGATTTTCTTATATAAAAAATCAGATAAAATATTGATGAGGATAAATGCTATTGAACTGCAAAGCACAGCTCCAAGTACTATAGGGTAATCAAGTTTTTCTAAAGCGTCTATTGTAAGTTTGCCCAACCCCTTCCAGCCAAAAATAAATTCTACAAAAAAAGCACCTGCGAGTAATTCTCCAAACCATCCTGTAATTGTAGTGATGATTGGATTCAATGCATTACGAATTCCATGACGTAACACCACTTCTCTTTTGCTTAATCCCTTGGCAAATGCTGTTCTGATATAATCCTGATTCAATACATCCAACATTGAACTTCTGGTAAGTTGAACGATAATTGCCAATGGTCTAATTCCTAAGGTAATTGTGGGAAGTATTAAGTTTTTCAACTCCATATATTTCACTCCGGTAACTTCATCTATTTCATACAAGCTGCCTGTGAAATTCAGGCCTGTATATTGGTGGAGCACAATTCCGAAAAAATAAGCAATAATGATGGCAATAAAAAATGAAGGCGCAGATATACCTGTAATACTTGTAATTATTATACTGTGGTCAATCCAACTGTTTTTTTTCAAAGCAGCAATAATGCCAATTGAAATTCCTAAGACGCAGGCAAAAATCATAGCAGTTAATGCTAATATTAAAGTTCCAGGAATAGATTCGTAAATAATGCCGGT
>CALQSB010000011.1 GCA_943333125.1 Chitinophaga pinensis
AGCTGTATAAATGGCTCTCTTGTATAGACGTTATTCGCGTTGGACGTGCCCGTGAAAAAAAAATAGCAATAAAGGAACTTGAAAAAGAAATAATGCCATGAGTCGTAGATAACATCGCTTTAAGTAATTTGTATTCTTCTATAATTAATAAAATTAATAGCAGTTTTAGCGCCTGATTATCTTTTTTTACTTAATAAAGCGCCTATAATTATTTTTATGCGCCCAAAAATATCCTATATTGCGCTCATAAATCGTAATAAATGAAACAAAGCGCCCATTTTTCAAGCAATGCGCCTGTAATTCACGGGGAAGTAAAACCGTCTCAAGGTTGGATTGTTGGTTATACTGCCATAATTGAAAAGCTGCATTTGCCAATTCCGGTTCCGGGTATCAAAACAATGATTTCTGAAAAAAATCAACGCGCCGAAACAGAAACCTGGAATGTATTTCCGAACAAATATTTACCGGAGGATAATATCAAAATTTCGAAAATCGAGGCCTTGTACAATCATTTAGTATTCGCCCTGAAATACGAGGGAGTGAACCTTTTGGTGTTTGCTAAATTGAATGAGGTGTTGAGTTCAAAAGAGATTTTTACTTTGGTAAATATTGAACCGTCCGGACAATACTCAAGAAGAATATGGTTTTTGCTGGAGTGGATTTCCGGAAGTAAAATAAAAGGCAAAAATGATTTAACTAAGAAAAGTTATGTTTCAGTTGTCGATGAAAAATTACAATATGCTGTTTCCGGAGTAAAATCATCTCGGCATTTGGTGATAAATAATTTGCCTGGAACAAATAAGTTTTGTCCATTAATCAAAAAATCAAAGAAATTAGAAGACCACATAACAAAGAATTATATTGAAGTCAGTAGAAAACAAATTGCCGGCATAAGGAAAGATATCATACAAAGAGCCTCTGCATTTTTGCTACTAAAAGATTCTAAAGCATCTTTCACAATAGAAGGGGAAAGTCCCAAAAGTAAAAGAGCAGCAAGATGGGGAGCAGCAATTGGTCAAGCAGGATTAAATGACCTTACAAAGGAAGAGTTAATCAGATTACAATCTTTGGTTATTGAAAATAGTAGGTTTGTTCAAATGGGTTTCAGAACTCAAGGTGGATTTGTTGGTGAGCATGATAGAATTACGGGCGAACCAATTCCTGAGCACATTTCAGCAAAATTTGAAGATGTTAATGAGCTAATTGAAGGATTAATTGAGAGCAGTCATTTGCTTATTAATGATGATTATAATGCTGTTTTAGCAGCTGCAATCATTGCATTTGGCTTTGTCTTTATTCATCCTTTTGAGGATGGAAATGGAAGAATACATCGCTACATAATTCATCATATGCTTGCAAAAAAACAATTTACTGATCAGGGAATAATATTCCCGGTTTCATCTTCTATACTTGACCATATTAATAATTACCGAATAGTTTTAGAATCCTATTCAAAACCATTGTTGGATTTTATAGAATGGACTGAAACTCCTAATCATAATGTGTATGTTGCAAATAGCACAAAAGATTTTTATAGATTTTTTGACGCTACAAAGCAGGCTGAATTTTTGTTTGATTGTGTTAAAGACACCATTGAAAATATTGTTCCGCAGGAAATAAACTATCTGGCTAATTACGATGCATTCAAAAATTATTTGGATGATGATTTTGAAATGCCCGACAATTTAGTATCAATTTTGGTTAGATTTTTAGAGCAGAATCAAGGCCAATTATCAAAAAGAGCAAAGGAAAAAGAGTTTGATATGCTTTCAGAAAAAGAAGTGAAACAAATAGAATCTATGTATGCTTCTATTTTTTCAAAGTAGAATTTTTTCTCTACCTTAACGTTAGTTCTTGAACATTCAGTAAGCCTTTCCCTAGATAAAGTGAAGGTTTTTCCGATAATTTTCACAAGGAAAGTAGCTATTTATTGAAAGTCAGTAGTATCAACATATTGAGCGATAGGGGGTTACTCCTAACGCGGTCACACAGCACAGACAAAGGTTTCAAGAAATTGAAACCTTTTTTATTTATTTCAATTGGCAAACTCCCTGACTGCTATCATTGAAAATAACTTCCACCCTTCAGTACTTTTGACTGAATGTAAAAATCAAAACTTAAACTTATGAAACACATTAATCTATTACTATCTTTCTTTTTTGTAGGATTTGTTATCCCTTGTTTTTCGCAGGTAACAATGCCTGAAATAATTGTAGCCGCAACCAGATATAAATACCTCTCTGCTGTTGACAATAAAGAATTGGCACAACCAGTTAAGATGCTTGAACGAACTGCCGCAACTTTTGATGTTAAGAATTCAGAATTTTATGAAGATGAGTATGATGAGTATTATATCTCATTTTATATTCCTCAAGGAAACATTCTTGCTACTTATAATAATGATGGTAAATTATTGCGAACTGCAGAAAGATATAAGAATATAGCACTTCCAAAAGCAGTTTCAGCGGCTTTGATAAAGAAATATCCTGATTGGGGAATTCCTAAAAATGTTTATTTGGTTACCTATGAAGAAGAAAAAGGAGCCTCAAAAGTATGGAAAGTATTAATGAACAAAGGAGATAAGAGAATGAGAGTTAAGGTAAATGAGAAAGGTGATTTTATTACTAAGTTGTAAAATAAGATGTAATAGATTTTCAGTATTTTAAAGTCGGGTTATACTCGACTTTTTTATTGGAGAAGAATTTGAATTGTAAACGATGTATTTTTGCTTTTTAATTTCTAAAATGCTCGCCCGAATTCACTTTGTCAAAAATTCTCAAACCCAACTTGCACATGAGTGGCATCAATACATTTAATGCTTTTAAAAATTTTGCGAATACCTTGCCGGTACAAGACTTTTTAATGCCTGTTTTATTTGTGGGTCATGGTTCGCCAATGAATGGAATTGAAGACAATGAATTTAGTAATAGATGGACTGCACTGGCAAAAGAAATTCCTTTGCCAAAAGCAGTGCTTGTTATTTCTGCGCATTGGTTTACAAATGGCACCAGCATTACTGCAATGGATTTTCCTAAAACTATTCACGACTTTGGCGGTTTCCCCGATGCATTATTTCAAGTGCAATATCCCGCACCCGGGAATCCTGTTCTGGCGAAAGAGATGGCGTCAATGATACATTCTGCTCATGTTGAACTTAATCATGACTGGGGTTTAGATCATGCTTCTTGGTCTATTCTTAGACATATGTATCCTCAGGCCAATATTCCAATTTTACAATTAAGTATTGACTATACTAAAGGAGCAGCTTTTCATTACGAATTAGCTAAAGAATTATTTCAATTCCGTTCTAAGGGCGTATTGATTATTGGTAGTGGTAATATGGTGCATAATCTTAGAATGGTGGCTTGGGATAAATTAGATGGTCCTTCATTTGGATATGACTGGGCATTACATATGAATCAAAAATTCAAAGATTTGATTGTGAAAAAAGATCATCAATCTTTAATTGATTATCATCAATTGGGTAAAGAAGCTATGATGTCTATTCCTACGCCCGAGCACTACTTGCCTTTAATTTATACACTGGGATTGCAAGATAAAAACGACCCCGTTTCATTCTTTAATGATAAGCTTGTTGGAGGATCATTAACTATGACTTCGGTGAAGTTTGGATAGTTATACTGATTTTTAGAGTCATTTATGCTTACCTCATTTCAACTGCAAAATCTGAATTAGATTTATTTATATCAGTATAATCAATACTTTTTATCATCTTTAGTTGCTTCCTTGTACTTTATTTTTATAAGACGTGGATTTAATGATTTATTTTAAAAAAATAAAGATGATAAAGGCAGGAAAACTTTTTTTGATGTTATTTATTTTGCTATTCTCATTCTGCAAAGGTCAGCAACAAAAAAATATATTAATTGATAGTATAAAGCTGAGTAATTTAACAGACAGTAATTTTGATAATCATTTCGTATCCCGTGGGTTTGTAAATTTCAGATATGCTGCAAAAAAAACAACTCCGGTAATTGTTCATATTCAATCAACGATTCCTTATAAGCTTCAACAAAAAGATGAAGATTTCTTTGGAGGTTTATTTTTAGAAAAAATATTCCCAGACGATAAGATAGATTCTTATTTTGATGTGGTTAGTGCTTCAGGAGTTTTATTGAGTGATGATGGATATATCGTTACAACGAATCACTTAATTGATCATTCGGTGAGATTAAAAGTTACATTAAATAATCAACGATCCTATAATGCGAAAATTATCGGATCTGACCCTTTGACGGATTTGGCCTTGATTAAAATTGATGCATTTGATTTGCCTTTTATTGAATTGGGCAATTCCGATTCTGTTGAGGTTGGAGATTTTGTTTTGGCGGTTGGTAATCCATTTAATTTAACGTCCACGGTAACTGCAGGAATGATAAGTGCCAAAGCGAAGAATATTAATATCTTAAAAAAACAGGGAGCTATAGAATCTTATCTTCAGACCAACGCCGTTTTAAACAGAGGGAACAGTGGTGGCGCCTTGGTAGATGTTGATGGGAAGCTTATTGGAGTAAACACAGCCATAGCTAATCCTTTTGGAATTTATGCAGGTTATTCATTTGCGGTTCCTGTGAACATGGTAAAAAAAGTGGTTAATGATTTGCAGCTATATCGAAAAGTGATTCGTGGTTATTTAGGCGCTTTTATCAGTGATCTGAATGATGATTTAATTAATGAGTTGAATTTAAAAAATACCACTGGCGTTTATGTCGACAGTTTGGTTAATGATGGAGCTGCAATTATTGCAGGAATTAAAAAGGAAGATATTATTACGGGAATAGATAATCATGAAATTGAATCTACTACTCAATTGAAAGAGATATTATCTACTTATAGTCCTGGCGATAAAATAAAACTTATTTATTTTAGAAAAGGGATTCCAAATCGAATCAATGTTATACTAAAGGCCAAGGAAGAAAAACAAACGGCTTTATTATCTAATGATCAAATTTTAAAGAAATTAGGAATAGGAATTGAGGATATATCAAAATCTGAAAAAGAAAAATTGAAAATAGCAGGAGGCTTGAAAGTTACGGATATAAATTTGGGGTTGGTAGATGAATATACAAATATGAAGAAGGGTTTTATAATCACATCAATTAATGCTATTGAGATAAAAAATAGCGAATCGCTTTTTAAGGCAATGGATGGCAAGTTTGGAAAAATAATATTTGGGGGCGTTTATCTTGATGATGAAGGTGTTTATTATTACGGAATTAATGTTCAATAAATAATTCAGGAAGATATTAAATGGAAATTATTTATTTGGGGGCTAAAACAAGGTCAATTATTATTCACTGGTTAAAAAAAGTTAATTATGTGTTTTTCTGCTAATGCAAGTTTTAGTGCGTCTATAATACTTACAGCAGTAGGGGTGTTATCTGTTCGTGAAATTAATTCGACTTCACAAATTCCATTTGCAATTATCCCATTTATTTTTGCCATACAGCAAACAGCTGAAGGTTTTGTATGGCTGTCCTTTTCAAATCATAATATTGCTCATTATCGGGAATGCTATGGATTATTATTTTTGGTTTGCGCATATATAATTTGGCCAATACTGGTTCCTTATTCTATTTGGAAACTCGAGAAAAAAATAATTCAAAAGAAAATACTTTCTGTTAATTTGATCTGTGGTGTTTTATCGTCATTAGTCTTTGGCTTCACGATTATTTTTTATCCTTTAGAAATTAACGTAAGTAATTTTCATGTACAATATTTATTGCAATCTCCATACAACGTATTGTTTACAGGAAATATCTTATATGGGCTCGCAACTATTTTGCCCGAATTTATTTCAAAATCAAAAAGAATGTGGTTACTTGGTCTAGTCGTTCTTCTTTCTTATTTTGCTACTTATTTATTTTATAGGGAATATGTGGTTTCTGTATGGTGTTTCTTTGCGTCAATAATTAGTATTTTGATATATTTTATTCTTAAAAGCATGAATGCTGTTTATTCAGTTCAAAAAAGTTCGGATGATAGTTTCAGAGCTGATTTAGAAGTACAAAAAAATAGTTCCTTTATTTAGTCAACAATAATTTTCTTTTTGTAATAATTGTAGATTCTTTTGTATTTAAAATGGAATTGCTGACTTGGAAAAGTTCATTGCTTATTTTGTTTAAAATTCTGTTGGGATTTGTTAAGGTTATAGGTGACCGCTTTATTAATGGTGTAAGGCATCCGCTTTAGACATATTCGTTTATTTATAGCCTTTAATCAGGCTGAATAAGCATTCCGAAAATGCGCGTAGTTTTAAGCAGTCTATTAATAAAGTAGTTTAATTTAAAGTATATCTGGGTTTAATAATTCTTTCTTTATTGATATCTCATGAATCTACAGTTATGCCAATCATGCCTCCAAAGGATAATCTGAATCTAAAGGCGTATCCTTTAGCTTTGGTAACTGCGGCTATGGTATAACGGTATATTCTGGTTCCCAATACGTCATTACTCCCATTGTCGAAAGTTATAAATTAAGGCACATAGCTGGTAATTAAATTATTTCTGTCTGTTACATGGCTTTTAAGATTAGCCCTTTCATTAGTAAATGAAGCGCTGTTCAACAGATAAGTATAACCAGGCTGTTCGCCGGTATTGCCAATCACATAAGGAGTTATCAGATTGTAATAATTATCTATTAAGAGGTCAATAGTGGCATTGTTGAAGACATTGTTTTTAAAGTTTTTTAAAAGATATTTATATCGTTGCATGTAAATAGGCTCATCTGCAAGGTATCTGATTAGTGGCCAGTTTGCATTGACTTCATTCATAGAAAGCGACAATCCATTATTGCCATTTCCTCCCGGAGATCCTACAATTGCGGGATTGTGTGTCATCGCTTCATTGTTGTCCCATGGAATCCAAATGAACTTATCGGTGCTGTGGTGATAGAGATAATAATTATGAGACATTGCGCCATAGCTGTCCCAATTTACCATTGCATTGTTGATAGCCAGCCATTGTAGAAATTTATCTACATTAATGATACTTTCCAGATTGGTGCGCCATTGAAGAGGATTTGTTATTCTTAAATTACCGTTTAATGCAGTTGCCAATTGTGCTACATCAGAAAAATCATTTTCTGTTTCGTTATTCTCTTTTATGAATTCTTGCTCGTTATAAATATTGAGTTTAGATTCTGGCTTGTAAATATTTCCAGACTTTTCTCCAAGCTGGCTTTTAATCATATTGTCATCCGGTAATTCAACGCCACAATACAATCCCCAGTATTTTAATCCTGTTCCTAAATCTATATAGATGCGGTAAAAAGCGGTTTGTGCTGCAGCCGTTCCTCCCAATCTGAAAATATCAGCGGCTATTTTTTCTCTGATCAGTGAAGGGTCTTTGAATCCTGGTGAAAATGACAATTGTTCAAAACCATAAAAGTGCTGGTTTTTTATTCCAGGGTATTGGTCTTCAAACTTATCAAAGTCTAATCTGAAAGGCAACTTGTAATTTCCCGAATTCCATGCAGATCTTAATGTAGAATTTCCTTTCAATCGAAATCCAACATTTTTCCAAAGCTTTCCATTGAAACGTAAATCCCCATCCACATATTCGGGTTCTGTATTGCTGTTCATTCCGCCGCCGGCATTTGCGCCAAAATCAATTCCGAAAAGTGCTATCATATTGTTTCGGATAGCCGACCATTTATCAGCACTTAAAGTGATTTCAATAGTATTCACACGATCCTGAGGAAATACAGCATGATAATCGGGAGCGGTTTTGCCGTGAGTAGCGACAGTCCAGTCCGAATTGTAATCAACAGGATCAATGGTGTCATCAACAGGGTTTTTTCTGCATGCGGATATAATGATTATCGTCATCAGAAGAAAAGGAATTATTTTTTTCATTTTATTTATGGTTAGAAATAATCAATTTTAAGTTATGCTGATTTTTGCCGTTGATAATATTTATGTTGTACATGCCCATTGGCAATTTACTAAGATTCATATTTTTCAATTGTGTTCTGTTTTCTACTGTTGTAAAATCATTGGCTACGATTTGCCCCAAACTATTTATAATATTGATTTGGTAAATCCCATTTTCAACGTCATTGAAATAAATATTAAAATTTCCATTTCCTGGATTAGGATAGACAAGGAAATGAGAGGTAGTAATAGGGTAGATCGGTACCGGAGTGGGGATGACTTCAAAAACTGCCGTAAATGTAGCGTTATTGGTTATGTTCAAATTGATATAACGGGTAGTGTCTGAAGGTCTGCTAACGCCGCTGCTGTCCCAATGAGAAAATTGAAAACCGGGATTAGCAATGGCCGTTAAGCCAACAGAATTTCCATTAAAGTAAATTCCCGTCCAGGGCAATATTTCTGGGGTGATAGTGGAGATTTTTATTTTGCCTGCATTAGCCGGAAATGACTTCAAGGTTACATCTACCTGATCAGTTAATGCAAATCCCGATTGAATATGATCTCTTACTTTTTGTCCTCTAATTGAAAATTCAGATTGCATAGTAAGATGATTATCCCTAAGGTCATTCATTTGTTGTGGAATGTTATTAGGGTCTCCCCATCTGTTATATTCCTTTGGCATTTCAGGTAATACTTCATTGTACATCGAATCTTCAATGGCGATTAGTCGTGTTGGTTGGTAGCTGGTATTTAAAATATCAGCAAAACGGTTGATGAAATAATTTTTAAATTTTGGATTCTGAATAGATTTAAGCCAGATGTTTGAATAAGGATAACCTCCGGCATTTGCAAAAAGAAAGGCAATAGGGTCGTCAGTTGCAGAAGACCAGCCATTGGGTTGCAGTGACAGCTCCATATCTATTACGCAGAAACGATATCTGAAGTCGGTTTTATTTGATCTGTAGATTTTTATATTGTTATAAGGCCAGTCCACATTTTGAATGAAAGCTTCAGCTATAATATAGTCGTTGTAATATTCCATATCGAAATATTTATCGGCGTCGTTCCAGTAGTTATTAGAAGTGGGATCAAGTGCATTGAAATTGTTATAAGCGGTGTAGAAGGAATCCACAGAGCCTACCACTGACCTTAGCACTCCACCATACCAGTAACTAACAGAAAGAATATCGGTGGAATCGGCATCTTCTGCTTCTTTGAAATATTCTTCATCAAATTTCTCTCTTAATTCGTATAAGCCAAAATAGGATCCATTAATATACACCGAAACAGGCCGGTAAGCAGAGTAGTAGTTTTTTGTTTCTTTACAAAGATTTTTAACACCGCAGGCATCTTTGTATGGATATCTTAGAAATTGGTTGCTTCCGTTTCTTAAATATATTTTGCTGTATTTATTCCGCCAGGGTTTATCAGGAATTAAAGGATAGGCAACTGCCCCTCCGCCTAAAACGGAATTGTTCAACTCCAATCTAAATGAATGCTGAGGTTGAGACCTGCTCCCTCCGGCGCCGCCATCTATTTGAATGCCTGCATTTTGAGAGAAAATTAAAGATCTGTCGGTATTGAAATATTCGGCAAAAGCAGGCTTTTCCCAATCCAGACTCCAGTTGTCAAATATACCCGAACCTCCATAAAGATTAGCATTGTCGGTTATTACAGACAATACAGGAGTGGTATGATTAATGCCAATCAGATAACTAGATGCTTTTAAAGGACTGGGTAAAATATTGTTTCCAAATGCTCTTGCCTTTAAAACGGAGGAAGTCGTGATGGTAATATTTCCACCTGAATAGAGCGTAGAATTTAATGTGGGATCGCCCCCATCTAAAGTATATCTTATTTCAGAAGGATTGATGTTTGGATTAGTGATGAAAATTTGTTGTGTTCCAATAAATTCTCCAGAAGGAATGGAGAATAAAGGCGGCTGTAGGTAATTGCTGTATCCTGTGGAGCCGTTATTGGTTGCCGTTGGAGTGGGTGTTCCGAAAAATACAATGGTATTACTGGCGTCTGGATTACTGCCAGTACTGTTGTCTATATTAATACAATTAACAATCAACTGACTTATTAATTGCTGTGTAGGAGAATAAAGATAAACCGTTTCTCCGCTGCTGTTTAAGGAGAAATTGGTATGCAGGTTTAGGGCAATATTCAAAGGAGTAAAAGTTCCGGTTACTTGAGTTTCGGAAACCATTTTTAAACTGAAATCAATATAACTGTAAGTAGTAGGGTCTGTGCTTGCTACGTCAAAAGCTATGCTGGAAATGTTGCCGGCAGTGAGTCCTGCAGCTATCAGTTCACTGGCAGGGATAATCATCTGATTTTTGGCAGACCAGTACCAGTTGCCATAAGGTGCAGGGTAGTCTGTTGTTGAGTTATTTATCGTTCCATACCCAATTTGATGTCCATTTAATTTGATGTTCGGTCTTTGCTGAACCGGAGTTCCATTGGTATGTCCACAAGCCCCATCGTTAAGATCTACAAAAGAAAAAACGGTGGAATAGTAAGGCGTCGAACTCTGATTAAAAATAGAATTCGAGGTGTAGCCGTCGTTTTTATAAGAACAAACATTGATTAATAAATTGGAAACTCCATCCCAATTAAATGGAGTAGAAAAGTTGTGGGTATTCCATCCTGCAATCGGAGTAAAAGTCCCTGTATTTAATACTTGTTGAAATCCAGAGAAGGGTTTTCTGTTTTTTCCACTGCAGAAAATTGTTTTGTAGGCGTGTGGAAGTATGGAGATATTTGGGAAAACCCATTTTTCGGGTATTGAGTTGTCATCGGTCAACGAATAATTATTCAGATTTACAATAGCGTTTCCTGAGTTGTAGATCTCTATCCAGTCATTATATTCATTGTCTTCATCGGTAATAGAAGAGAAATTTCTGTTTGAGCCTTCGTTTATTACCAATTGAGCATTGCTCTTTATAGTTAAACACAAAAGCAAACAAGCAGTAATGGAAACTAATTTCGAAATCCATGATATCATAAAAAAAATAATTGAAAAGTTGAAAGAATTTCAAGGGATAGAAAAACAAAGTAGATGAAGATAATATTTTTTTTCTATTTATTATAGCTTTTTGGCCCATTTGAATTTAAAAGTTGATTTTAGGGCTATTATATTTTATGCTTGATTCTAAAAGGCTAACTTTGAAACTTAAAAAATAATTTTCATAAAATACAATTAATCAATGAAAGCGAAATTTCAGGAAGAGGGTTATCTGGTATTGGAAAATTTTTATACTGCAGAAGAGTGTGACGCACTGATGCAGCGGGGAGAGGAGCTGGCTGCAGGGTATAATTTTGACGGACATCCATCCGTTTTTCAAACCAATGAACAAACAAGAACTTCCGATGATTATTTTTTAAACTCAGGCGGGAATATTTCTTACTTTTTTGAGAAGGATGCATTTGATGAAAATGGCAAACTGAAGAATGATCTTTTTCATTCCCTGAATAAAATAGGACATGCCTTGCATGATCTTGATCCTGTATTTGAAAAATTCTCACGTTCTTCTCAGCTTAAAGAATTATCTGACGAATTGAATCTCGATAGTTATGTAATCATTCAAAGTATGTTAATTTTAAAACATGCCAAAATTGGAGGAATAGTTGATGTGCATCAGGATGCGGCGTTTTTATATACAGAGCCCAATTCATGTATAGGTTTCTGGTTTGCTTTGGAAGACGCTACTATTGAAAATGGTTGCATGTGGGCAAAGCCTGGCGGACACAAAACATCACTGAGATCCTGGTTTAGAAAAAAAGAAAATGGGGGAACAGAAATGCACATGTTTAATGATGAGCCTCTTTCTACAGAAGGAATGATTCCCCTTGAAGTAAAAAAAGGTACTTGCATCGTCTTGGATGGTTTGCTGCCACATTACAGTTTGCCCAATACCAGCGGAAAGTCCCGTCAGGCTTATGCTTTGCATACTATTGATCGCAATGCAAAGTATCCTGAAACAAATTGGCTGAGCAGAGATATGGCTTCTTTAAAAGGGTTCAATTAATTATTTATGCAGATAAAATATTCATTTCCTTATTGGGGCAGTGACCATCTTTCTCCTTCGCAGTTTATTACCAATGTTTCAAATGAAGGCTTTGATGGCGCCGAACTTTTACTGCAACCTCCGGATATTTTTACAAATGATTTTTTACTGGCAATTGAAAATATCAGAAAGCAAAATCCTGATTTTTATTTTATCACATTGCAACTTCCTTTTCCCGAAAATAATTCAGTAGCTGCACACATTAAAGTCATGGAAGAAAATTTCATGAAGCTTTCTGCAATGAATCCATTATTCATAAATTCACATACTGGAAAAGATTACTTTTCTTTTGATGACAATTGCAGAATTATTGATGCCGCTATGAATTTTTCGGCAAAAAATGGAATTAGAATTCTTCATGAAACACATAGAGGTAGATTTTCATTTCATGCAGCAACATTGATTCCCTATCTGAATAAATTTCCTGAAATAGAGCTGGTTGGTGATTTCTCTCATTTTTGTACAGTTTCGGAAAGTATGCTGGAAGATCAGGAAGATATTCTTCAGCAAATTATTCCTCATGTGTCACATATTCATGCCAGAGTTGGATTTGAACAAGGGCCACAAGTGAATAATCCTGCTGCTCCAGAATGGGAAAGTCATTTAAATAAATTCATCGGATGGTGGAAGCAAATTATTGATTACAAAAAAAGCAAAGGCGATACTTTATTTACGATCAGTCCAGAGTTTGGCCCCGATCCTTATATGCCCGTGCAGCCCTTTACCAAAGAGCCTTTGAGCAATCAATGGGATAATAACGTATTTATGATGCAGCATTTGAAATCTAGAATTTAGTTTTTGGGCTTTATTTGTGTTGTAGCATCAGTTAAACCTTAGTAACTTTGTCCTCTAATTTTTAGATCATGTTGGATAGTATTGAGTCAGCGCTGGAAGATATCAGAAAAGGCAAATTGATTATTGTAGTAGATGATGAAGATCGCGAAAATGAAGGCGATTTTGTTGCCGCTGCGGCAAACGTAACTCCCGAAGTAATCAATTTTATGAGTACTCATGGCAGAGGACTGATTTGCGCTTCTGTTACAGAGGAAAGATGTATGGAATTAAATCTGCAGCCAATGGTAGTAGATAATACTTCGCTTCACGAAACGGCTTTTATGGTTAGTGTAGATTTGCTGGGACATGGCTGTACTACAGGCATTTCTGCACAAGATCGTTCCAAAACAATTCAGGCACTTATTAATAAAGATACTAAGCCCGAAGACCTGGGAAGACCCGGTCATATATTTCCATTAAGAGCAAAAAAAGGTGGCGTGTTAAGAAGAGCAGGTCATACAGAAGCTACTATTGATTTAGCCCGGCTTGCTGGTTTTGAACCCGCAGGTGCTTTGGTTGAAATTATGAATGAAGATGGCTCTATGGCAAGGCTTCCTGAATTAAAAGAGATTGCAATAAAGTTCAACCTGAAGATAATATCCATTAAGGATCTGATAGAATATCGGCTACAAACTGAAACCTTGATTAAAGAAGAAGTTCGCGTTGAAATGCCCACTTTGTATGGAACATTCGAATTAATAGCCTTTACTCAAGTCAATACCGGAGAAACACATCTGGCTTTGAAAAAAGGCAATTGGGAAAAAGACGAACCCATAATGGTGAGGGTGCACAGCAGTTGTATGACAGGAGATATTTTAGGATCGCTGAGATGCGATTGTGGCGAACAGTTGCATCATGCGCTCGAAATGATTGAGAAGGAAGGAAAAGGGTTGGTTTTATATATGAATCAGGAAGGCCGCGGAATTGGATTGATCAATAAATTGAAAGCATATAAATTACAGGAACAGGGATTGGATACTGTTGAAGCCAATATAAAATTAGGTTTTGGAATGGATGAAAGGGACTATGGAATTGGAGCTCAGATTCTTCGCAGCTTACAGGTTTCAAAAATGAAATTGATTACTAATAATCCTAAAAAAAGAGCAGGAATGCTGGGCTATGGTTTGGAAGTCGTAGACTCGATTCCTATTGAAATGAAACCCAATGCGCATAATAAAAAATATCTTTTTACTAAGCGCGATAAACTAGGACATGAAATACTAAATGGACTTTAATTCTCTTCTGTCTTCTTAGCGGGAGATTTTATTAAAAAATCCTGAGCCTCAATTTTCTTTTTACTTCTGAAAATATCAGAAATCTTGTTCAGATCTTTACGGTATGATAGCTGCAGCCCGGAGCGATTTCTTTGGTTCAAGGTAAAGTCAATGCTGCTTCTGTTGAAGCCTACAATTCTAACGGATCCATCTTTATTGATGAGCCACTCAATAGTAATGTCGGGAGTTAATAATCCTTTTTTCTCTAGCTGCTGCGCATAATTGGGATTGTTGTAATCAAGATTTCCGCCTACTAACATTACCAATCTGTTGTTGAGTAAAATCTTTAAACCTGCGCGTATATTGGCCTGCAACATCGATGCGCTTTTTTGCAAATCTAGGGTAGGGTTGATATCGATGTAAGTTGATAAAATGCCTTTAGTGGCTTTTTCAAGTTCTTTATTAAAAAAGTTAGTCAGCAAATTACTGATTACACCTCCAATAGTATTGGTGATTAATGTACTGGCATTTCCCTGAGTAAGAAAGTTCTGACTTCCGATAATAAAAGTATTGAACAACAATAAGCTGGCCACTTGCTTGTTCATTTCATTTTCGTCATTTTTAAAATCAGCCAGTCTCTTTACAATGATATCATCTCTTTTGGCATCGCTTTTTTCGAGAAGCTCCAGATCAAATGATACCGTAGGTTTTTGAAGTACACCCGTTAAGTGAGAGATGATTTTCAAATCCTCATTCTGTCTGAAACCTCCATTTGAAGAAAGGCTGCTGATGTCTACATTTTTAGCGAGATATTCGGCGTCGATATCAATAATGGCTTCATAGGCATCGCCATTCCAGGTGATCGTACCACGGTTAAGGGTAAATGGTTTTTGAAAGAAGGTCTGAAAATTGAAATTGTATTCTCCTTTCGTTAGTTTATAAGTCCCAAGAATCGAAAGGGGTTCTATATTTCCTACTTTGATTGAGATGATGCCGTTGCCCTGGCCTTTGATAATATCACCCGTTTCTTCATCAAGGATAACGTCAACTTTACATGCGGGATTAGCATTTATTTTTAGATTTACTACAATGTTTAAATTGTCAGAAGCTTTTACTTCTTCCATTTTAGAACCGAACTTAACAAAGTCGATGTAATCTATCGCATTGCTTTCTTTCCCTTCTGAGGTGGGCAAATAAATATGACTGCTGTCTACTTCATTTGGCGCGCCATTAATATCCATCTGAAGATTCGTTAAAGGGCCGTTGATATTCATTTGTGCACGACCTACAAGATTTCCATAAAACTGCGCGTTGTCATTTTTACTGAGATTGAGCAGAGACAATTTGGAGGTTTCTAATTTTATATTATCAAAGAAAAAATTGTCAAATAAATTATGATGAATTTTTCCATTTATCGTTGCGGTATTATTTAGAGAATCTTTTAACTGTATTAATGAAAGGTCAATCAAATCATCTTCGAATTTTATGTTTTGATTATTGAGAAAATAACGGCATTGAGTATAGGCGACTTTCAAAGAGCCATTTTTCACCAATACGTTTCCAGTTAGATATTGATGTTTGCTATTTCCGGATAATTTAAGGTGCGTTGTGGCGACTCCGTTTATTTGGTCAAATACACTTCCGAGATAGGGTTCGAGAATAGAAAGTTGCATTTGCTCGCCATCTAATACAGCATCTAATTTAGTATTGCCGGAGTCTTTGTAATTGTAGGTTCCGCTTAAGCCAAATCGATTTGCAGTGTCTGTACTTTTTGCATGATATTCAATCAGGCCGCTTTCTGTGTTGGCAATTCCGTTCAAATTGATATTTCCAATGTAGCGGTCTTCCATGATAAGACTATCTGCTTTGCCAATGAAATCAATATTGGGATTTCCTGTAGGGTCATTTATCGTTGCAGTTCCGGATATTCTGCCTTTGATTGCAGGGTTGGTAAATGCAAATGGAATAAAATCGCCCAAATTGATATTGGTGAGCTTTGCAATAATATGTGATTGACTGGTAACGTCATCCAGTTCTGTAGTAATACTCAATTGCTCATTTTCATGAGAAAACTGAACTCCGTTGGTAAGAAATAAATTTTTTCGGAATGAAATTTCTCCATCTTTATTTAACAGCCATTTTTTATCGTTGATAATAAAGGAAGAAGGAGAGAGATGAATGTCGACTCCATCAGAAAATGTTTTAACTGTAGCGTTTAGATCGGCATTGTTTAAAGTTCCGGCAGCACTGGTTTTAATATGAATCTCAGAAACATCATTATTGGAGATGAGCTGTAATTTAGTGTCGGGTAAATGTATGCTATCTGGAAGCTCAATGTCGCCAACACTGATGTCTGTGGTAAGGGTATCTCTGCTGCTCTTTCCATTAATGATAATGTTGTTGAATTTCTTTCCGTCATATCCAAACTCAGGAACTTCGCCATCTATTTTTAATTCATTTTTTTCAAGATTTAAATTTCCGGAAATAGTGGAGTAGTTTCCTCCGCTTAGTTTTTTATCAAATAATTTCAGGTAGTCTTCAATGTTATTTGTCTTAATATGGAAAGAGAAATCCTGATTACTTAAAGGATAAAGCGGTTTATTGATATACGAAGGATAATATTTAGTCAGAAATAGTTTAAATGCATCAGGCAATTCCAGTATTTTATACTGACCAGAAATTTCTGCATCTATTTCATTGGAGTGTAATACTAATGACTTTTTATTATTTTCATTTAAAGACGCTAAAGAAAAAGAATGGAAAGACAAGGCCTCTTCATTGTTCTTTAAAGTGGCATCATATAATTTCGCCTGTCCCAGAAAATTATCAATGTTATTACCCGTAAAGTCTAACGCGAATTTTCCGGATAAGGAAAGATTTTGCTCTGTTAGTTTAATGTTTTTCAAATTGGCATGTTTCAAATCTGCCGTAAGTTTAAAAGCAATATTGTCTCCCGAAAGCGTTAACAGGCCATTGAGATTATTGACAATGAGATTTGAATCATTAATACTCAGCTGGCCTTTGAATGCATTGTTTTCGAAATTGCCATTTGCTTTTATTTCTTTATAATGATATCCGTTGAATTCGATTTCGGGAATATAACCAACGAAGTTTGCATTTAAATCTTTCAAGCTAAATCCGCTGCCTTCAAGTTTTCCATCAATAGAAATATTACCCACTTGTTTACTGTCTGTAAATGCACCTAAATTAAAATTTTTAGAATACAGCGTGCCTTTATAAATAGGAATGCCTTTTGTCGGCAATTTGATATTGATATCAGAGATCACACTGCCAAGATTGGTGTTGATTAATCCGGAAGCCACAAAATTATTTAAGTATCCGGTGAACCTTCCTTTGTAATAAATCTCGCCAAGTTTATCAAGCCTAGGCTGATGAATATTTATCAGTTCAGGAAAAATAAAAGCAAGATCAATACTATTGGTGGTAGATCCGGCAGAATTGAAAATAATAAATGTATTGTCAATGTCGGGTAGTTCTTTCATTTCAATGTCGCCGCGAATACAAGTGTTTCCGGAACTGATATTCATGTCGTCAACTTCGAAATGAGAAACCGTTCCTTTGCCGCGGCCATTTACGTTAAAAATTTTATGCCAGTTTTTTAATTCAGGAGCAAATAAAGCGATATCGTCACTGCTAACCATACTACCAGACAATCTAGCGTCCATTTTTACATTGGTTAAAAACTCCTTCATGTCGGCTTTGAAGTGAGTATAGTGCATCGCATAATAATCTGACAGATGGCTGTTATTCGTGGTTAAGTCAAGGTTCCTGAATTCCATCATGGAAGACGTGAATTTCATATCGGTAGTAATCTTCTTTACGACAAACCCATTTTTTTCTTTAGTGGATAAGTTAATTTTTGCAATCAGGGAATCGCTGTTTATTGAAATGTCTTGCAAATCTGCATTGATACTTCCGAACGCAAAATGCAGGCCATCAAAATAGTCGGTATAAGGCGGTCGCTCTGTTTCTATATCATTTTGATAAGTACCGTTTTTAATATGCATTTTTTTTATGGCAATAAGCCAGTGGTTCTTATTCTTTTCTGAATTTAAATTGCTGTTCTTTTCAGAAGGGGGAGTACTAACGTAATTCAATGGGCGATTTCCGGTATAATCTTTTTCAGCAAATATAGGCTCAGTTAAATTGATGTTCTTAATCAGAAAATTTTGAGTAGTTAAATCAGCCTTATCAAATAAAACATCAAGATGTGTTAAAGAAGCAATCATATCATCACCAATCCATTTGTCAATCTTATTAAATTTGATGTTGTTTAATTCGGCTTCATTTAATTCAAAAGCAATCTCTTTTTTATTTTTTGTTTTTGTTGATGTAGAATCTTCGAAGTAGTCAAGTATGAATTGATAATTCCACACTTCTTTGGTTCGTGTCAGATTTACCTGAGCATCATCAAGGCCAATGTATTTTAAAATGATTTTATCTTTAGCAAAAAACCAGTCGTTGATGTTTACTTTTGCCGCACCAGCGTATAATAAAGTATCTTCAGCCTGATCCTCAATTAATAGTTTCTCGAACTGCAGTTTATAAAAGAAAGCGAAGTCAACACTTTCAATGGAGACTTTAGTATGTAATTTTTCGGAAAGGGAAGAGGCTGCTTTTTGAACAAGCCAGGTTTGCACTTTAGGTAAATGTAACAAGCCGTATAAAGAAAGTAACAGAAAAATAAGTACCAGCAGTATTCGGGATGATATTTTTAGGAATTTTCTCAGATTATTAAATTAGGTGTAAAATTAGCCATTAGCAAGATAAGCGCAAAAACCAAATGCTGATTTATCTCATAAATTATAAATATACTTTTTACCGCAGAGACCCGAGAAATGAGCGTTTACATAAAGATATTTGATAAAGACACATAGTCTCTGCGTAAACCTCTTTTTCTCTTCTTCTCTGCCTTGAAAAATCAAAACCCAGCCGCATCATCATCCCCTCTTTTATCAGCAATAGCCGTAATTATTTTTCCTTTTTGATAGTCAATCTTAATAAGTTCAGTTCTGCCCATGTATCCTCTGTCCCTGACGGAGTAGCCCATTTCAACAAGGTGAATTTTCTTCTCTATTGGAAAGTCAGGTTCGAAATAAACAACATCCGGCAGCCATTGGAAATGGAATTTAGGAAGATTAACCGCATCTTCAGGGCTCATTTTAAAATCGATTAACGAAGTGATGGTTTGAAATACATTCGTTGGAATTGTAGAGCCGCCAGGAGTTCCGACAACGATTACGGGCTTGTTGTCTTTCAGTACAATTGTCGGCGTCATGCTGCTCAACATTTTTTTTCGGGGTTCTATAGCGTTGGCTTTATTGCCGGTAACGCCGTATAAATTTGGCACTCCTGGTTTGATACTGAAATCATCCATTTCATTATTTAAAATAAATCCGGCTTTGGAAACTACTGTTTTTGAACCATAGCTGTCATTTAATGTAGTGGTAATGGCAACCGCATTTCCTTCATCATCAATGATGCTGATATGAGTAGTTTCTTCGCTTTCATTTATCACCCCAGCTTTAGTGTCATTGCTATTGCCCGCTTTATGAGGCTCATAATTATTGATTCTGGATTGCAAATAAGATTCGCTGGTTAATGTTTGAATAGGCACTTTTACAAAATCTGGGTCACCCAAAAAAAAAGCACGATCGGCATAAGCACATCGCTCCGCTTCAATTATCAATTGCATGCATTCCGGTGTTTGAAACCCCATTGAGCTCATATTTTTATAGGCAGTCATTTTAAGTAATTGCTTTAAAATAATTCCACCACTGCTGGGCAAAGGCATTGTTACAATATGGTTCAATTTGTAATCAAACTCCATAGGGATTCTATCCCGCGCTTCATAATTTTTTAAATCATCGTAACTGATTATTCCATTTCCATTTTTCATTTCTTCTACAATGTACTGAGCCGTTAAACCCTGATAAAAACCAGCTAATCTGTTTTCTTTAATACGATTAAGCGTAGCCGCTAATTCCGGTTGAACAAGAATGTCGCCTTCTTTCCATGGATTGTCTTTTACAAAGGCTACAGGGTTGTGGTTGTTTTTTAAAAAGTCGTTTTTTAATTCGTTTAAATCATCAGCCTGATCGGATGTTAACGCAAATCCGTTTTGGGCATATTTTATTGCAGGTTCAATGAGGTCTTTAAATGGCAAACGGGCATATTTTAGAATTTTAAAAATCCCGGAAATAGTTCCTGGTACCCCACATGCTAAATGTCCATCCTGCGACAATCCCGGAATAGGGTTTTCATTACTGTCCAGATACATATTTTTAAATGCCTTTTCCGGAGCTACTTCTCTGAAATCTAGGCATAAATTTTTTCCGTCTTTTTGATGGGCAATCATAAACCCGCCTCCACCCAAATTGCCGGCTCCGGGGTAAACAACGGCCAAAACCAATTGAGTGGTAATGGCGGCATCAAATGCATTGCCCCCTTTTTTAAGAATTTCGAGTCCGGCCTTACTGGCTAGAGGATGAGCTGTAACCACGGCTGCGTGTTGAGCTAGCTTTACTTTGGTTGAAGGAAGTACTGAAGTTGATACTTGTGAAGCCGCAGTTTTACAGTTTAAAAATGCAGAAAAAAATAAGCAGAAAACAAATAGTCTCTTTATTAATAGGTTGGCCATAGCTGCGGTTAATAATTTTTCCAAAAGTAAATTTACTTTTAATAAATTTACGTCCTTAACTATTGATTATGAAATCATTTATTGCAGCTTTCTTTTCTTTATGCGTGATAAACGCATTTGCCCAAAATGTAAAAACACCGGAAGAATTTCTGAAATATAAACTAGGAGAACATTATACTCCTCATTATAAAGTAGTGAATTATTTTAAACTGGCAGTTTTATCGGCTCCTGATAAAATGCAAATACATAGTTATGGAAATACTTATGAGGGAAGAGAGCTTCTTTACTCAGTTATTTCATCTCCCGAAAATATGCTTCGTATAGAGGAAATCAGAAGAAATAATCTTAGAAATGCCGGTTTGCTAAATGACAAGGCCGGAGATCTTAATATGCCTACAATTGTGTGGTTGAGTTATAATGTTCATGGCAATGAACCCAGTTCCACAGAAACATCAATGAAGGTTTTATATGAATTAATATCTGGAAAAAATACCGAGGCCAATGCCTGGCTGAAAAATACGGTCGTTATTATCGATCCATGTTTGAATCCTGATGGGAGAGACCGTTATGTAAATTGGTTCAATCAAATGGTGGGAAAAAATCCCAACACAGACGTAATATCCAGAGAGCATGATGAGCCCTGGCCTGATGGCAGAAGCAATCATTATAATTTTGATTTAAACCGCGACTGGGCATGGCAATCTCAAGCAGAAACTCAACAAAGAATTAAAGCTTACAATGAGTGGATGCCTCATGTTCATTGCGATTTTCACGAACAGAATTATGCCGATAATTATTATTTTGCTCCTGCTGTAGAACCTTATCATGAGGTGGTTTCCCCATGGCAAAGAAATTTCCAGGTTACCATCGGAAAAAATCATGCAAAGTATTTTGATCAAAACGGATGGTTGTATTTTACCAAAGAAATATTTGACTTATTTTATCCATCATACGGAGATACCTACCCGGTATATAATGGGTCAATTGGTATGACATACGAGCAAGCCGGAAATTCAAGTGGCGGTCTTGATGTGAAAGTTAATGACAGCGATACATTAAAATTATCAGATAGAATTGCACATCATTTTACCACAAGCATGAGCACCATTGAAATATCTTCTTTGAATGCCGGAAAATTAAATCAGGAATTCAAGAGTTATTTTGATGAAGTGAAAACAAATGGCAGCGGAGTTTATAAGACATATCTAGTAAGTGGGGCCAATAAAAACAAACAGGCGTTATTAATTGACTTGCTCAAAAAAAATGGCATAGACTTTAATTATGCCCGTCAAGGCGCTTCGGTTAAAGGGTTCAGATATGTTTCTGGGAAAGAAGAATCTTATACGGCAACCATGAATGATATTTTAATCTCAACATATCAGTCAAAGGGTAATTATGTAAAAGTATTATTTGAGCCGCAATCTAAATTGGTGGATTCTGCAACATACGATCTTACCGCCTGGTCTTTGCCTTACGCCTACGGACTAGATTGTTACGCAGTTAAAGAAAAATTATTAGGCCAGCCGGATCAGCGAGTAAATTCTTATCAAATGCCTGGTAGTAACGAGTATGGTTATCTGATTGAATATTCTTCTTTTAAAGAAGGGGAGTTGCTTGCTGCATTAGTTAAGAAAGGGATTAAAGTCAGAACAACAGAGCAGCGGTTTTCTTACAATGGAAAAATGTATAATCGCGGAACGCTTATCGTGCTGAAATCAGGTAATGAAAAATATATTCAGGAAATGATAGAATTGACTTATCAGTATGGATCTAAACTATCTATAGTGAGTTCTGGTTTTATGGAATCAGGAGTTGATTTTGGTTCAGAGAAAAATCATTTAGTAAAAAAAGTAAAAGTGGCCATGTTATCCGGAGAAGGAACTTCTTCAACTGCTGCAGGAGAGGTCTGGCATTTGTTTGAGCAGGAACTGGATTATCCAATTACGCTTATTAATGCCAGTACTATAGCAGATAAAAACTTAAAAGATTTTGATGTATTGATTGTGCCAGATGGTAATTATAAAGTCCTTGCCGAAAAGGAAAGTAATTTAAAGAACTGGGTAAAGGAAGGGGGTAAATTGATTGCATTGGAAAGAGCCGTTGATCAGATGGCTGCCGGCGACTGGGGCATCAAATCAAAAAAGGAAAATGATGTTGTTGAAAATAAAGAAGGTTCTTATGCTGATTTAAAACGTTATGAAGACAGAGAGCGTACAGCCATTTCCGGTAACATCCCTGGGGCTATTTATAAATTATCGTTAGACGACAGTCACCCACTTGCTTTTGGATACTCCGATTATTATTTTTCATTAAAAATGAATGCCAACGTTTTTGAGTTTTCAAAAGATGGCTGGAACGTAGGAGTTATCAAAAAAGAAAATCAGGTTTCTGGTTTTGTTGGCAGTGCGGTGAAGTCTAAAATTAAAGATGGCACTGTAATTGGCACACAGGATTATGGCCAGGGAAAAATTGTTTACTTCGCTGATAATCCTATTTTCAGAAGTTTCTGGGAAAATGGAAAGCTGATGTTTACCAACGCCGTTTTTCTTGTTAATTAATTTATCGGGCCAAATACAATTCCCTTGAAAAAAATATTTGTTAGCTTTCTTTGTGTGATTATTTTAGTAGTTCATGTTAAGGCTCAAACTCCCCGTACTTATACTTCTTCAGAAATTTTGCTGAACTTAAAGAAGTTGAACGTGCTGGGTTCGGTGCTTTATGTGGCAGCTCATCCCGACGATGAGAATACCCGTTTATTGGCATACATGTCCAATGAGAAATTATACAAAACAGCTTATCTGAGTATGACCCGCGGTGATGGTGGACAAAATCTAATTGGCGATGAACAGGGAATAGATTTAGGTTTAATTAGGACGCAGGAGTTGCTGGCCGCAAGAAGAATTGATGGGGCAGAACAACTTTTTACCAGAGCTTTTGATTTCGGTTATAGTAAGAATCCGGAAGAAGCATTGCGAATATGGAACCACGATAAAATATTGTACGATGTGGTAAAGATAATTCGCATGAATCGTCCGGATGTAGTCATCTGTCGCTTCCCAACAACTGGAGAAGGTGGGCATGGTCATCATACGGCATCGGCAATGTTAGCACAGGAAGCTTTTGAAGCAGCTGCAGACGCTACAAAGTTTCCCGATCAGCTCAAGGGTAATATCACCACGTGGAAGGCTAAACGCTTGTTATGGAATACATTTAATTTCGGAACGGGAAACACTCAAAAAGAAGACCAGTTTAAAATAGATGCAGGTGTGTATAATCCTTTATTGGGTAAGACTTACGGAGAAATAGCCTCGCTAAGCAGGAGCCAGCATGTGAGCCAGGGATTTGGGGTGCCTGCGCAAAGAGGCGCTGTTACTGAATATTTTGTAACTATCAAAGGCGATGCGCCAACAAATGAATTATTCGATGGAGTTAATACAACATGGAACAGAATTGGCCAACCCGAAATTGCCAGAACGCTTGATTCGATAATTACCCTTTACGATATCAATAGTCCTGAGAAATCTGTAAAAGGACTATTTTATTTAAATAGCTTAGTTGAAAAAATATCAGGTGAAGATTTTTGGAAACAAAAAAAGCTAAATGAAATCAATCAATTGATTATAGCTTGTTCGGGCATTTATGCAGAAGTGATATCAACAGAAGAAAAAATTGTAGAGAATGATAGTGCAACTATTATTATGAATGTGTTTTCAAGAACCAAATTGTCGGTTACAGATGTTGAAGTCAACTTCAATCAAAAAGTATTTTCATTGGGAAATATTGCATCAAACAAATCGGCGAATCAAACGAAAACTGTTTTGTTCAATGGGAATCATAATTTATCTCAGCCTTATTGGTTGAGTTATGGTAAATCAGAAGGGAGTTTCAATGTACCAGATTCCTTGTTTACTGGTGCTCCTCAAAATGTACCCATTGAAGTTGAATTTACTTGTAAAATTGATGGTCAGTTAATTCGTTTCAAAAAGCCTTTACAATATAAATATACCGATCCTGTTAAAGGCGAGTTTTATCAGCCCGTGGTGATTGTACCCAAAATTACAATTCGTCCTGAAACAAACGTTTTGGTATCATCCAATGAAGATAATGTGTTCACAAATGTGGAGTTGATGGCTTTTGCAAAAACTGGTGATAAAGCTACAAAACTGGTTAGAAAATCAACTTCAGCAATCCAAAATTTCCAAAATGATTTGTATGAAAATTTAAGTTTTAAAAAGAATGAAAAAGAGAATCAGGCCATAAGCTTAATCAATGGCGTGAATTTACTTGAAGTTTTTGAAGGAGATAAAATATACAATGAACAATTGCATACGATTCAATACGACCATATACCTCATATTAATTATTACACAAAAGCTCAGGTTAAATTGGTTATTGAAAAAATTAAAATTGGTAGAAAAAAAATAGGTTACATCGAAGGAGCAGGTGATAAGGTTTCTGAATCACTATCGCAAATCGGCTATATTGTAACTACTATCCGAAAAGAAGATATCACTAAGTCGAACCTAAAACAATTTGATGCGGTTATTACAGGTGTGCGCGCATACAATACCAACGAATGGCTGAATGATTACTACGAAGTACTTATGAATTATGTAAAAGATGGCGGAGTATTATTGGTTCAATACAATACCAGCAATCAGTTGGGGCCTGTAAAAGCAAAAATTGCTCCTTATCCTTTTAATATCACCAGAAACAGGGTTACCGACGAAAATGCAAAAATGAATATTTTGGTTCCAGATCACCCTGTTTTTAATGCGCCAAACAAAATCACTGACTTGGATTTCAATGGTTGGATTCAGGAAAGAAGCATTTACCATGCAGGCGATGTAGACTCCAATTATGTGAAATTATTAAGTAGTAAGGATCCATCGGAGGTAGAAAATGATGGCAGCTTAATCGTAGCAAATTATGGGAAAGGTAGATTTATTTATACAGGGATTTCTTTTTTCAGGCAATTGCCTGCAGGTGTAACGGGGGCGTATAAGTTATTTGCTAATTTATTGACCAATAAATTTGTAGTTATCAAAAGGTATTGATCTAGTAGAGGGATTTTTTAATTTCCATTTAAGCCCACCGTTTCAACGAAGCCCACCGTTTCAACGAAGCCCACCGTTTCAACGGTGGGTAAAGAATATTAATCATTCAGGTTTTGTATAAGAGATTTTATTCTGAACATTCTATCACATAAGTCATTAGATCCATTCCTTCAACAATTATTTTCATAGCAAAAGTTTCTTCTTTCTTAAACTTGTAGCTGAAAAATATTTCGTTTCCTTTTGTGGTAAAGTTGATTCTTTCTGGCTTTTGTTGTTTAGCACCTTCTCCTAAAATGATGGAAATGTTGTTGATGTTAGACGCGTCATTTGTTTTAAAACTGAATAAGTTGGCGTCATTAGGTTTGGTTTTGATAAGTCCGTTTGAAGGATTGGGTTTTGAAAGAGTAAGTTTATAAGCGCCATCGTGTATCAATGGAAGTGAGTAAAACTCTTTTATGTTTCGGGTGCCTTCACCCAAAAGCCAGGCTTGATTGTCGGGGAAATGTTCCAAATTAAAAACGGGTTTATTGGAAAAGAAATATTCCCCTGAGAATTTCCGGGTAAATAATGTTTGTTTCTTATCCAGATATCCACTTGCTTTGGCTGCATCAACATAATACCATTCGTTAGGGCTTGTTCCTAATTGTACTACATTCCAGGAGTAGTTAACGGCGTCCGGTAAGTTATTAATATTTTCGGTATTATATTTTACATATCCATCAACGACCAAGCAACGGATATCGGCCTGGCTGCACATTTCCTGAAACAAAAGAGCAAAACCAAGTGGCGATGATTTTCTGAATTGAATTACATTTTCTGGTTTGGTATTTTTATCGTCGTTGGTGCGGGAGGCTTTTGGATCTAGATCTATGTATTGGGCAATCCAAGTATAAATAGCCCGAGCTTTTTTGTCTTTATCGGTGAAAGAAGAAGTTAGGGTATCAGTAATTGTAGCGACATTCTCTTTTTCTAAAGGGCCTAATTCAAGGATAAAATTATCTATAAACTGATATTTATTAACAGAGGATTGAGATATTCCCTGCATTACAATCAACAAAAGACATAAGGTCAGGGAATATCTCATAATCTGGGTTAAAGTTATTCTTTATTTTTTTCTTTATGACTAGCTTTCATTTCCTGATATTGCTCTGGAGTTACAATGCCTTTTATTTTATTTGATTTTGCTTTTGAAAGTTCTTTTATCTGAGATTTTTTTTGATCTGCACTTAGGGTTGCATCAGCTTCTACTTTTTCTTTTGACGATTTGAAATCTTTATTGATTCCTTTTATTTGTTTTTTTTGATCTTCTGTTAAAGGAGGGGCAGTTTTTACTGCAGCGGTAGTTGCATCAGTAGGAACAGCTGCAACAGCAGCAGCAGGCGCAACAGTTGTAGCCGCATCTTTTTTTGATTTTTTAGTTTGACTGAATCCGCTTGTTGCTATAAGCGCCAGCAGGGCAATAGAGATTGTTTTTTTCATTTTTGTTTTTTTATTATTGTAAATAAAATTAGTTGCAATAAATAATTTACAACATTGGTAAAAGATTTATTTTTAATGGCGCTAAAGATAAAATTAAAATTCATCCTAAAGTAGGAGGAATTTTAATTAAATGTGAATATTATCTTAAAAATAATAATTCTCTGTATTTTGGTAAAGGCCAAAGGCTGTCATCAACAATCAGTTCAAGCTTATCGGCATGATATCTGATCACATCGAAATGCTTTTCTTTTACTTCGTCGCAATAAGCAATAGCTCGGTCTCTGGTGTCTTTTATTTCATTGGCTTTTTTACGGGCATCAATCATTGACGTTACATTTTGACTGATGGCATTTATATGTTCGCATATTTTCTCAAGAATTACCTTCTGGCTTTCATAAGCCGAAGCCGCTAACCCAACTTCTTTGATGCCTCTGATATTTTCAATCAGGCTGTTCTGATATTTCAACGCAGAAGGGATTATTGATGTGGAAGCCAGATCGCCCATCACACGGGCTTCAATCTGCACTTTCTTGATATATTCTTCAAGCATAATCTCGTGTCTCGCTTCGAGTTCAAGATGGTTGTAAATATTATGGTCTTCAAAAAGTTTTTTTGCTTTTTGTGCACTGTAAGCATCAAGTGAAACTGGCGTTGTTTTAATATTAGGCAATCCTCTTTTTTCCGCTTCTTTTTCCCATTCCTCACTGTATCCATCACCTTCAAATAAAACTTTTTTACTCTCCACAATATACTTCTGAATGATTTGCATAATAGCTACTTCTTTCTTTTCGCCTTTATCAATTAAAGTATCTACCTCTGTTTTAAAATGCTTAAGCGTTTCTGCCATAACGGTATTCAATACTGTCATTGGGCCTGCGCAATTAGCAGAAGATCCCACTGCACGGAATTCGAATTTGTTTCCAGTGAATGCAAAAGGAGAGGTGCGGTTGCGATCGGTATTATCCAGCATTAATTCAGGTATGCTCTTATGAATATCCAGTTTCAGCATAGCTTCATCTGTTTCATCAAATTTGCTGCCTACTCTTTTTTCAATTTGATTTAATACGTCGGTCAGGTATTTTCCTATGAATATTGAAATGATTGCAGGAGGAGCTTCGTTAGCGCCTAAACGGTGATCGTTACTCGCACTCGCAATTGAAGCACGTATTAATTCTGAGTAATCATGTACCGCTTTTATGGTGTTCACAAAGAAAGCAAGGAACATCAGATTTGTTTTAGGCGTTTTGCCTGGTGCCAGTAAATTTACGCCAGTATCCGTAGCCATGCTCCAGTTGTTGTGTTTGCCACTTCCGTTTATTCCGGCGAATGGTTTTTCGTGCAGCAATACAATCAGGTTATGACGCTTTGCTACTCTGGTCATAATGTCCATTAATAACGTGTTATGGTCAACAGCCAGATTGATTTCTTCATAAATTGGAGCACACTCGAATTGAGCTGGAGCAACTTCATTATGCCTTGTTCTTAAAGGAATTCCCAGTTTGTAAGATTCTTTTTCGAAGTCTTTCATGAATGCATAAACGCGCTCTGGAATAGCACCGAAATAATGATCTTCCAATTGCTGACCTTTTGCAGGAGCATGTCCAAAAACAGTTCTGCCAGTAAGTACCAAATCAGGTCTTGCTGTAGCTAATCCTGCATCAATAACAAAGTATTCCTGTTCCCAGCCTAAAGTGGCATTTACTTTTGAAATATTTTTATCGAAATACTGACATACATCAACCGCAGCTTTATCTAAAGCAACAATAGCCTTCAGCAATGGTGTTTTGGTATCTAATGATTCTCCGGTATAAGAAACGAAAATAGTAGGGATGCACAAGGTTTTGCCCTGTCCGGTTTCCATAATAAATGCAGGGGATGAAGGATCCCAGGCAGTATATCCTCTGGCTTCAAAAGTAGCCCTTAAACCTCCGCTTGGAAATGAAGAAGCATCCGGTTCCTGCTGAATTAAAGCAGCACCATCAAATTCCTGAATAGGAGTGCCATCGCCTTTTAAAGTAAAAAATGAATCATGCTTTTCAGCAGACAACCCTGTTAATGGCTGAAACCAATGGGTAAAATGGGTGACGCCTTTTTCTTCGGCCCATGCTTTTAAACCGTTGGCAATATTGCCACCCATGGTGCGGTCTATTTTTTTGCCACCTCTTGTGGATGCCATCAGACTTTTATAAGCATCTTCACTCAGATAATGACGGGCTTTTTTTAAAGTAAATACGTTCTCATTGAAAATAGAAGTTATTTTTTCTGATGGTTTTGATTCTAAAACAATAGCATTTTTAGAAACGTTTTTTATGGCGGTATACCTTAATGATTCCATTTTTATTTGATTTAAGACACAAAATAACATATTTAGATTCAAAAAATCAATAAAAAATCAATAAATATTTTAAAAAATGAAGCTATCCGCAAATAAAAGTTACATATTTATAAAAATAATGTATTTGATTGCTTTTCTTTTTTAACAGCAATGAGGCACATTACCGGAGTTAACACAAAGGGAAGAAACAGGCTTTTGTACCTGACAATAGTATTCGTATTGGGAATAATAAACCCAATGATTATAAACATGGAAATGGAGAAGCTAAAGCAAAAAACAGTAAAAGGCTTCCAGAATTGAACTTTTTTCCTTTTAATAAAAATGGCAATAAAAACAAGGGCCTGTATTAAAAATAATTCCAGTGCAGGCAAAAATGAAATCATGCTGCCTGACTTCCAAATATAAGGTTGTAAAAATCCATGATTGATTGCTTGCGGTAAATTATGGGCAAAACTATTTATCGTAGGGTAAAGCTTGTTTACATCAATCTGAGAATTTGCTTTGGGTAACTTTAGAAATTCTTCCTGTCTGCTGCTGATAATTTTTAAGGGCTGAAAGTCTTTTAAAAAAATCCCGGAAATAATAATAAAAATAATTCCTGACAAATAAATTGCCGCAAATGTTATTGCCGGCCTTAACTTCTTTTTAATTACAATAATAAATCCCAAAGTAGAAGGAACCAGCAATACGGCCAGGAAATTTCTCATAAGTAATAAGAGAAAAAACGAGAACAGCGTTAGTATAAATCTTTTTTTGTTGAATGATTGGGTTAATGAAAAATATAAACCATAACAATAGAATGCCAGTGCAGTAAATACAATCAGGTCTTTATGAATTCCAGAAGAAAAATAAAGGGTAGTAGGAATTAAGAAGCTACAGAAAATAATTATTTTTTTTTGATTTGGATAAATAGAAGAAAATAATCTGAAGAGTGCAATATGTCCTAAAAATCCAACGAAGTTGAACATTAGAAGATTAATATAAAAATCGCCTTTGCTTATTAAATTAATAATAGCAAGGATTTTAATAATAATATTAGTTCTAAGATCATTCCAATAGGAGCCAACAGCATCAAAATAGCCGCCATAAGCATTTTGGTAAGGGGAGTAAAAAATATTCAGAAAAAAATCTTTTGGATTCTTTGCCAGCAAATGATATTCAGTGATGCCGTCTTTATTCAAAACCTGATAATCATTTAAGGCTGAAAAATGGTATGCTACCAAACTCAGTGTTACACCGGCAGAAATTTTTATTATAAACAAGGCTATAATAGTCTTTTTATTCAGTCCACATCCTTTAACGAAAGGGATTCTGATCAATATCAGTCCGCTAAGAATAAGATAAAGAAAAAAAAGAAGATAATGCAAAGCCGTTTTTTATGTGGGAAGTTAGTTAAAATAATTGCGAATATTTAATATTGCATCAATTGAGTACTTATTAATTTTGCGTACAAATCTCACACTTTCACTTTTACATCATTATGGAAATCTCTGTACAAACGGCTGCGCAACTCAGAATCACTGCTGAAGAATTTGAATCAATAAAAATAAAATTGGGAAGGACTCCGAATTTTACGGAACTCTGCGCATTCAGCGGAATGTGGAGCGAGCATTGCAGTTACAAGAATTCTATCAAGTGGTTAAAAACATTGCCTCGTGACGGAAAGAAAATGCTCGTGAAAGCCGGCGAGGAAAATGCGGGATTAATGGATATTGGGGATGGATACGGCGTCGTATTTAAAATCGAATCACATAATCATCCCTCTGCTATAGAGCCTTTTCAGGGAGCGGCTACAGGTGTGGGAGGTATTAACAGAGATATTTTCACAATGGGCGCCCGGCCTATTGCCTCATTAAATTCTTTGAGATTTGGAAAATTGACGGAAGCAAAAACGCAGCATTTGCTTTCAGGTATTGTTCACGGAATCGGGCATTATGGCAATTGTTTCGGAGTGCCTACTGTTGGTGGTGAAATCTATTTTGAAACCTGTTATCATACCAATCCATTGGTTAATGCCATGAGTGTGGGCATTGTGAAAAATGGAGAAACAGTTTCTGCAATTGCTGAGGGCCCTGGGAATCCAGTTTTCTTTGTAGGCAGTGCTACAGGAAAAGATGGTATTGGAGGAGCTTCTTTTGCCAGTGCCGAAATTACCAAAGACAGTGCAGGGGATTTGCCTGCAGTTCAAGTTGGAGATCCATTTCAGGAAAAAAAATTACTGGAGGCTTGTTTGGAAGTCATTCAAACTGGAGCTGTCGTAGGAATGCAGGATATGGGTGCAGCCGGTATTATTTGCTCTACTGCAGAAATGAGTGCTAAAGGGAAATCGGGAATGATCATTCATCTGGATAAAGTTCCCACTCGTCAGCAAGGAATGAAAGCCTGGGAGCTTTTATTAAGTGAAAGTCAGGAAAGAATGTTGCTGGTAGTAGAAAAAGGTAAAGAGCAAGCGGTACTGGATGTTTTTGAAAAATGGGATTTGCCCTGTAGCCATATTGGGGATGTTACAAATGACGGATTGCTCCATTTTTATATGAATGGCATTGTGGAAGCGGTTATTCCTGCAGAAGAACTGGTCTTAGGTGGAGGTGCCCCTCAATATGAAAGAGCTTTTAAAAGACCTGAATATTTATCCAAAATAGCTTTGTTTAACTCCGATAAAATTAAGGTACCTGAAGATTTAAAATCTGTTACCGAACAGCTTATTGCCATTCCTAATATTGCGAGTAAGCGCTGGGTTTATAATCAATACGACAGTATGGTTGGAACTGGAAATACCAATACGAATGAACCCAGTGATGCTGCTGTAGTTATTGCAAAGCCAACCAACAAAGCACTTGCACTTACTACGGATTGTAACAGCAGGTATGTTTTTGCTGATCCTTATATAGGCGCCATGATTGCGGTAGCAGAATCTGCAAGGAATATCGTCTGCAGTGGAGGGCAACCGCTTGGGGTAACCAATTGTCTGAATTTTGGAAATCCTTACGACCCCGAAGTGTATTATCAATTTGTAGAGGCAATTAAAGGAATGGGAGAGGCTTGCATAAAATTTGATACCCCCGTTACTGGTGGCAATGTGAGTTTTTATAATCAGTCTCCTGACGGACCGGTTTATCCCACGCCAACGATAGGGATGGTGGGTTTATTAGAAAGCATTGATGAGAAGATGACCATGTACTTTAAAAATGCAGGCGACACTATTTATGTTATTGGTCACATTAAAAATGATATTAATTCCTCAGAATATTTACATAAATGCGTTGGAGAGGAATTTTCGCCGGCTCCATATTTTGATTTACAGGAGGAGTTTGATATGCAACAGCTTGTGATGAAACTTATTCGTGAAAAATCAATTGAATCTGCACATGACATCAGCGAAGGAGGATTGATGATTTGTTTATTGGAAAGTGCCTTTAATAAATGTTTGGGATTTGAGGTAAATCAGGCTGTTTCAGACATCAGAAAAGACGCCTATTGGTTTGGGGAAGCCCAGGGCAGAGTGGTTGTTTCTGTTAATGAATCAAATCAGGATAGGTTTATTCAGTCTGCAATCGAAAATGGTATTCCTGTTTTGAAAATAGGAAAAGTAGCCCTTAAAAATGTGGTGGTAAACGATGAACAATGGGGAGAAATTGAATATTGGAAAAAAGTATATGATGAAGCGCTGGAAAATATTCTTCAACAGAAGCATTGATATCACTGAGTTTCATAAAATATTTTTCAAAATAATCCCTTCAAATTTTCTTCGCCCGAAAAATCGTCCTATCTTTGAATGACCTCTAGGATATTTTGCATCCCTCGGTCGTTTTTTTTACTTTAATTATTACGGGTTAATAAAGGATCAATTTCTGATTGATTTTGTATTTATGTTGTTAATCGCTGTAATCATTTTTAATTATCAGATAAATGGCCAAATACATTTTTGTTACAGGTGGAGTTACTTCTTCTTTGGGTAAAGGAATTATTGCTGCGTCATTAGCGAAACTTCTTCAGGCAAGAGGATTAAAAGTAACTATTCAAAAGTTTGATCCTTACATTAATGTGGATCCGGGAACACTCAATCCTTATGAACATGGCGAATGTTACGTAACAGATGATGGTGCTGAAACCGATCTTGATCTGGGCCACTACGAAAGGTTCCTGAATATTCCTACATCACAGGCGAATAATGTAACAACAGGCAGGATCTATCAAACCGTCATTAACAAAGAGCGTCAGGGAGATTATTTAGGAAAGACTGTTCAGGTAGTACCTCACATAACTGATGAGATTAAACGCAGAATGATGCTGCTGGGAAATACCGGAGAGTTTGATTTGGTTATTACCGAATTAGGCGGCACAGTTGGGGATATAGAAAGCTTGCCTTTTGTGGAAGCCGTTAGGCAGATTCAATGGGAATTGCCGGAGGAAGATTGCATTGTTGTTCACCTTACTTTAATTCCTTACCTCAAAGCTGCTAAAGAACTCAAAACCAAACCTACTCAACATAGTGTTCGCATGCTGAGTCAGGAAGGCGTTCATCCGAATGTGATTGTCTGCAGAACTGAACATCCTTTAAATAATGAATTAAAAAGAAAGATTGCTTTATTCTGTAATGTAAAACCTGAAGCAGTAATTGAAGCAATTGATGCCAGCACTATTTATGAAGTTCCTATAAAAATGCTGCACGAAGGACTCGATATTATTGTGCTTAAGAAATTACATATTGATAAATATGAAGCTCCTGAGCTTAGCAAATGGACGACTTTTCTCGATAAATTAAAACATCCCAAACATAAAATTACAATCGGACTTATTGGCAAGTATGTGGAGTTGCAGGATGCTTACAAATCAATCCTGGAAGCTTTTGTTCATGCAGGTTCCGTCAATCAATGCAAAGTGCAAATTGTAAATGTTCATAGCGAACATATCAACGATACTAACGTATCTGAGAAATTAAAAGGACTGGATGGTTTGCTGGTAGCACCGGGTTTTGGATCCAGAGGTGTAGAAGGAAAAATAGAAGCCGTGAAATTTGCCAGAGAAAATAAACTGCCTTTTTTTGGAATCTGCCTCGGCATGCAAATGGCAGTTATTGAATTTGCCAGAAATGTTCTCGGTTGGACTGATGCGCATTCTACTGAAATGAATGCAAATACTACGCATCCTGTAATCGCTTTGATGGAAGAACAAAAAAAAGTAAAAAACAAAGGAGGTACAATGAGGCTTGGTGCTTATCCTTGTAGTATAAATGAAGGAAGTCTGGCTCATCGCATTTATCAAAAAGAAGTAATCAGTGAAAGGCATCGTCATCGCTGGGAGTTCAATAATAATTTCATTAATGATTATATTAATTCCGGCATGATTCCTAGTGGAAAAAATACAGAAAGTGGGTTGGTAGAAATTATTGAATTAGCCAATCATCCTTTTTTTATAGGGGTTCAGTATCATCCTGAATTAAAAAGCACTGTTGAAAATCCACATCCAATTTTTGTGAGTTTTGTAAGAGCAGCAAAAGAACATTCTCTTGCTTTGACAAATGACAGCGTTTCGAAAGCAGCTATATAAAAACCAACCGCTTAATTTAATTGAAGGTTGACGTACATTTGCATCATGCAAAAATTAAGCATGGATGAGCTCAACCGCAAATCTCCTGAAGAATTCAAACGTTCAGAAAAAACTACGGTTATTGCTGTTCTGGAAAATATCAGAAGCGCCTATAATGTAGGAAGTGTATTCCGTACATCAGATGCATTTTTGTTGGAAGGCATTTATCTCACAGGATACACCGCACGTCCTCCCCACAAAGAAATAAAAAAAACGGCTTTAGGTGCCGAAGATACTGTTGAATGGCAATATTTCATAAGTGCGAAAGAAGCCATTGCTCATCTGAAATCCATTGGATATACTGTTTATGCCGTTGAACAAGTAAAAGACAGTTTGTCGCTCGAGCAATTGAAATTCGAAACAGATAAAAAAATTGCAGTTGTTTTTGGAAATGAAGTAACCGGCGTTGAGCAGGAAACAATTATTGCATGTGATGGTTGTATTGAAATTCCTCAACTTGGAATGAAACATTCTTTAAATATCGCAACCGCCGCTGGTGTGGTGTTGTGGGAGATTATAAGAACGAGGATGAAAGAAAATTTGATGAGTTAATGTTGTTTAAGCGTTTCAATATGTTCCTGATATGTTTTCAGATTCACCATCTTTTTTAATGAAAGTGGTATTGAAAATAACTAATTATACTTGTCAATATAAATACGCAACGTCCCTTACAGGAGACATTGCTGAGAAAACTCAACAACAAGCAATAAACGGCCAATGATTTCCCCTCTTGGGGGATTGAGGGGGCTACAAAACAATTTTAGATTTAATGACAACCATAAAAAAATACCTTTCCTTAATAAAATTCTCGCATACTATTTTCGCAATGCCATTTGCAATGATTGGATTTTTTTTGGGGGTACAGTTTCTGCATTCAAATCATTTGTCGCTCGAAAAAAATATTTTGGGAATTAATTCCGTAATGTACTTTTTGATCCTTGTGGTATTATGTATGGTGTTTGCAAGAAGTGCAGCGATGGCATTTAACCGCTATCTTGATTATAAAATAGATGCAATAAATCCCCGCACAGCAGTAAGAGAAATTCCTTCAGGAGTAATCAGCCCCCAAAATGCACTAATATTTACATTGTTTTGTTGTTTGCTTTTTGTGGCTTGTACTTATGCAATAAATAAACTTTGTTTCTATTTAAGTTTTGTTGCATTATTTGTGGTGCTTTTTTATTCTTACACAAAAAGATTTACAGCGCTATGTCATCTTATACTTGGACTGGGCTTAAGTTTGGCGCCAATTGGGGCGTTTGTTGCAGTGACGGGTGTTTTTAAAATCCTTCCAGTGTTGATTTCTCTTTTGGTGCTAACCTGGGTAAGTGGTTTTGATATTATTTATGCTTTACAAGATGAAGAATTTGACAAGAAAAATAATTTAAATTCTATACCTGCATTGTTGGGCAAGAAAAAAGCATTGCAGCTCTCTTCTTTTTTACATTTGATTACAGCTTTACTGATCATTACGGTAGGGATTGTTTATCTGAATTCTATTTATTTCTGGATTGGAGCGTTCTTATTTATGGGTATGCTCATTTATCAGCATTCTATAGTTAAGCCTGATGATTTGCGTAGGGTTAACATTGCATTTATGACAGCAAACGGAATAGCATCAGTGGTGTTTGCTTTTTTTGTGATACTGGATATTTTTTTAAAATCTTAAACAATCACTATGGCGAGAATAATGGCAATAGATTATGGCGGAAAAAGAACGGGAATTGCGGTTACTGATCCTTTGCAGATTATTGCTACAGGCCTAACTACAATTGCTTCTGCCGAACTGATTCCTTTTTTGAAGAAATATATTAAAGAAGAACAAGTAGAATTGATTCTGGTAGGGCTGCCAAAAAACTGGGATGAATCAGATACCCATGGAACACCACTGGCAAAAAAAGCTATTGCCTCTATCATAAAAGAATTTCCCCTGATTCCGGTTAAAGATGTAGATGAAAGGTTTACTTCCAAAATGGCCAAAGACGCTATGTTGCAGATGGGTTTAAAAAAGAAAGACCGAAGAGATAAAAAACTGGTTGATGAAATTGCCGCAACTATTTTGCTTCAAGAATATTTACAAAGTCTCGGGTGAAAAATGTCAAACATTTTTTTAGATTTTATAATTTACATTTGCACTTATATAAAACACTTTCATGATTTTACCTATCGTTGCTTATGGCTCTCCGATACTTAGAAAATTAGCTGTTGATATTGATCCTGATTATCCAGGTTTGAAACAATTGATTGCAGATATGCAGGAAACCATGTACAGCACCAATGGCGTGGGTTTGGCAGCTCCTCAGATTAATAAAGACATAAGATTATTTGTGATGGATAGTGAGCAGATTTTTGACAATCAGGAGGAAGATGAAAAAGGTACATATCCTGACGAGCCTGGTATTAAAGGCGTGTTTATTAATGCTCATATCACTGCTCTTGATGGACAAAAATGGAGCTATAATGAAGGTTGTTTGAGTATTCCAAAAATCAGAGAAGATGTCATGAGGCATCAAACGGTAACCATTGAATTCGAAGACGAGCATTTTGATTTTCATGAAAAAACATTTAATGGATTGACGGCAAGAATCATTTTGCATGAATATGATCACTTAGACGGAAAGCTTTTTATAGATTACATTTCTCCCCTTAAAAGAACGTTGCTGAAAAGAAAACTCGATGATATCAGCAAAGGGAAAATAAAATCAGACTACAGGATGTTATTTAATAAATAGATAACCTCATGAAAAGATTTTCTGTGTTATTTTTCAGTGTACTTATTTATTCCCACTTACCCGCACAACAAAAAAAAGATACTGTCATTAGTGTAGATAATCATTATGTAACACTTTCTCCTGTAGTTATTGATACGAAATTAAATGTGCCCTCTTTTATCGAAAGAGTAAAGTCGGATACGAGTTTTTATAAAGCATTTAAAAATCTTCGTATGCTCGGATACAGTGCTATCAATGATGTTAGAATGTTTGGTGATAACGAAAAACAAATTGCTTATTTACACAGCAAGACAAAACAAACAAGACAAAACGACTGCAGAACCATGCAGACAATAGAAGAAGTACACTCCGGAAATTTCTATGACGACAAACAGAATTATAATTATTACACAGCTCAATTGTATGCTTCATTGTTTTTTACTTCGGGTAAAGTTTGTGGCGAGAATAACATTATAGGTGATTCGTATTTTTCAGTTAAAGAAAAAAAAGGATTGGAAAAACATAAAGAACAATTAAAAATGTTGTTTTTTAATCCCGGAAAAAAAATCTCCGGACTTCCATTTATGAGTGGAAAGACGGCCATATTCGATGACAGGGTAGTGGAGAACTATGACATATCTATTGATATGGATTATTATAATTCAACAAGCTGCTTTGTGTGTAAACAAAAAGTAAAGCCAGGGAAAGAAGATGATGTAGTACTTGATGAAATGACTACATGGTTCAATGACAGTACATTTGAAGTAGTGGCAAGAAATTATTCACTGAGTTATGATGCAGGGTTCTACGACTTCAACGTAAACATGGAAGTACAGATGACCCGATTCGAAAATTTAACGGTGCCTTCGCTGATAAGATATAACGGCAACTGGAAAGCGATTTTTAAAAAACGGGAGAGAGGCGTGTTTACTGCAACGTTATTTGACTTCGAATAATTAAATAGGGAAAATAAAAATCATCTTTTCAGTCCGTCCAGTAAGAACTCTAGTCCATTCAATTTTATCTCATAAATGGTCTGCAATAAAATCCCCAGTTTCCCTTTAGGAAAACCCTTGCGATTAAACCATTCAAGATAACTTACAGGAAGATTTCTCAAAATAGTTCCATTGTATTTTCCGAATGGCATTTTCATCGTCATTAACTGAATCAGCAATTCAGGGTCTGGTCCAAAAGTTTCAGCGTTATTATTCTTCTGCATTTTTAAACTGACTGTATTTTCTCCATTTTTCAATAAGTAATTCCATGTCTTCAGGGAGATCGCTGGTAAATAAAGTATTTTCTTTGGTAGTAGGATGTACAAAACCCAGTTCTTTTGCGTGTAGGGCTTGTCGTGGGCATATCGAAAAACAGTTGTCGACGAATTGTTTGTATTTTGTATACACCGTTCCCTTTACAATTCTGTCGCCACCATAAAAATCATCACTGAATAATGGATGGCCGATATACTGCATATGCACTCTGATCTGATGTGTTCTTCCTGTTTCAAGCCTGCATTCCACAAGTGTTACATAGTTAAATCGTTCCAGTACTTTATAATGGGTGATAGCTTCTTTTCCATGATCACCTTCGGGATATGCGGTAAATAATTTTCTGAGTTTTTGATGTCGGCCAACATGTGCAACAATAGTGCCTTCGTTCTCATCAAAATTTCCCCATACAAGAGCTACATATCTTCTGTGAACGGTATGGTCGTAAAATTGCTTCGCCAGTTCAGTCATGGCTTTTTGTGTTTTTGCCATCACCATCAAACCGCTTGTGTTTTTATCTATACGGTGAACAAGGCCATATCTTGGGAGTGAAGTGTCATCTAATTCAGGCGCTTGTTTTTTCAAATGAAAAGCCGCCGCATTAAGCAAAGTGCGATCTGGATTTCCACTTCCCGGATGTGCAACCATGCCCACAGGTTTGTTTAATATAAAAAGATCATCATCTTCATAAACTATGTTCAGAGGGATATCCTGAGGAACAATTTCCGAGCTTTCCGGGTTTTTATTGTCTAAAATTAAAACTCGGTCACCCGCTTTAATTTTATAATTGTTTTTTATTGGAGCATCATTTACCAACACCATTTCGTTTTCAATGGCTTGCTGAATTTTATTTCTGGTCGCGCCTTCAACTCTTGCCATTAAGAACTTATCAATACGTAATGGTTCCTGGCCTTTGTCTATAATCAGCGATAATTTCTCATACAACTCTTCTGATTCTGATAAGTCTTCTTCTATTTCGTTATTCATTTTGTGATAAAATTATAATTCCAGTGTTTAAAGAAAATAAGTTCCGTGTTTCGTCAGAAAATCATTTAAATGCAAACCTGAATGATGACGATTTCTCAATCGATAAAAAAAATACCTTTGCAAATTAAATTAAAGCATTGGATAAGCAACAGGTAATATTTACAGATCTGGGAATAATCGATTATAAGTCGGCCTGGGACTATCAGGAAAGACTGCTATTGCATAATGTTGAAATAAAAACACAAGCCCGAAAAGCCGAACAAAATCAGGATTCTTTTAGTTTGCCCACAACCAATCATTTTATCCTTTGTGAACATAGTACCGTGTATACTTTAGGAAAAAGCGGGAATATTGCCAATGTATTACTCACCAATGAAGAAATGTTAAGTAAAGGGATCGATTTTTTCAGAACTAACAGAGGGGGCGATATTACTTTCCACGGTCCTGGTCAAATTGTAGGTTATCCAATAATGGATCTAGAAAAATTCAAAACTGATATCGGCGTTTACCTGAGAAATGTAGAAGAAGTTATCATTCGCACGGTCGCTGAGTATGGTATTGTGGGCGAAAGAAGCAAAGGCGAAACAGGAGTTTGGATAGAAAGTGAAGTTCCTGGAAAAGAGCGAAAAATCTGTGCAATAGGAGTGAGGTGCAGCCGCTGGATAACAATGCACGGATTTGCTTTGAATGTAAATACCAACCTTGATTATTTCAATAATATTGTTCCCTGTGGAATCGTCAATAAACAAGTCACCTCGCTTGAAAAAGAACTAGGCAAAACTATTGATATGGATGAAGTTAAAGCAAAAATAAAAAACAATTTCGAACAGGTATTTGAGGTAAATCTTAATGTTTAGTTATTCGTTTTTGATTTATCCTTACTGATTAAAACTTTATTCTTTTCAAAAATAATCCCATCTTCATAGATTTCAAATCGGAACCATCCGGCATGAATAAAGTTGGATTTTTCTACGTATAAATAATCTTCTGTGATTTTTTTTATTTCAAAAATCAATTTTTCATCTTCATCATAAAAACGGATACTGTATTTTTTTGAATTAATATCCGTAAGGTGAATGACAACGATGTTTTGTTTTGAAGTAAATATTCTGCTACTGGGAAATGCGGTTTCAATTATTTTTTTTGGAGTAATTAGGACCGCTTTTATTTGAGACGAGTCTGCGGGAGTTATTACTGCAGTCTTTACTTTATTTTGATCTTTTTTATTTTTTATTTCTGTCTTATTCGGTTTAAGATCAGCTGTATCTTTTTTGGGAGTTGTTGTTTCTGTGTTAACCAGACTGGTATTATCTTTTATGATCACTTCTTCTTTGGGATAGTTTCTGATATCCATGGATTCAAGTTCAGGCATATCTTTAACGGGCCTGGCGGGCTTACCTATTTCATAAGTACCTCCTTCAAAAGTAATGGCCAGCCGGTAATACATTTTATTATAAGGAGGGGCATTATCAGGATAGCCATTTTCGGCATTCTGTGGGTTTAATACCGTTCCAATTGTAGAGTAATTTTTTAAGCTGTCATAAGACCGCTGAATAAGGATATTTTGAATGGGTTTTTGGTATTCATTCAGCCAGCTTACTATAATTTTCCCATTCAGATTTTTAACGCTAATTGAAGGCAGCACTTTCTGGCCGGATACTGATAGGTTTCCGATTACAAAAAAGAATAAAAAATGGCAACTAAGTTTTTTCATTTTGCTAAAAAAATCCTTCAACCGAAAATTTGGTTACTCAATATTTTTGATTTTTAGTTTTGCAAATATAAACGGATGAAATTTGAATTAAAAAACTAAAGTATTTTCCGGTAAAGAATCGTTGCCTTGCAAGCCACCTGTATGCAGGCATAAAATGCGGCTTCTTTCAGGGAAGTAATCTGTTTTTATTTTTTCAGTTATTGCAAACATCATTTTGCCGGTATAAACAAAATCTGTAGGTATGCGGTAGTCCTTATAAAAATCATTCATGAATTGTATAAGGGCATCTGTTTTTTTTGCATATCCTCCGAAATGGTATTCATTTAAAATTAACGGCTTGTTATACGGCTTATTGTTTAAAAGGAAACTAATTCTTTCTTCAAGATCAGTCATGCCTTTTAAAACAGGCACCGCAATAATTTTAGTATTATCGCTTGCGCTGCTTATTATCCCAGCTAAAGTAGTAGCGGTTCCTGTTGCAGTACAAACATGGGTAGCATTCAGGTCATTTAATTCAGTCATAATCATTGACGCCCCTTTAGCGCCTAATGGATCATAGCCGCCTTCAGGAATAAACACAAATTCAGAAGGGATAATATTCAGCAATTTCGTAATCCGGTCTTCGTTAATAAGTGGATATTCTTTTCTGTCTAAAAAAATAAGTTGCATTCCATATTCTTCGCAAATCAAAAGTGTATGCGATTTTTTTGCTGGCGATTCTCCTCTCACCAATCCAATACTTTTCAATCCCACAGAACGACAATGAAAAGCAGTGGCCGCAAGATGATTTGAATAAGCTCCACCTAAGGTGACAATGGTGGCTTTGTTTGTTGATTTAGCGGCCTCAATAAAATAATGAAGTTTGAAAAGTTTATTGCCAGAAACTACCGGATGTATTAAGTCAAGTCTTGCCACCAAGAGCTCAATTTCTTTTTCTTTAAGAAAAGGAGCGGAAATCGTGTCGATTTTTATGCTTGCTAATTTGGCAATCATTTTGATAGATTAAAAAAGTATTTATTATTTTCGCACCGGTAATTTAAACCTGGGTTTTGCAGTTGGAATCGTGATGAAAGGAAAAAAGGCAATAAAGACGGGTGTTTGAGCCGATATTTTGGACGAAAGCATAATGAATTATGTAGAGATCAAAATATCAAGCAAACGCTTGTCTTTGCAGCATTTTTTTCTTGTAATAGATTTCAACTGCAAAATCTGGGTTTAAAAATGCAAACACAATTTAGCAGTATAATTATGAAACCTACATTACTAATTTTGGCAGCAGGGATGGCCAGTCGTTATGGAAGTATGAAACAGACCGAGGGATTTGGTCCTTCAGGAGAAACAATTATGGATTATTCAATCTATGATGCAATAAAGGCCGGCTTTGGAAAAGTGGTTTTTATCATCAGAAAAGATTTTGCGGATTCTTTCAAATCCAATTTTGGAAATAAACTGGAAGGTAAAATAGAAGTGGATTATGTGTATCAGGAAATGGATTCCTACATCAGCAAAGAGTATTTAAACCCAGAAAGAACTAAGCCCTGGGGAACCGGTCATGCTGTGTTGTGCGCCGCAACTGCTGTTAAAGAGCCATTTGCCGTAATTAATGCAGATGACTATTATGGCACTGATGCCTTCGTTAAAGCCGCAGCTTTCCTTAATTCTGCCTGCAATGAAAATACCTATGCAATAATTGGCTATCAGCTCGACATGACTTTAAGTGAACACGGAACAGTAAGTCGTGGAGTTTGTAAAGTAGATGATCAGCAGAATTTGATATCAATTAAAGAGTGTACCAAAATATATAAAGATTCATCGGGAAAAGTAGTATATGAAGAAAATGGGACGCTTTCCGAAGTTCCTGGAGATTCCAGCGTTTCGATGAATTTCTGGTGCTTTCATCCTTCAGCTTTCGGGCCGACTCAAAAACTATTTGAATCTTTTGTTGCTCAAAATACCAGTAATATTAAATCAGAATTCTTTATTCCGATTATTGCTGATGATTTTATTACAAGGGAGAACAATCAAATCAAGGTGATACCAACCACTTCAAAATGGTTTGGGGTAACATACAAAGAAGATGCGCCTGGCGTAAAAGAAAGTATTGATCGTTTGGTGAACGAAAAAATTTATCCTCCATCATTGTGGGGATAGTAAGGAAATAAAAAAGGCAATCAACGAAGATTGCCTTTTTTTATATTGTTATTGAACAGGTTTAACCCGGATTTTGCAGTTGGAATCGTGATGAAAGGAAAAAAGGCAATAAAGACGGGTGTTTGAGCCGATATTTTGGACGAAAGCATAATGAATTATGTGGAGATTAAAATATCAAGCAAACGCTTGTCTTTGCAGCATTTTTTTCTTGTAATAGATTTCAACTGCAAAATCTGGGTTTAATTTCCTTTGATCATAAATACGTAGTCCTGTACTTTTTTAATTTGGGTCACTCTGTCCGTTTTTCTCAAAATAGGTTTTGAAGTAATGCGAATGTTTTCATTTTCCTTGATTTTTCTCATCTCATTTATAGCGCTGTAGATATTGGATGATTTAATCGCATAAACAACGCCTTCTGAATTTGCTTCTTTGCTGGATACAACACCCACCAGTTCGCCATTTTTATTAATAACAGGAGAACCGCTGTTTCCTTCGTTAGCTAAAGTACTCAGCTGACAAAAGATTGGATCCAATTGGTATCCATTTTGTGCACTAATGTAACCTTCGCCATAAACAATTTCCTGCTTGGGATAACCGAGCATAAAAACCTGTTCTCCAAGATCGGCATCAGTTTTCTTAATACTGAATGGCAAAGAAGGGATTTTTTTAAAATCGCGGTCTGTAATTTTAATAATAGCGAGGTCATTTTCGGGGTTCACATAAACAGACTCGGCCAGATATTGCTCACCTTTATTATTTTCAACAATTAATTGATTTTTGACCTCATCCAAAACGTGGGCATTGGTGATAATATAATTATTGTCAACATCAATCATGAAGCCTGTTGCTCTGAATTTGCTTTCCAAACGAGGCTTTTCGATAGGGGCTTGTAGCTCGGATGCGCTCTTAAGCTTGCCGATTTGATTTTCTAGCCTCTTGTATTTCACATCCTGTTCTTTCAGTTTTTCAACCAAAGGCCTGATGTTGTTTTGTTTATTGTCGCTGAAAATAGAAACAATCAAAAAACACGATACCGAAACAATAATAGCAATGGTGGCTGCAACGGCAATTGTTCTTTTGTGCTTGCCCCAAAGGTAAACGAGTTTGGATTTGCCAGTTAAAGGGGATTTTGAAATAGACCCTTCCTCAGAAAGTTGATCTTCAACTTCATTGAGTCTGTTTTTAAGTCTTTTAAAGTCAGCGTATTTTTCTAAGTCCTGAATAAAAAAGAGGTGTTCAACTACCATTTGATCGAATTCGGCATTATTTTTTCTCATTTCTTCAAAATGAAAAAGTTCCTGAGCGCTCATTTCGCCATTGCTGTATCTTTCTACGGTGTCTAATAATAATGATTCTTCCATATTATTTCAATTATTAGTAATCAATATATTTTTGCTTGCTTTTTATAGCCTTGAATATTTTGGTTGAAATGGCATTATAATTTATAGCTATTTCAGATTTTTATATTCGGCAAAAAATAGTTTTTTCAATCTCACCAGACATTTATATTTCTGGGTTTTTGCATTGTCGGCATTGGTATAACTAAATTCGGAAGCGATCTCCTGCATATGCTTTCTTTCAATATAATAAGCCTCCAGTAAACTCTTGCAGGGCTCTCCGATTTTGGCCATTGCCTGTTCCATGATGTCAAAACTTGCTTGACGTTTTTTATATAAATCTAAATCTTCATCAACAGATACAACTTGATTGAAATCATCTGTTTGAGATATAAATCTTTGTTGTTGCTGTAGCTTTTTTAACCATAATCTTTTACAAACAGAATAAATAAAAGTTTTCAGCTGACAAGTAAGAATAAAGTCCGGATTTAATGCTTTTTCATAGAGAACAATCATCGATTCCTGAAAAATATCAGCAGCATCATCAATAGTGCCTTTGTTGTTCAAAATCAAATTTTGAATCATTTTATAATTAGCCTTATAAATGAGTTCAATGGATTCCTTATTTTGACTTGCTAACCCCTCCAGTAAAATTTTGTCCTGCCCGTTATTATTCACGACGTGTACTTTATACTATTAATGTTGATTGGTAACCCGAAAATAAAAATAAAAATCAAGGGTTACCTTTTTTAAAAATTGGTATTATACCGCAAATTATAATTTTAAACCAAAAAAAAAACAACAATGAAAAAATTCTTAGCAATTGCGTTAATCGCAGCAACATTAACTTCATGTGGTGGTGGTAAAACAGAAGAAGCTGCTCCAGCTACTGATACAGCTGCTGTTGTAGCTCCAGTTGAAACTCCAGCTCCTGCTGTTGTTGATACTACTGTTAAAGCTGCTGATACTACAGCTCCTGCTGCTGCTCCTGCTACTAAGTAATTATAAGAAAGATTTGATTCATTATCATTTCTTATTAAAATTAATATAGCAAAAATATTAAAGCCATTCCCTCAAGGAGTGGCTTTTTTAATGTTTATAATCTCTAAACCCCGACTTCTTCAAGATTTCGGAACTAAAATCTTTTTCTTCAATCAGTCAATTCTACCTTTATAGAGCTAATTTTGCTGCTTGGAAACTCAAAGCAATATAAATATGAGTCTTAAGGAAATTTGGGGAAAGAAGCCAATAATTATAAGTGGTCCTTGCAGCGCAGAAACGGAGGAACAAGTAATAAATACTGCATTAGAACTTTCAAAATTGGGGAAAGTTGCAATTATGCGCGCAGGTGTATGGAAACCAAGAACTAAGCCTGGCATGTTTGAAGGTGTTGGCTCCATTGGCTTAAGCTGGTTGCAAAAAGCAAAGAAATTAACAGGAATCCCCACTGCTATTGAGGTTGCCACAACTTTCCATGTTGAAGAAGCCCTTAAGAATGATGTGGATGTTCTTTGGATTGGTGCAAGAACTACTGTAAATCCATTTTCTGTACAGGAAATTGCGGAATCATTGAAAGGTGTTGATATTCCAATTTTAATTAAAAATCCGATAAATCCCGATTTGGAGTTATGGATTGGCGCCTTTGAACGCATTGAAAAAGCTGGAATTAAAGAAATTGGTTTGGTTCATCGTGGGTTTTCTGCACTTGGTATCACTGAATATAGAAATGCTCCAATGTGGCAATTGCCAATCGAAATGAAACGCAGGTTGCCGCATCTACCAATGATTTGTGATCCTTCACATATTTGTGGCAACAGGATTTTACTTCAACAGGTAGCTCAAAAAAGTATCGATCTTGATTTTTCGGGCTTAATGTTAGAAAGTCATATTGATCCGGATAATGCCTGGAGCGATGCAAGCCAACAAATAACACCTGCCCAATTTGGGTTGATGTTAGACAACTTGATTTGGAGATCCTCAAATCCTGATGATTCTAAATTAAATACTTTACTAATTACACTAAGAGAACAAATGGATCAGCTGGATGATGAATTAATTTCTCTTTTAAGTAACAGAATGAAATTGGCAGATGAAATAGGGTTTTACAAAAAAGAAAATAATGTGACTATTCTTCAAACCGAAAGGTGGAATTTAATTCTAAAGAGAGCGTTGCTAAAAGCCGAACACCTAGGCCTAAGCGAAGATTTTATTGTAAAATATTTTGAAGCCGTTCATCTGGAAAGTATCAATCATCAAAATAGCATCATGAACAGCTCCTCATGAAATCCACTAATTATACCATAAATCAAAAAACAATTAATTGCCTTTTTGGCGTTTCAGTAAATGAAATCAATGCCTTCGCTTCAAAGGAAAATAGTATCATTATTACCGATGAAATCCTTTATTCCCTTCATGCCACTAAATGGGAAGGTTGCCGAATCATTCAAATTCCTTCAGGAGAACAGCATAAAATTCAGTCAACAGTTGATCATATTATTAATCAGTTACTGAACTGGCAGGTAAATAAAGACAATTTTATTATAGGTATTGGCGGCGGCGTGGTAACCGATATCGCAGGGTATGTAGCTTCTGTGTATAAAAGAGGAATCAAGCTGGGACTGGTGCCAACTACTATTTTAGGCATGACCGATGCTGCAATTGGAGGAAAAAATGGAGTCAATGTTGCGCTAGTTAAAAATATGGTCGGGACTATTTATCAGCCTGATTTTATACTTTTCGATTTTTCTTTTCTAAAAACTTTACCCGAACAGGAGTGGATCAGCGGCTTTGCTGAAATTATAAAACATGCCTGTATTAAAGACGAGGCCATGTTAACCCTGTTGGAGCATCATACGTTGGAAGAATTTCAAAATAATGACAACATGATTTCTGATTTAATTGAAAAAAATGTGGACATCAAGTTTTCTATAGTTGCAGCCGACGAAAAAGAAAATGCAGACCGGAGATTATTGAATTTCGGTCATACCATTGGCCATGCTGTTGAGAATTTATGTGAGCTGCCTCATGGCAATGCTGTAAGTATTGGGATCATCGCAGCTTGTCATCTTTCGGAAAAAATAAACGGATTTCTTTCATCTGATACCAAAAGAATTGCAGACTTGCTGAATAAATATCATTTGCCCACATCAATTGATGTGAACCATAAAAAAGTTTTTGAATTACTGCAGTCGGATAAGAAAAGAGAAGGAGCGTCGATTCATTTTGTTTTGCTGAACAAAATCGGCGACGCAGCTACAAAACTCCTTGATATTAATATGGTGGAAAATAATCTAAAAGAAATTTTATGATGAAAGCCATTATATCGCCTTCTTCATTAAATGGCAATGTACATATTCCTGCGAGTAAAAGTGCGATGCAGCGCGCTTGTGCACTGGCATTATTGAATAACGGAGAAACCATAATAAAAAATTTCGGAAAAAGTAACGACGATGTAACCGCTATTCAAATAATAAAAGACCTTGGTGCCGACGTTTTTATTTATGATTCATCAATAAAAGTGATAAGCAATGGAGAAATCAATCCACCTCCAATAATAAATTGTAATGAAAGTGGTTTGGCATTGAGAATGTTTGCCCCAATTATAGCTTTGTCCGGCAAACAAGTTCAGATTATAGGAACCGGCACATTGAATAATAGAAAAATAGATTTGTTTGAAGCGCTTTTTACTGCATTAAAAGTTCAGATTGAAACCAACAATGGATTCCTTCCGCTTACTTTGAATGGTCAGATGTTACCAGCAGATATCGTTATTGACGGAAGTAAAAGCTCTCAATATCTCACCGGATTGTTGTTTGCTTTTGCAAAGTCTGCTTTCAAACCAACGGTGATTACTGTTGAACATCTTGTTAGTAAACCATACGTAGATTTGAGTTTGCAATTATTGAAACATTTTGGATATGATGTTATTCATGATCATTATTGCAGATTCATTATTAATCCTGTAAAAAGTGACGCATCCAATTATACTTATACCGTGGAAGGAGATTGGAGCAGCGCTGCTTTTTTTATCGTAGCAGCAGCAATTGCAGGAGATTTATTGATATCCGGTCTTGATATGAATTCATGCCAGCCAGATAAAAAAATCATGGAAGTATTAAATTTGGCAGGCGCAACCGTTAGTATTCAAGGTGAGGTTATTGAGGTAAATAAATCAGATTATCTTTCTGCATTTGAATTCGATGCTACTGATTGTCCGGATCTTTTTCCTTCGTTAACCGTCCTTGCATTAAACAGCAAAGGAATTTCTAAAATAAAAGGAGTGAAAAGATTGTTTGACAAAGAAAGCAACCGCGCCTCAACTTTAGTTTCTGAGTTTTCCAGACTGGGAGCTTCTATTCAAATAGAAGACGATGAGATGATTATTGCAGGAGGAAAAAAGCTGACTGGAACCGAAGTGAATTCTCATCTTGATCATCGTATTGCAATGGCTTTGGCTATTGCAGGATTAAATGTGGAGGGCGACGTTATTATAAATAATGCAGAATCGGTCAGCAAATCGTTTCCTGATTTTTTTAAAATATTAAAGGATTCTGGGGGAACGGTATCTTTAATCAATGAAAATATAACTCATGAATAGTTTTGGCAGAATTTTCAGACTAAGCATTTTTGGTGAATCTCATGGTCCAATGGTTGGAATTACCATAGATGGGGTGATTCCCGGAATTGAAATTTCGGAAATTGATTTCGAAATTGATTTGCAAAGAAGAAGAGGAGGAGGCGTTTCAGGTACCACATCAAGAAGAGAAGACGACCTTCCCATATTTCTCTCTGGAATTTTTAATGGAAGAACCACAGGCGCGCCATTAACTATTGCTTTCGAAAATAAAAATGTAATCAGCAAAGATTACGAAGCGCAAAGAAAAATTCCTAGGCCCGGACATGCTGACTTTGTAGCTTCTAAAAAATTCATGGGATTCGAAGATTATCGTGGCGGCGGGCATTTCAGCGGAAGATTAACGGTTTGTCTGGTAGCCGCGGGTGTAATTGCAAAAAAAATACTGGGAGAATTAAATAAATCAAATTCCAATATCGAAATCAAATCTGAGCTCATTTCTGTTGGCGGCGAAACGGATATTACAATTGGAATTCAAAAAGCTATAGATGCTCAGGATAGTATAGGAGGTATCGTTGAATGTGTAATAAAAAATGTACCTATCGGTTTGGGTGAGCCGTTTTTCGACTCGTTGGAATCTATGATCAGTCATGCTGTTTTTGCCATTCCTGCAGTTAAGGGTATAGAATTTGGATCCGGATTTGGAGCTGCGTTAATGAAAGGAAGTGACCACAATGATTCACTTGTTGACGCATCAGGAAAAAATGCTTCAAATAATTCGGGAGGTATTTCCGGAGGCATTTCTAATGGAAATGAAATCATTTTCAGAATTGCAATTAAGCCCGCTTCTTCAACACCAAAAGAACAAAGCTCTTTAAATATTGAAACAGGATTAGTGGAAGATTTTAATATTAAAGGCAGACACGATTTATGTATTGCGTTAAGAGTGCCTCCGGTTCTGGAAGCTGTTGCAGCATGTGTGCTTGCCGATTTTTTTCTGATTGCAAAATAAAGGACAAAAAAATGCCCCGATTATATCAGGGCATTTTTCCAATTGCAGTCTTGAATTAATTTATCAGTATAACCGTACCTTGTTTTTCTTCGGTTTTGTACTTATTGTCTTTTGGATCCAGGTAACTGTATTTGGCCATCCATATATAAGTTCCTGAAGGTTGTTTTCTGCCCTGGAATGCGCCATCCCATCCTTTAAGCCATTTGTTTGTCTGGAAAATCAATTGTCCATATCTGTTATATACTCTAAAGTATTCGGTTTTATCTATTCCTGCAGGAATGGCTCTGAATACGTCATTAAGGCCATCTCCATTTGGAGTAAATGATGTTGGGGTATAATAAGCAGGACCGGCATAAGCTCTCACAAAAATACTGTCAAATCCAAGACACTGGCCAGCGGTTACGATCACCGTAAACAATTGGTCATCGGTTATTGTAGCTCTGGGATTATACACATTAGCATTATCAAGGAAATTATAAGGATTCCATTCATAGGCATTTCCTCCGGTTGCCATCAATTGTATAGGTACGCCAATTACCGCAATAGTATCTCGGCCGGCATAAGCAGGAACAGGAGTTTGTACAATGACCTTAACAAAATCTGTCACAGAAAAATCGCAACCATAATTGTCAGTAACGGTCAATGTATAAATTTGAGTGCTGTCTGGATTTGCAACTGTAATATGCTGATCAGGTGTGGTACAAGTATTAGCTGGCGTCCAGTTGTAATTTACTGTTCCTGAAGTGTCAGATACTGAGCCCACAAGTACGGTATCTCTCTTGTAGTTACAAACAGTCATATCATTGCCAGCATAAGGAATAGGTTTATGCAAAACTCTTACCGTAATGGTATCTTCTCTATGACAAATGCCCCAATTACCCTGGAAAGTATAAGTAGTGGTATCTGTTGGCATTGCATAAGGCATTTTAATAGTGCTGTCACTAAGGGTATTGGCTAGTGCTGGATTAGGAATACTGCTCCAATGAAATACGGAAGCAGAAGGACTAACGTTAGGTATTAGCCTAACAGAATCCTCAACGCAAATGGTAGTGTCATTAATTGGAATAATCCACATGTCATCAATTAATACTACCAGAGTTGAGGTAGATGCAATACATCCGTTTGCGTCTTTTACTTTAATATCAGGATAATTTCCTCCGGAAACTATAAATGAATCGGGGACTTGAAACGAAATGCCATTGTCTACAGAATAGCTATAACTAGGCGTTCCATTTGCGGCAGTTACATATATATGTCCATCATTTCCTGCACAACCTCCCGGAGTGCTTGTGGCGCTTGCCGTTAGTAAGGTAGGTTCGTTCATTAATACAGTAGTATCTTTTGTACAACCTGCATTGTCTTTAATTCTAATGGTATGAGAGCCTTGTGTAACGGTATTGAAACTATTTGCGGCTTGATAATTAATTCCGGCATCAATAGAAAATTCATAACCGGGAACACCTCCTGAAGGACTTAAAGAAATAATTCCGTCAGTTCCTCCATGGCATAAAGGCATGGTGAGATTTACCGTTGTTGTTATTGGAGGATTAGTAGTAAGGGCGGTGGTACTAGATCCCTGACATCCGCTGACTGTACTGGTAATTAAATAAGGATATGTTCCTGCTCCTAATCCGGTAAAAGTAGGGTTAGGCTGAGTGATTGGATTCGGCCCCAACGGGTTTAATGTATAAGTATATGATCCCGGCGCCGAAGGTATTATAGTGATTGTGCCATCAGCAATGTTAGCACATGGCGGGTTCGAATTTGAAGTTGAGGCAGAGAGACCTGGGCCAGGAACTACAACTGTAAATACGGGTCCTTCGCATCCAAAATTGTCTCGTATGGTTACAATATGTGTTCCCGAACTAACATTATTGAAAGTGTAATTATTCGGATTGACACCATTTTGAAGTGGTCCGCCGTCTAATGAATAGCGGAAAGGAGCCGTGCCTACATTTACCGTAACAGTAAGTGAGCCGTCAAATACTCCCGGACATGATGTTGGAGTTTGTGCAAAAGAACCAGATATTACAGGGCCTGCAGTAATGGTAACAGCTGTTGTACCGGTACATCCTAAGTTGTCTTTTACTGAGATATTATGAAGTCCACTGGATACATTTATAAAAGTTGCTGTTGCAGAAGCGGCGGCCTGATAAGCTCCGGCATCCAATGAGTAGGTGAGTGGTGCGGTGCCATTTGAAGTTACCAGAATAGTGCCATTGGCTGCAGTTGAACATGAAGTAGCAGTAAAAGTTGCACTTGCTGTTATGCCTGCTCCGGCATTAACAGTTCGGATTACGTCTCCTGTGCAACCAGATACATCTTTAATGGTAACTGTATGGCTTCCTGAACTGACTCCAGGAATAGTAATATAAGTAGCATTTACAGAAGGCACAAAAGGTCCTCCATCCAATGAATAAGTATATGGTCCCGATCCACTTGTAGGAGTTACCGTTATGGTGCCATTGCTTACACTGGGGCAGGTAGCTTGCGTTGAAGTGGAAGTGCCGGTAATTCCTGATCCTTCATAGATGTAAACGTTTCTTGATCCGGTACATCCGGTTTGATCAGTAACGGTAACTACATAAGGCGTAAAGCCTAAAGGCGCAGCCAATCCACTGAAAGTAGCACTAGCAGGTGGAACCGGAGTAACCACTCCAGTATAACCAGCCATTGTAAATGTATAAGGGCCAGTTCCGCTGGTTGCAGTAACTGTAGCTGAACCATTATTTAATCCCGGGCAACTGTAATTTGAAGAATAAGTAGTACCTATTGAAGTACCTGCAGATATGGTTATAGGCCCAACTGTACCAGCACAACCCAGGTTGTCAACAAAATTGATGGTATAAGTTCCTGCGGGTAAAGCAGAGAATGTAGCTGAAGAAGGATTGGTAATTGGTCCGGGAACAGTTCCGGTACCGGTAATTGTAAATACAAAAGGTGCGGTTCCTAAAGTAGGGGTAACACTTATTGATCCATCGGATCTTCCAGGACAAGTGCAGTTAGCGGATACTACAGTAGATGGAAGACTACTTACTGAACTTACGAAAATACTGTCTGTATTATTACATCCGGTATTATCTATTACATAAAAGTGATGCATTCCTGCACTTACCCCATTAAAAGTTGGGGAAGTTTGTAATGCACCTCCATCAAGTGAGTACTGATATCCAGGTGTACCTGAAGCACTAATGGTTATAGAGCCTGTACTGGCACCGCAAGTTGTAGCTGACATGATTGCTGTTAAAGGCAATGCCGTTATTCTGTCTACGTTGATAGTATCCAAACTATAAATGGTATTTGCAGGATCATCAAATCTTTGATAGGTTGTCTTTACTACATAAATTGAATTTCCAACTGCAGCAGGGCAAACATTTGGGAATGTAGTTGAAAAAGTATTTGCGTCTATTCTTGTAGTGTCACCAGTTGCAACTACAGCACCTGTTCCATCTAGTAATTGTACACCACGGTATAATGTTGATCCACCTGAAGGATAAAATCTCCATACTTCATTCATGCCAATGCTTCCCCATGGTGGATCACTGGCTCTTCTTCCAATAGGCATAACTCCAATCGTTTTCGCCATATTTTGCAATCCAACCATTGCTTTTCCTGAATTCCATGTAGGACATTGTTGTTTATCAAATATAAAAACCTCTATAATTCCTGTTCCTTCATGCAATACAATTTGATGCGTATTTTCAATGAGCGGATTGCAGGTAGCACTGAACAGTGGTACTTTGTAAAAACTTAATACCCACTTTCTTGTAGGGGCAGTTCCAACAACATTATATTTTATTTGCTGGTTAGGAGAAGTGCCAATTGAAGTAGTCGGATCCAGATCGTGCCATGGACCCATAACTAACGCTCCGGCGTAAGCGGTATTAGGAACATCGCCAGAAGTTAAATTCCAAGGGGCACCACCGCCTGCTAATGACACATCAAAACTTAAATAGCCATTGGTACTCACCACTAAACTGGAATAAGGAACGCCAAATAATGGAAAGTTAAAAGGCAATGTTATTGCAGTGGAATATGTATCATCAATACTTAGTGAAGTAGATGGACCAATTATTGCAGGAGGGTCATAAGGTCTGCAAACAGAAACTCTTGTCACATCCTGATAAGTATAATTATCTCCAACACTTTTGATGTCGGGAATTTTTGCATTTAATGTGATACAAGGGGTGTTGCATCCTAATGTAGTGTCTCTTGGACAGGTATAGGATAAATTTTGCGCAATTAATGAGGTAGAAAAAAACGCAAAAAATAAGACGAGTATATATCTATTCATAAGCTTATTATTATTCGGTTCTTAAAGCGCTACAAGATAAGGATTTTTTAACAAAATCTAAAGAGGAAAATAATCGAATAAATAAGCTGTTTTCTTTGGCTAAAACACTTCGATTTCATCAGCAAAAAGCCATGATTTGTTACCCGAACCCGACGCTCCGGAAGGGATAGTACCCATGTTTTGAGCGATAATTTTCAGATACCGGGCTTCTGATTTTTTTGAGTATTTGTAAGTCAAATTAGAGGTCCCTTCTGCTTCTGATGAGGAGAATATATAGTCGTAATTAATGCCATCTTTACTTTCGAAAAAACTTACCCTCGATGGGCGGTAAATCCAGCTGGCCCTTTGCTCAAATGCATGAAGTTTAATAGAATCGATACTTACCACTTCACCTAAATCAATTAAAGCGTTTAAATCGGTACCTGAAAAACCAAGAAATTGAGCAGATTTTGACATGCCGATATTGTTTTGTATGCCATCAACCAAAGTGAGTTCTCCGCCAATATTGTAACTTTTGCTTGGTGGGTTGGCAAGTGCAATTTTTCTTCCGGTGGCTTTGTTGATATAAAATGTTTGTTTAACCCATGGTCCTAAAGGGGTGTTTTTATCGTCTTTCAAAACAGCGTAACAAGTTCCGGATTGGTTAACTTCTATTGGGTGTTCATAAATTAGGTCAGTTGCATTTGTTGAATCAGTGCATTTGTAAAATAACTTGCCTTTCTTATTATTTGAGGTAAGTTGCCATGAAATCCCCTTGAAATTATTGGTGCCGACAGATGTCTGAATATCAAAAATGGCTCTGCTGAAATTTATATTCCAAAGTTTGTAACGCTCAAATAAATCAGGGATATTATTTTCAAAACGATTCCAGTTTTTTTGGCTAGCAGGAGTCCACAAGACTTCAGAAAGTGCAGCCATTCTTGGAAATAACATATACTCCAGTTTGCGTTCATTGTCCATGTATTCCGTCCACATGTTTGCCTGCGCACCCAGAATGTATTTTGCTTCTTCCTTTGTAAGTGAATTGGGAACAGGCTCGTAGTCGTAAACCAGTTTTAAAGAGTTATAACCACCTTGCGTAATCGAATCTTCATTTATAGATTGAGTGTGATCGAAATAAAGTGGATTGCCCGGTGTCATAATGGCAAAATGATGTTGTCTTGCCGCAGTAATTCCACCTTCTTCTCCACGCCAGCTCATTACGGTGGCATTAGGAGCCAGGCCGCCTTCCAGGATTTCGTCCCAGCCTATGATATTCCGGCCTTTACTATTTATGTATTTTTCTATTTTATTTATAAAATAACTCTGCAATTCATGTTCATCTTTTAAATTATTATCTTTCATTCTTTTCACACAAAGATTACAGTTATGCCAATTGTCTTTTGGGCATTCATCGCCGCCGATATGAATATAAGGAGAGGGAAAAAGCTGGATTACTTCATCAATAACATGTTGTAAAAAAATAAAAGTACTGTCATTGCCTGCACATAAAACATCATTTGATACACCCCAGGTCTGCATCACTTCATAAGGTCCTTTTGTACATCCCAAAAACGGATAGGAGGCAAGTGCAGCCATACTATGGCCAGGCATTTCGATTTCTGGTATAATGTTAATATACCGGTCGCTAGCATATTTTACTATTTCTTTAATTTCTTCCTGAGTGTAAAATCCACAATATTTTTTACCATCATATTTATTGGTACCATAAGGCCCAATTAAGGTCTGATTTCGGCAGCTGCCCTTTTCAGTTAGCAATGGGTATTTTTTAATTTCAATTCTCCAGCCTTGATCATCGGTAAGATGCCAATGCAAGGTGTTGAATTTATGCAGGGCTAAATAATCGATGTATTTTTTAATGTAGATGACACTAAAAAAATGCCTAGCAGCATCAAGGTGCATCCCTCTGTAATTAAACCGGGCAGAATCTTCGATAACCAGATTTCTTATACTTAAACTTTTTTGATTTAATGGAAGCAGTTGGATCAAAGACTGTACACCATAAAAAACTCCGCTGGCACTGCCTTTTATTTTTATGTGGTCTTTATTTATTTCTAAATAGTACTTCGTATTGTTTTTTTCTTCTCGGTCTAATATTAATTCAATACTGTTTTTTGTATTGTTTTTCGGAGTGGCTATTTCATTATTAATGAAAACAAATTTGTAAAATGTTTTCAGATAGTTTGTCAGGAAATCCTTGGCGTTTGAAAGTCCTTCATCACTACTTATTATTGTTTTCTTGTTAATCACAAATAAGCCTTCATTGATATTAATATGTGCAGGGGCTGGGGTTATTGAAATGTTGTTTTGCCCCATTGCATTAAATGCAATACTCAATGATAATACAAAAAATAAATGCTTCATTATTTTGGATTTTTAATTTTTTATAAAACCGGCAGATCAATTTTACTGTTATTATAAATACGAATGGTTGCTTTTTTAAAGTCAGATTCTTTTGCCTCAGGAATACGCATAAACTGTTGAGGATTTTTGTCTATTAATGGAAACCAGCTGCTTTGTATTTGAATCATTATTTTATGTCCTTTTTTGAAAGTATGGGCGATGTCATTTAAGGTTAATCTGACTTCTGTTTTCTTTCCGGGTTCAAAAGGTTCGGGATGTTCAAGGCTGTTTCTGAACTTGCCTCTCATTACTTCTGCTCTGACCATTCTCTGATAACCGGCCATTTGAAAACCTTTAGGTGCGTTTTTGAAATTGGGTTCATTGTCGGGCAATACATCAATCAGTTTTACAATAAAATCGGCATCAGTACCTGTTATGCTTACCTGAAGATCAGCATTAATATTTCCGGTTACGGTAATGTCTTTATCCAGTGAGCTTGTTTGATAATAAAGTACGTCTGGTCTGGAGTAAACAAATCTCTGGTCCTCGGCCATAAAGTCATTGTTTCGGCCTCCGTAAATTCCGGCAGTATAAGGAACTGGTTTTCCTGGGTCACTTATATACTCCGTAAATGCACTGTCGTTTGTTATTGTTGGCGACAATATATTTTTATCAGACAAAAAGAAAGTTAATTTGTTGGTGTTTGCAGGTGGCCATGTTGAATAGGAAGTCCATTTGTTGCTTCCTGTTTCAAATATTGTTGCTTCTGAAATTTTAAAACTGTCTTTGTCTTTTAAATAAAAATTAAAAAAATGAGTTTCAATAGAATCCTGAAAAGTTTTACTGGTATTGCTTCCAAAATCATGAGAGGCGTATTGTTTCCATTCCGGAGATTCCCATGCTCCATGAGTCCAAGGCCCCATTACTAATTTGCAATTATTATTAATTTCTCCTTTTTCGATGGATTGATAAGTTTGTAATGCACCATAAAGATCTTCAGCGTCAAACCATCCACCTACAACTAATGTTGGAATTTTTATTTTATCAAGATGAGCACTGATGTTTCTCGATTTCCAGTATTCGTCATAAGTATCATGTTCCAGATATTCATTCCAGATAACACAACTGTTATTGAAAAAATATTTGGATTGGGTATTACTGATTGGTCCTAGTTTATTAAAAAATGTATAAGCGTCTTTTATGTTGAAATTGAAAACCGTTTTGTTGTATTCTTTTACTGGGCCATTTCTTGGGGCTCCAAAATAATTCATGAAATTGAAATTGTCCATTAGAAAAAAAGCACCGTTGTGATTAGCGTCATCTCCTTTAAACTCATCAGTTACCGGAGCCTGCGGACTTACAGCTTTTATTGCGGGATGTGCATTGGGTAAAGAAGATGTGGCATAAAATCCAGGATAAGAAATACCATAAATACCTACACGGCCATTGTTATTTTTTATATTTTTCAATAACCAGTCAACGGTGTCATAAGTATCGCTGTTTTCATCAATTTGCTTTTTGCTTTTTGATAGTATAAAAGGAGTCATTTCCAGATTTACCCCTTCACTCATATATCTTCCTCTTGCATCCTGGCAAACAAAAATATATTTCTCTTTCATTAAAGTTGGGTTGGGTCCAATCATTCTCGCATAGTTTGTATCGCCGTATGGTCCGCAGGAATAAGGTGTTCTTTCCATCAGAATCGGAAGCGGTTCTTTCATTTGCTTTGGAATATAAATTACGGTATAGAGTTTTATACCATCTCTCATCTGTATGGACGTGTCTATTTTATGGTAATTTTCTTTTACAAAATTTACCGAATTTTGCGAGAATCCATAAAAATTGAAAAACATGAAAATGACAATAATAATGAGTTTTGATGTGTTCATTAATTAAATTTTAGAAAGAGACGAAATTACTTAATAATTATCTCTGAGTTATATTTTAGTCTATTTTTAGCGTTCAAAACAAAACAGACAATGACCGTTAATCAGGAGCTCATCAGTAAATTCTTTGATTCATTTAATGAAAGAGACTTTAATAAAATGAGGCAATCCTGTGCTTCTGAACTTTCTTATTTCGACCCAATGTACAATTTGTTATGGGGTAATGATGTTTTTTTGATGTGGAGAGATTGCTATGAGAAATGCGATCACTTCTCAATCACAAAGGAGTCGATAAAAGATGAAGGAGACGGCTATTATTCAGTTGGGTTGAAATTAGAGTACGGCTCAAAAAAGAGTTATTTTCAAAAAATGACAGCACATATTAAAGTGTTTAATCATCAGATAGCTGAATACAGCAGTGCATTCAGCGTTCATGAATTATTAAAACAGAAATATGGCATCGCCGGTGTTTTATTGGGATGGAACCGGTTAATGCAAAACAGAGAAAAAAATAATGCTAAAAAAAGTCTTATTCTTTTCAGAGATTCACTTTGACGATTATTCTACCTCAGTTATTTTAATAATGTTGGTAGATAGGTGAAGGTCAATAGGAGTACTTCCGGTATTGATAACGACATCTTTTGATTTTATAAATCCTCGTTCTTTAAGGATATTAATCTGATCAAAAATAATATCATCCAGACTAACTTCTTCCGCGTAATAAAATGCTCTTACACCCCAGCTCAAACTTAATTGACTGATCAGGCTTTTTTCTTTACTGAAAATGTATAGTGGAGATTTTGGTCGGTAACTACTAAGCATAAATGCGGTATATCCGCTCGCTGTCATTCCGATAATAGCTTCTGCCTGTGCGTCATTGGCAAGTTTGCAGGCGCTATAACAAATAGCATCACTCAAGTAAGAAGGGGAGTGAGGCTGAGGAGATAATATATCATCTCGGTTAAAGTCGTAAACAGAGTGTTCTACTTGCATGATTATTTTACTCATGGTTTCTACAACCAAAGTCGGGTAGTTCCCCATCGCCGTTTCGCCACTTAGCATAACGGCATCAGCTCCTTCCAAAACCGCATTGGCTACATCACTTACTTCGCTTCTGTTGGGCTTGGTGCGATCAATCATGCTTTCCATCATCTGAGTAGCCACAATAACGGGCTTAGCTCTGCGCATACATTTTCTAATAATGTCTTTTTGAATAACGGGTACTTGCTCAATGGGAACTTCAACACCCAAATCTCCGCGGGCAACCATTATGCCATCGCTTTCCACAATGATATCTCTTAGATTCTTTAAGGCTTCAGGCATTTCTATCTTAGCAATAACTTTAATCTTGCTGTTATTGGCTTTAATGATATCTTTCAATTCAGTGATATCTATGGCTTTTCTAACAAATGATAATGCAACCCAGTCGATATTTTGTTCAATAATAAAAGCAAGATCTACTCTGTCTTTTTCAGTCATTGAAGGCATTGTTAAAGCACTATCTGGAAGGTTAACTCCTTTTTTAGGCAATAAAATTCCACCAAGGGTAACGCTTACTTTTATTTCTTTGTCGTTAAGAATTTCTACAACTTTAACTTCCATTTTGCCATCGTCAAGAAAAATACGCTCATTGATTTTTACATCACTGGTAAGACGTGGATAAGAAACATAAATCTTATCCTTGGTTCCAACCATTTTTTCTGTGGTGAAAATAAATTCATTTTTGGCGATCAATTCAATTCTGCCATTTTCCAATTCACCAACTCTTAGTTTGGGTCCTTGTAAATCTCCCAGTATTGCAATATTAAAAGGCTCTGTGCGAATTATTTTTCGAATATGTTCAATTATTGTTTTCTTATCTTCATGTGAACCATGAGAAAAATTAAGCCTGAATACGTTTACCCCTGCTTTTACCAATGCTAATAAACCTTCATAACTGTCGCAAGCCGGACCAACGGTAGCCACTATTTTTGTTCTCTTTTGAGAATGTATAATTCCTGCTTGTTTGTCCATACCCTGATGCAGATACTTCTCAATGTTTTTGCTCATGTTTATTTTATGTTTTTTTAATTAGTGAGTAGGGGTTAAAAGTCTGGAATTATGTAGCCAGTATTTTTACAATTTTCATCCATTCGTCATTAATGCGTTGTTTCTTTTTAACCGCTTCATTTAGCGGAGTGTAGTGCATTTTATTATTTAAAATTCCAACGAAAACATTGTGTCTTCCTTCCATCAGGCATTCCACAGCGTGGTAACCCATTCTGCTGGCAATCACGCGATCCATGCAGGATGGAGATCCGCCTCTTTGAATATGTCCTAAAATACAAACGCGTGTTTCAAGCTTGGGTAATTTCTGTTTGATGTAGCTGGCCAATTCGTTGGCTCCTCCAAATTCATCTCCTTCTGCGACAATGATCAGATTTACCAGTTTTTTTCTTTTTTCTTTTTCTGCTAAAGATTCAATCATCTCGTTGATGTTTGTCTTTCTTTCAGGGATAAGAATATTTTCGGCGCCGGTGGCTATTCCACTATGTAACGCAATATATCCGGCATCGCGGCCCATAACTTCAATAATAAAAAGACGGTCGTGAGCATCTGCCGTATCTCTTACTTTATCGATGGCTTCAACTGCCGTATTTACGGCGGTGTCAAATCCTATAGTGAAATCAGTTCCGGCAATATCTTTATCGATGGTTCCGGGAAGGCCAATACAAGGAATATCAAATTCATTGCTGAAAATCTGTGCACCTCGGAAACTGCCATCGCCTCCAATAATCACCAAGCCATCAATTCCTCTTTTTTGTAAATTTTTGTATGCTTTCTTTCTGCCTTCAGGCTCCATGAACTCCATGCATCTGGCCGTTTTTAAAATAGTGCCGCCTCTTTGAATGATATTTGCCACACTCCGGCTTTCCATTTTAATGATATCATCTTCCACCATTCCGCTATAACCTCTCATCACTCCATATACATCCAAGCCATGAAAAATACCTGTTCTTACCACAGCTCTGATTGCGGCATTCATACCCGGACTGTCTCCTCCGCTGGTTAATACGCCAATTTTATGTACTCTTTTAGTCATGTTTTATATTAGATGGCCTCTTTATTTTTTTTCGTGACAAAATTACACTATTTATAACATTGATGTTCCTGCTTGATATATTTTTGATAAAAATCAAATTTCATTCAAATGTATTGTGTCATCAAATCAGTTATACCAGAAAATGAGGGACTAAATTGCAATTCTAATTGGTATTACATCCTTTCGGGTACGCTGATTCCTAAAAGCTTCATGCCATTTTGAAGAATATTTGAAGTCATAACTGCAGTTTGTAATCGCAATTCTTTTTTATCTGATGTTTCAGCATTTGAAATCGAATGCTCCGAATAAAACGAATTGAAAGTTTTTGCCAGTAAGAAAAGATAATTGGCAATTACAGAAGGGTTGAGTTCTTTCGCCGCATCAGCAATAATATTGGGGAATTGCTCTGCAACAAATAACACTTGTTTTTCAAGCGGCAGTAAATTTCCTGAATAGGTTCCAGTGCCCACCGATTTTTCTTTTCTTAAAATACTTTTTATTCTGGCAAAAGTATATTGAATAAAAGGCCCAGTGAAACCATGAAAATCGATAGATTCCTCCGGATTGAAAATCATTTTCTTTTTAGGATCAACCCTGAGTAAATAAAACTTCATCGCACCTAATCCAATAACATCGTATAAAGAAACCAGTTCGTCGCTGGTAAAATCTTTTACCTTGCCCAGCGCTTCTGTATGGTGGCGGGCTGTATTTATCATTTCATCCACTAAATCATCCGCATCCACAACGGTGCCTTCTCGGCTTTTCATTTTACCTGTAGGAAGTTCTACCATTCCATAACTTAAGTGGTAAATATCGTCGGCATAAGGCAGTTCAAGTTTTTGAGCAATCAATTTCAGCACCTTCATGTGATAATTCTGTTCATCGCCAATTACATAAATACTCTGATCGATTTTATATTCATCATATTTCTGTTTGGCCAAACCAATATCCTGCGTCATATATACAGATGTGCCATCTTTTCTTAAAACTAACTTTTCATCCAGCCCATCGGCAGTCAAATCAATCCATACGCTTCCGTCTTCTTTTTTGTAAAAAACTTTTTTATCCAATCCTTCCTGAACAATATCCTTGCCTAATAAATAAGTATTGCTTTCAAAATAGGTGCGGTCGAAATCGCTGCCAATTTTTTTGTAGGTAATGTCAAATCCGGCATATACCCAGCTGTTCATGGTTTTCCATAATTCCATTACTTCGGGCTTTCCTGCTTCCCAATCCTGCAGCATTTGCTGGGTGAGCAACATAATAGGTGCATTTTTTTCGGCATCAGCCTCACTCATTCCACTGTCCTTTAATTGAGCGATTTGTTTTTTATATTCATCATTGAAGCGTACATAATAATCGCCAACAAAATGATCTCCTTTTTTTTGTGCAGTTTCAGGAGTGGCGCCATTGGCAAAAAGTTGCCAGGCAATCATGCTTTTGCAAATATGAATACCTCTGTCGTTAACGATACAGCTTTTAAGAACGTCAAAACCATTGGCTTTAAGGATTTCTGCAACGCTCCATCCCAGAAAATTATTTCGGAGATGTCCAAGATGTAGGGGCTTATTGGTGTTGGGAGACGAATATTCAACCATAACTTTTTTACCGTTCAAGGCATGTTTGCCATAACAGATATCGTTGTGGTTTTTTTGTAACAGCGCTATCCAGTATTGATCATCAACTACAAGATTGAGGAATCCTTTAATAATATTAAATGAAGTAAAAAGATGAGGATTGTTGTTGATGAGGGTTTTACCTAGCTCGGTTCCGATTTCATCAGGAGACTTTTTCAAGGATTTTACCAAAGAAAAAAGTACAATGGTATAGTCGCCTTCAAATTCCGGTTTGGTTTGATTGATTTGAAAATCCTTTTCAGTAAATGGAATATGATAACTGGTGGAAAGGGCATTAATTACAGCCGATTGAATTTGTTTTACAATGCTCATGCTGCAAAAGTAATAAATGTTTAAGGTTTAAAGATTAAGGGCGGAATGTTTGTCGGCTCCGGATATTAATATGAAAACAATTAGCTGTTAACTTTAAACCATAAAGTGAAATCTAGTATATTTGCAAACTTTTTACAATTATGATAAGTGCAAATAATATCACCCTGGCCTATGGCAAAAGGGTTCTTTTCGACGAAGTAAATATCAATTTTACAAAAGGGAATTGTTATGGAATTATCGGTGCCAATGGTGCCGGCAAGTCTACTTTTCTCAAAATAATCAGTGGAGAAATCGAGCCTAATAAAGGCACAATAGATATTACTCCCGGTGAGCGGATGGCTGTTCTTAATCAGAATCAGTTTGCATTTGATGAATATTCAGTGATCAATACGGTGCTGATGGGTCATCAGAAATTATGGAAAGTTATGCATGAAAGGGATGCTATTTATGCAAAAGAAGATTTTAGTGAGGCTGATGGAATGAGAGCCGGTGAATTAGAAAATGAATTTGGCGAAATGGGTGGCTATACGGCAGAGAGTGATGCGGCAACTTTTTTAAGCGAGTTAGGTGTTGAAGATGTAATGCACCAACAGCTGATGAAAGATATAAGTGCCAATTTAAAAGTAAGGGTATTGCTGGCACAGGCATTGTTTGGCAATCCGGATATTCTTTTACTGGATGAGCCTACCAATAACCTTGATGTGGAAACGATTGCCTGGTTGGAAAACTTTCTGGCAGATTACGAAAACATTGTACTGGTGGTGAGCCATGATCGTCACTTTTTAGATTCGGTATGTACTCACGTGGCAGATGTGGACAGAAGTAAGATTAAAGTATACACCGGTAATTATACTTTCTGGTACGAAAGTTCTCAATTGGCAGCACGTCAAATGAGTGACAAGAACAAGAAGATGGAAGATAAACGTAAAGATTTATTGGAATTCATCGCCCGATTTAGTGCCAACGCTTCTAAAAGTAAGCAGGCTACGAGTCGTAAGAAAGCATTGGAAAAATTAGTGATCGAGGATATTCAGCCTTCCAACAGAAAATACCCAGGAATTATTTTCAAACAAGAAAGAGAGGTAGGGAATGAGATTTTGAAAGTGGAAAATCTTTCTAAATCAATTGATGGGAAAAAATTGTTCAGCAAAATCAATTTCGATATTCAGAAAAATCAAAAAGTGGCTTTTCTTAGTCGTGATCCACTTGCTATTACCACGTTTCTTGAAATCATCAATGGAAAAATGCAGGCAGATACAGGAACTTATGAATGGGGCACAACCATCACCAAAGCCTATTTGCCTAATGACAATACCGAATATTTTGAAGGCAGTAATTATAATTTAATGGATTGGCTTCGTCAGTTTGTACCTCCAACGGTAAAAGATGTGGATGAAGATTTTCTTCGAGGTTTTTTAGGCAAAATGTTGTTCAGCGGAGATGAGATTCTTAAAAAAACAGCAGTGTTGAGCGGAGGGGAAAAAGTAAGGTGTATGCTTAGTAAAATGATGCTTCAGAATCCAAATGTACTCAGTTTGGATGAGCCAACGAATCATCTTGACCTTGAAAGTATTATTGCTTTCAACGACAGTATGGTAAGCTTTTCAGGTATTGTTTTGCTCACTACCCATGATCATCATTTCATGCAAACCGTTGCGAACCGGATTATTGAAATTACGCCCAATGGAATGATTGATAAGCTCATGACTTATGATGAATATCTTCAGGATGAGAGAGTGAAACAACAGAAAGTGGAACTTTATAAATGATTTTTTATAAATAAAGTGGAGCATTAAACAGTTTATTATTTTACACTATTTTAAAATTAATGAGATGAAAAAAATCGGAATACTAGCTTTGCTTTTTATTATTATTTCTAGCACAAATGTCGTTGCGCAGCATAGACACAATTTGGAATATACTTCAGCAATTGGGGTGAGATTTTACCCTGGAGCGATAACCTTCAAACAAAAAATCATTAACGATAATGTCATTGAAGGGATTGCCTATTTTTGGAAAGGCACAAGAATTACCGCTCTTTACGAACATTATTATTCAATTGTTGGAATGGATGGGTTGCATTGGTTTATTGGCTCTGGTGTACACATGTCTTTTTACGATAATCAAAATTATTCAGGAAGAAGTTATTTTGGGCTCGATGGCATTTTGGGCCTTGATTATAAACTTAAAAATTCGCCATTAAATATTTCGCTAGACTGGCAGCCGTCTTTTGATTTTGGAGGGGAAAGTGGAAGCGGATTTAATGGTGGCTTTGGTGGTTTGGGCATCAGATATGTAATTTGGTAAACATCATCACTTGTCTTTGATAGCAGGCATTTTTTATAGCTTTGTTCTTTTCAGATGAAACATAATATTTCCAATTTTATTGATATTTTCTATCCTCCTTTCAAAAGGATAATGCCGATAGAAACATACCGGTACGCAGCCTGCGGCGGAATAAATACATTGCTGGGGTTATTCAATTATTATATTAGCTATCATTATATCTTTAATAAAGTGGTCTTTGATTTAGGTTTTTTTGCCTTCAAGCCACACATGGCCGCTTTGTTTTTTTCGGGCATTATTTCATTTTTGCTGGGATTTTTGCTGAATAAGTATGTCGTTTTTACAGGGTCCAATCTTAAAGGAAGGATTCAGCTTTTTCGTTATTTTTTATCTTTCGCATTCAATCTGTTTTTTAATTACCTCATGCTTAAATTTCTGGTAGAGTTCATGGGGCAGCCTGCTTTTTTTAGTCAGTTGATTACTACTGTTCTGGTTATTGCCATTAGTTATTTTAGTCAGAAATATTTTACTTTTAAAGTGAAATAGAATCTTTAAGTACTTAATTTTCATTTATTTAAAAGAATTAAAAAAATATTTCTGTAATTACAGAATCGCCATAAAGGCTTTTTAATTAACCTGGATTTTGCAGTTGGAATTGTGATGAAAGGAAAAAAGGCAATAAAGACAGGCGGTTGAGCCGATATTTTGGACGAAAGCATAATGAATTATGTGGAGATCAAAATATCAAGCAAATGCTTGTCTTTGCAGCATTTTTTTCTTGTAATAGATTTCAACTGTAAAATCTGGGTTTAAATAAGGATATGTCATTTCGCTGAAAGAAACAGTTTATTTGGGCCATATACTGACATTTTTTCATCAAAATATCATTGGCATAATGATTGACTAATTACCATCAAACAATAAAAAATTAATATTATGGGAAAAATAATTGGAATTGATCTGGGCACAACGAATAGCTGTGTTTCAGTAATGGAAGGGAATGAGCCTGTTGTAATTGCCAATGATGAAGGCCGACGCACAACCCCTTCTGTAGTAGCCTTTTTAAAAAATGGCGAACGTAAAGTGGGAGATCCTGCAAAACGTCAGGCGATTACCAACCCACAAAATACCATATCCAGTGTTAAGCGTTTTATGGGAAGAAGACACGATGAGGTTACCGAAGAAAGTTCACACTGGAGTTACAAAGTAGTTAAGGGAGATAATAATACCGTACGTATTGACATTGATGGTAGAATGTATACCCCACAGGAAATCAGTGCTATGGTTCTTCAGAAAATGAAAAAAACAGCAGAAGATTATTTAGGGCATGAAGTAAACGAAGCCGTAATCACAGTTCCTGCTTATTTCAACGATGCACAACGTCAGGCAACAAAAGAAGCCGGAGAAATTGCTGGTTTAAATGTAAGAAGAATTGTTAACGAGCCTACAGCCGCTGCACTTGCTTATGGTCTTGATAAAAAAGGAAAAGATCAAAAGATAGTGGTGTTTGACCTTGGTGGTGGAACTTTTGATATTTCTGTTCTTGAATTAGGAGACGGCGTTTTTGAAGTAAAATCTACTAACGGTGACACCCATTTAGGCGGTGATGATTTTGATAAAGTAATTATGGATTGGCTGGCAGATGAATTTAAAGCAGACGAGGCTATTGATTTGCGCAAAGATCCAATGGCTTTACAGCGGTTGAAAGAAGCTTCTGAGAAAGCAAAAGTGGAATTATCTTCCTCTACAGAAACCGAAATCAACTTACCTTATGTAACAGCAGTTGATGGGGTTCCCAAGCATTTGGTGAAAAAATTAACTCGTGCAAAATTTGAAGCACTTGCTGATAAATTATTTGAGCGTTGCTTAAAACCTTGTGAAGCCGCATTAAAAGATGCAGGCATCAGCACCTCGCAAATTGATGAAGTGATTTTGGTAGGAGGCAGCAGCCGTATTCCTAAAGTACAGGAAATTGTAGAAAAATTCTTTGGTAAAAAACCTAACAAAGGAGTTAATCCTGATGAAGTGGTAGCAATCGGTGCCGGTATTCAGGGAGGGGTGTTAACCGGAGAAGTTAAAGACGTATTGTTACTGGATGTTACTCCATTGAGTTTGGGTATTGAAACAATGGGCGGTGTAATGACAAGATTAATCGAAAGCAACACTACCATTCCTACAAGAAAATCTGAAACATTCAGTACCGCCAGCGACAATCAGCCTGGAGTTCAAATTCATGTATTGCAAGGCGAACGTCCCATGTCTAATCAGAATAAGAGTTTAGGTATGTTTAACCTCGATGGTATTCCGCCAGCTCCAAGAGGAGTGCCGCAAGTTGAAGTGACTTTTGATATTGATGCGAATGGAATTTTGCATGTAAGTGCTAAAGACAAAGGAACAGGCAAAGAACAGAAAATTCGTATCGAATCTGGAAGCGGGTTAAGCAAAGAAGAAATCGAGCAAATGAAGAATGAAGCAAAAGCTAATGAAACTTCAGATAAAGCAGAACGTGAGAAAGTGGATAAAATCAATCAGGCTGACAGCTTAATATTCCAAACAGAAAAGCAGTTGAAAGAATACGGAGAAAAAATTTCTGCTGATAAAAAAGCACCAATAGAAGCAGCGCTTGCTAAATTGAAAGAGGCACACAAAACTCAGGATGTTGCCGCTATTGATTCTGCTTTAGAAGAAATGAATGCAGCATGGACCGCAGCAAGTGAAGAAATGTACAAGGCCACACAGGAAGCAGGTGCACAACCTGGTGATGCAGGTAACGGACAAGGACACGCTACAGGTGCAGGTTCTGAGAATGTAACTGATGCAGAGTTTGAGGAGGTGAAGTAGGAGGGAAGGTATAATGGGTTAAGTCACAATTTGATGATCTCTCGATTAAAAATTATCACCATATCATAAGAAGAGCCTGCCAATTAATGGCCGACTCTTCTTATGATTTTAAAGGCACTGTCTTATAAATTTTGTAAGTGTTCAAAAAGTTGGGGTACACCCCAGCTTTTTGAACACTTTTTTTTAACTTTTTAAAATATAGATATATAAATATTAATGAGAATGAAATTAACTTCATGATTTGTTAATATACCTTTTTCCTCGATCAATTATCTTTGAATTTCTAATACCCTTATTAAACCGCGTCTTCATATATCTCTTTTAAAATCAGTATTTGTTTTAAATGTTATTATGATTATTTAGAAAATATTTTTTATAAACTACTATTTGCATCATACAATCATAGCTATTACTAATAAATAACTTCAATCACCACATCATGAGTAATTTTACAACTGTTTGCCAATTTAATAAAAATGTAAAGAACAAGAAAAATAGAAGATTTAATAAATTACTATTTTTTTGTTCATTTTTTTTTCTTGGATTGATTTTTCCATTCAATAAATTAGATGCTCAGTTAATTACAGAACAATTTAATTATACGGCGTCAGCAGTTGATGGTTTGGCAAAACAAAGTAGTAGTTTATGGACAATAGTGAATTCAGGAGATTCTGTTTTTGTAACTGCGAATAGTTTATCATATGGAAGTTTACCAACTTCTGTTGGAAATAAAATAGCTTATGATGGAGCTGGTACGGATTACTTAAGATCTTTTACGGCACAAACTTCAGGTACTGTTTATTATTCTCTTATTTTGAATGTATCATCATTAGGTTCGATGAATACAACTGGCGGATACACATTAATGTTTGCTCAATCAACCAATTATGCGTCGTGTATTTGGATCAGGAAGAGCAGTGTTGATGCCACTAAGTTCAATATTGGGATCAGTACAAGGAGCAATTCAACAGTTTCTTGGCTTTCAACTGACTATGTTGTTGGGACTTCTTATTTTGTAGTTGCAGCATATCAAATTATATCAGGAACTGGTAACGATGTGGCTAAAATTTTTGTAAATCCAACTTTAGGTAATTCTAGCGAACCAACGAGTGATGCCACCGCTGTTGCAGGTACTGACATGTCAAATATATCAGGCTTTTTAATAAGGCAAGATGCTGCAACTACAACTCCCTTTGTTCAAATAGATGAAATGAGAGTCGGCACATCTTGGTCTCAAGTTACCCCGATTATTTCTTCTGATGCCACACTTTCTGCCCTTACTGTAAGTTCAGGGACATTGTCTCCGGCATTTGCATCTGCAACAACTTCATACACAGCTTCAGTTACAAATGCTACAAGTTCTGTTACAGTTACTGCAACTCGTAATGAAGCGAATGCGAAACTTGGTGTAAGGGTAAACAGTGGTAGCTGGGCAAATTTAACCAGCGGCAGTGCTTCGAATTCTTTGTCACTGAATGTAGGAAGCAATACCATCAATGTTGTTGATACGGCACAAGATGGTACAACCATTAAAACTTATACCATTACCATGACGCGTGCTGCCTCTGCAGATGCTACACTTTCTGCCCTTTCGTTAAGTTCGGGTACGTTATCTCCTGCATTTGCATCCGCAACTACTTCATATACGGCTTCAGTAGCTAATGCAATAAATGCTATTACTGTTACTGCCTCACGTAATGAAGCTAATGCCAAATTGGGAGCAAGAGTAAATAGCGGAAGCTGGTCGAGTATAACTAGTGGCAGTGCTTCAAATTCTTTGTCGCTAAATGTAGGAATTAATACAATTGATGTGGTTGATACTGCACAAGATGGTACCACAATAAAAACATATACAATTACTATTACTCGAGCAGGCTCTTCTGATGCTACTCTTTCTGCTCTTTCATTAAGTTCGGGTACGTTATCTCCTGCATTTGCATCTGCAACTATTTCATATACAGCGTCAGTTACAAATGCTACAAATTCAGTAACATTAACTGCTACTCGCAATGAAGCTAATGCTAAATTAGGGGTAAGAGTAAATAGCGGAAGTTGGTCGAGTATAACCAGTGGCAGTGCTTCAGGTTCTTTGTCGCTAAATGTAGGAATCAATACAATTGATGTTGTTGACACTGCACAAGATGGCGCAACATTAAAAACATATACTATTACAGTCACTCGCGTCGGATCTTCCGATGCTTCACTTTCTTCTCTTTCTTTAAGTTCGGGCACATTATCTCCGACATTTACATCGGCAACAACTTCATACACAGCTTCAGTTACAAATACTACAAGTTCTGTAACAGTTACAGCAACTCGTAATGAAGCTAATGCAAAACTTGGTCTAAGGGTAAATAGCGGAAGCTGGACAAGTTTAACTAGTGGCAGTGCATCCGGTAATTTGTCATTAAGCGTAGGAACTAACACAATCAATGTTAATGATACTGCTCAGGATGGCACAACTATTAATACATATATTATATCCATTACAAGAGCAGCTTCAAATGATGCAACACTATCTGGGTTAATAATAAGTTCTGGTTCGTTATCGCCATCATTCTCATCTGCTTCAAATTCTTACACGGCATCAGTGCCAAGTTCGATTCCAAGTGTAACAGTAACGCCAACATTAAACCAGGCTAATGCTACTATTGAAGTTAGAGTTAATAGTGGCACTTATTCTGCAGTTAGCAGTGGCAGTGCTTCCGGATCATTATCACTAAATATCGGCAGCAATCCAATTGATGTAAAAGTTACAGCACAAAATGGCACTACAATAAATACATACACTATAGATGTGACACAATTTGTTCCATCATCACCAACAATAAATGCAATAGGGACACCAGTTGCCTTAAGTACAACTTATGGCACAGCCAGCAGTGCAACAAGTTTCTCGGTTTCAGGTTCTACACTAACTAGCGATGTAACCATAACCGCACCTACAGGATTTGAAGTTTCAAGTGATGGGACTTCTTATTTATCTTCTTTATCACTAGTTCAAAGCAGTGGATCTTTGTCTGCAACAACTATTTATGTGAGATTGACAGCAGTTGCAACAGTAGGAAATTCACCTTATTCAGGTAATGTAGTTTTAAGCAGTACAGATGCCTCCAATGTGAATGTGTCCATTCCTAACAGCACCATTACTACAAAAGAATTGACTATATCGGGACTTACTGCAAACAATAAAGATTATGACGGTAATACAAATGCCACGATTTCTGGTACAGCAACTTTAAATGGAATAGTAGGTTCGGATGATGTAACATTGGGAGGTTCCGCTTCAGCAATTTTTGCTTCTTCAAATGCGGCTAATGGTATTTCAGTTTCTGTAAGTGGATATTCCATCAGCGGAACCGCTTCTGGAAATTATTCATTAACACAACCCAGCTTATCAGCCAATATCAGTAAAGCGAGTCAAACGATTTCGGCAATCGTTACACCAATGACAAAAACTTTTGGTGATGGAACGTATTCAGTAGCTACAACTGCTACCTCCGGATTGACAGTTACTTATTCAACCGATAATGCCACTGTTGCTACAGTTGCTTCAAACGGTACCGTAACCATTATCGGTGCGGGATCTGCAACCATCACAGCGTCACAGTCTGGCAATACTAATTACAATGCAGCTGCAGATGTAACACAGTCTTTAACGGTTAATAAAGCCAATCAAACAATAACAGCGTTATCAACTCCATTAACAAAAACATTTGGCGATGCTGCTTATTCAGTTGCAACTACTGCTACTTCAGGACTAGCGGTAACGTACAGCTCTTCAAATACATCAGTAGCAACAGTTGCTTCAAATGGTACTGTTACAATTATAGGGGTTGGTTCTACAATTATTACTGCATCTCAATCGGGTAATACAAATTATAATGCAGCCTCTGATGTGATACAATCATTAACCGTTAACAAAGCGAATCAAACAATAGCGTCATTGACAACTCCGGTTTCAAAAATATTAAGTGATGCTTCTTATTCAGCAGCTACAACAGCAACTTCAGGACTAGCTGTGACTTATAGCTCTTCAAATACATCAGTGGCAACAGTGGCATCAAATGGGTTGGTAACACTTCTTGCTTTAGGTTCAACAACAATAACAGCTTCTCAGTCTGGTAATGATAATTACAATCCAGCGGCTGATGTTACACAAGCACTTACTGTTAATCCTAATCCAACTGTTTCAGCAACACCTTCAAGTTTGGCTGCATTTTCTGCTGCATCCGGATTGGCTTCTACAGCTCAGTCGTTTACAGTTACAGGAAGCAATTTGCTGGCAGATATTACAGTTACAGCACCAACAGGTTTTGAAGTTTCTCAAACTGCTAATAATAGCGGGTTCGCTACATCACAAACATTAGCTCGTATAAGCGGTGCCGTTTCTATGGTGGTTTATGTGAGAATGACAGCCACTGCAACAGGTACTCCTTCAGGAAATGTTTCGTTAACAAGCACATCGGCTAGCACAGTAAATATTGCAGTTAGCGGAACGGTAAATACTTGTGCGGCATTACCTATTCACACTGGTACAGCAGGGCAAGCGGGTTGGTCAGAAACCAGCGTAGCAACTGGTACGGCCTCTTCTAATGATTATCTTCAAATGTTATTATCCACATCTGCTTTAATTACTCCTGTTATCAATTTTAATAATTATACTGGTATCAAATTAGATTTTAAAGCTAGAACATTTGGAGGTCCATCTACAGCACAGGCTACTATAACAGTTTCCATTTCTATAAACAATGGGGTTTCTTACTCTACTATTACAACTGTAGTCCCAGGTTCAACTTCTCTAGTTTCTCAAACTCAAATCGATCTTTCTTCATATTCAGGAAGTCAGGTTCTCGTAAGATTGCAAACACTTGGAGCAGGTTCATCAAAAGGTGTCGGTATAGATGATATCACTATTTCTGGTACTTGTCAAAATGTTGGCATATCAGCCGGTGGTGGCCCATTAGCTTCACTTTCTACTAGCTATGGAACACCATCTTTTTCAACAAGCTTTACTGTTTCAGGAAGTGGTTTGGGTACAACAATTTCTATCGCTGCTTTATCAGGTTTTGAATTTAATAACCCATCGGCTAACAGTACTTATACTTCTACGTTGAGTGGTATTTCTGCAACGGGTCCAACTACAATTAATGTTCGACTTGCTGCCTCGGCTAATGTTGGTAGTTATTCAGGAAATATAGTTTGTAGTTCGGGTTCAACATCGTTGAATGTGCCTATGTCTTTAAGCGCAATTTCAAAAGCGAATCAATCAATTACATTAGCATCAACAGCAACTAAAACATATGGCGATGCAGATTATAGTCCAGCAACATCGGCTACATCAGGCGTTAATACAATTACATACACAAGTTCAAATACAGCTGTAGCTACGATTGTTTCAGGAAATATTCATATTGTAGGTACAGGTACTACTACTATCACAGCTTCGCAAGCAGCAAGTACAAATTACAACGCGGCAACAGATGCGATACAGACTTTAACTGTAAATAAAGCCAATCAAACTATTTCTAACTTTGCGTCCACTGCAACTATAACATATGGAGATGCAGATTATGCACCTGGTGCAACTTCTGCTACTTCAGGAGTAAATGCCATTACATACACCAGTTCAAATACTTCAGTAGCAACAATTGTTTCTGGAAATATACATATAGTAGGGATAGGTTCTGCAACTATTACAGCTTCACAAGCCTCAAGTGATAATTATAATTTGGTAGATGTTAATCAGACGCTAACGGTTAATAATAAAGGCTTAGAAATTTTAGGTGTAACGGCGAACAATAAATATTATGATGGCAATACAGGTGCTACATTATCTGGTGCCGCAACATTATCAGGTGTTATTGGTACTGATGATGTAACAGTGGGAGGTACTCCTGTTGCAGCATTTGCAAGTTCAACTGTAGGTGTTGGTATTGCAGTGAATGTAAGTGGTTATACAATAAGCGGCACTTCGTCTTCAAATTATTCATTAACGCAACCAACACTTAGTGCAGATATCATTGCTAATACACCAACCATTTACACAAGTGGTTCACTTGCTGCTGTGAATACCACTTATGGAACAGCAAGTGCATCGCCTTCAAGTTTCAGTATAAGTGGTCAGTCAATGACAGAAGGGATTTTGGTTACAGCTCCATTAGGATATGAAGTGTCCTCGTCATTAGGTAGTGGATACGCTACTTCAATCACGATTGGTGCTTCAGGAAATATTTCATCAACAACTGTTTATGTAAGATTGGCAGCAACTGCTTCGGTTTCGGAATCTTCTTACTCAGGAAATATTGTATTGAGTAGTGCAGGTGCTTCAAATGTAAATGTGCCTACAGTAAGTAGCTCAGTTTCAGCTAAAGCGATTACAATTATAGGATTGTCTGCAACTGATAAAGATTATGATGGAAATACTTCAGTATCTGTTAGTGGCACCGCTTCTTTAAGTGGAGTAGTTGGATCAGATGTTGTTGTTTTAGGAGGTACTCCTGTTTATGCATTTGCTACAGCAACTGCAGGAACTAATAAAACAATTAATACAACAGGATATTCAGTTAGTGGTGCTGATGCAGGAAATTATTCATTAACACAACCTGCATTAACAGCTACTATCAATAAAATAAATCAAACAATTACTGCATTGACTTCTCCTATAAGTAAGACATACGGAGATGCTGCCTATAGTGCAGCTACTGGTTCTACATCGGGACTAACGGTGGCATATAGTTCTTCAAATACGGCAGTTGCTACAGTTGCTTCTAATGGTACAGTTACTATTACAGGTGTTGGTTCTTCAACGATTACTGCATCACAGTCAGGAAATGTGAATTATAATGCGGCATCAGATGAAACACAATCATTGACAGTTAATAAAGCAAATCAAACAATAACATTCGCTCCATTAACAGATAAATTGATTACTGATATTCCATTTGCATTGACAGCAACAGCTTCTTCAGGTTTGTCAGTAACTTATACAAGTTCAAATACAGCTGTAGCAACGGTTAGTGGCAATACTGTAACTATTGTTGGTGCCGGTTCAACAATCATTACCGCTTCACAAGCTGGTAATGCAAATTATAATGCTGCTTCAGATGTAGCGCGAACACAAGTAATAGTTCCTGTTTCGGTGGCTACTGATTATTTCAGAAGTAAAGCATCCGGAGATTGGAATAGTGCTTCTACATGGCAATCATCAGCTGATGGAATATCTTGGATAAATTCCACTTTGGTGCCAAGCAGTACAGCCAACACAATTAGCATTCGTACAGGAGATTCTGTTTATGTAGCTGCAGCGGTAAGTGTGGATCAGGTGGTGGTTAACAGTGGGGCTACATTAAATAGTACATCGGGCTTAACCGTTGTAAATGGTACAGGTGATGATATCTCGATAGAAAATGGCGGTAAAATAATTTATAAAGCGGCACCAACATATACTTCAAGTTCGATAAGAGTGAAGGGTGGTGGTGTGTTGAGTATTCAAGGTTCAGGGTTGACAGGAGTGGGAGCAGGGGTTAATGCATCAACGCATATTTATGATGATGCCTCTATTTTAGAATGGAATAATGCAACAGGAAGTCCATCTTCATCTGGTGTTACTTTCTTCCCTAATAATAATGCATCAACGATTGCCATATTCCGATTTGCGTCTACTACTGGTAGTGCTTATGGCGCAGGTACACAAACTACATTTAATGGCAAGGTAGAGTTGGCAAGTGGTGTAACAATCACATTAACTGGTGCATCAACCAAAACGATTAGAGATGGGGTAATAGGAGCAGGTACTTTAAATCAGGGTACAGCCAGTCAAATTATATTCAGTGCAACCAGTTCTGTAATTGGTGGTACAGCAACCGTTAATTTAGGCACAAGCGGATTGTCGGTTACAGGGGCATTGGATATTACAGGTAATTTGGTTTGTGGAACAAATACAGTCTCAGGTGCAGGTTCGGTTTCGGTTAGCAATGGCGGTACTATTAAATTGGGTTCAGTAAGTGCTTCAGGTGCTATAGTAGGAAATATTACTGCAACTGGTGGTTTGACATTGAATTCAGGTTCAACTGTTGAATACAATGGAACTGCTGCTCAGAAAATTGCTGCCAAGACTTTCAGTAATGTAACCGTTAATAATGCAACAGGTATTGGTCTTCTTGGAGACATCACGCTAAATGGTACATTAAATCTTACATCAGGAATTATTGCAACAAGCACAAATAAAGTAATATTAAATAGTACTGCAACTGTTTCAAGGACAAGCGGTCATGTTAATGGTAATCTAAGAAGATATGTGCCATCAGGAACAGTTACTTCATTTGTTTTGCCATTAGGTGATGCAACAAATTATTCACCAGCTAGTCTTGATTTTGCAGGAACAGTTACTGGAACAGGCTATTTTGACGCAGCTGTTTCTATTCCAGGAACAGCGCCTGCTGTGGCTTCAGGTTTGAGTCAAACAAAATATTTAAATCGTAAATGGACAATTACCAACACAGGTGTAACTGGATTTACATCTTATAGCCCAACCTTTACTTTTGTAGCGGGAGATATTCAAGGTGCTGCCAATACGGGTAATTTTGTGATCAGAAAATTGGATGCATCTGTTTGGTCTGCTACTACAACAGGCTCTGCGCTTAGCACTTCTACTGCTGCAACGGGAGTTGCTTCATTCAGCGACTTTGTAATTGGAGAAACAACTGGAACACCTGCGGTTGCCTCCAATCCTTCAAACGCTGAGATTTGCAGCGGAAATAATACAAGCTTTACGGCTTCTTCCAGCAGTTCACCTTCACCTTCTGTAAAATGGCAAAGAAATGATGGAAATGGTTGGGGAGATATTACTGCAAATTTAGATGCAGGTACTACTTACAGTGGGTTTGCAACAGGAACGCTTACACTAACAAATTCTGCTGCTGCACTTAATGGATATCAATACCGCGCTGTATTTACCAATATAAATGGAACGGTTAATTCGAATGCAGCTACTTTGACAGTCAATGCAGTACCGGCAACACCAACTGTAAATGTGGTAAATAATTGCGATGGTACATCAACATTGTCAACTACGGCTTCAGGATCATTATTGTGGAGTACTAGCGAAACTACTTCTTCAATAACAGTGAGCAGCGCAGGAAGCTACACCGTTACAACAACAGTAAATGGTTGTGTAAGTGCAGAAGGTTCAGGAACTGCAGCACCAAAAACTACACCGGCAACACCAACTGTAAATGTGGTAAATAATTGCGATGGTACATCAACATTGTCAACTACAGCTTCAGGATCATTATTGTGGAGCACTAGCGAAACCACTTCATCAATATCTGTTAGCAGTGCAGGCAACTACACCGTTACAACAACAGTAAATGGTTGTACAAGTGCAGAAGGTTCAGGAACTGCAGCGCCTAAAACAGGAACACATAATTCAGAAACAAGAACCGAGTGTGATTCATACACATGGCATGATATCACTCGCACATCAACCGGTACATACACTTATAGTTATACGAATGGAGATGGTTGTGCATCAGTAGATACTTTGCACTTAACCATCAATGTAAGTACTCATAATTCAGAAACAATAACAGCATGTGGTTCATATACATGGCATGGTACTTCATACACAACAAGTAATACTTATACCTATAGCTATGGCAATGGTAATTGTGCTTCTGTTGATACTTTGCATTTAACAATTAACCCGCGTCCTACTGCTGTTATTAGCGGCGGAGCTTCTTATTGCGCAGGAACCATACCGCCATCAACTACATTGCAGGTATTAGTTACTACAACGGGTTCATGGAGTGGAACATTGAGTAACGGTCAGGCATTCAGTGGCAGCGGTACTGGTAGCGTTAATATTACAGTAACCAATCCAACGGTGTCTACTACTTATACAGTGGCTACTTTGGTTAACAGCGGATCAACATGTGCTGCACAGGCTGGAGATTTAACCGGCAGTGCAACGATAGC
>CALQSB010000012.1 GCA_943333125.1 Chitinophaga pinensis
AAATAAAAAATGGCAAGTTACTTACATCGCACCGCTCAACCATTTACCCTTGCTATCTTCCGATCCTGGGGGAGTTCAACAGGAGCTGGTCGTATAAGACTTGCCGTGGCAAAGATAGGGGAAAATGTTTGTTAAGCGGCCCCCTAAATCCCCCGAAGGGGGACTTTTATTGCAATTTGCTGGGCTGCGCATACAAAAAATAATTTATCTTATTTATATCTAAATAAGTAAAACATCCAAAATAAAACATAATCAAAGTCCCCCTTCGGGGGATTTAGGGGGCCGCTTAAAACGAAAACCCCGGCTTATCATTTCTCGAATTTATAGTAGAAACGCCAATGAGTTGATCGTTTCTGTCGGAGAAGGATTTATAATATAAAAGTATCGTGTATGAATTTTCTGTTTCCCAGTAATTGCCTTCCAATTCCTTTTTAATTGCAGGATTGCTTTTATCAACAGTGATATAAGTGTAATTATAATACCCTTGTTTCAAATTAAAGGTGCCCACATATTTGCCATTTTCCGGGTTGTACTTCAACTTCCATTGATCATTAAGCTCATAATTTGAAATGGCTCCTGCCAAATACAAATCTTCATTTGCAAAAGGACTTCCATCAGCTCGGTTAAAGTAAAAATGAATATTGGCGTAATCGCCCTGCCAGAATGGATTGATACTTTCGAAAGTAGTAATATTATACATTCCATTGTAATCCGGAACATAAACATATCGCTCCCCGCTTCTGTCAATATCTGTTTTAAGAAACATACTGGCTTCCTTTTTATTATAAACTCCGCTGTCCACTCTGTCGCTAAGTAACCTGAAACTTCTCAAATCCAGCCATCTCCATTCTTTTCCACCAGGGAACACCCCAATACTTTCGTTATCATAAACCAGCGAATTCCCTCTTACAAAAGTTGGGGCAATGTCTCTTTGATTATTATCCCAGCGGTTGTTTTGCAAAATCACTGCTTTCACCTGCTGTGCAGCGCTGAATGTATTAAGGTCTTTTAAGCTGGCCGTGAATTTTATTCGCTGATGAGTGCTGAATAATTGCGGAGTAAAAGGCTGTACAACAGAAGCTCCTATATTTGCCTTTTGATCCAGCACCATAAATTGTTTGGTGAATACTTTTTTTGAAGTATCCCCATCCAAATAAACCAACAAGAGGTAATTTCCCGAACGGTAAGGCATAGAATTTTGCTCAGGAAAAAAAGCCTGATAATGGGTGTATTGCGTATAAGCGATAGAGGAATAGCGATAAGTGCTGATTCTATTTTGTGTAAACCCTTTTATATAATCGAATGCAGATAAATTTGCCTGTTGCCAATTGTAATCACATAGTATGTAGGTGTAATAATAATTTTTATACCGGGCATCCATATCATCGAATTCCAGCTCCAGCCTGTTGCTGCTGTTTAATTGATAAACAGGCAATCCCTGCTGATTTCCATATTCAAATAATTGCGCTGTTTTAATATACGGCTGATATATTTTTTCGACAATCTGAGCCTGCGAATAAAAAATATTCAAACAAAATAACAACGCGGAAATTAAAATGAGTTTAGGATAGGTTTTCATTTAATAGTTTAATTAATTTACTTTTGAAAGATAGCAAAAATATACAGGATTGGATATCTCATTATTTATAGCCAAAAGAATTGCGTTAAAAAACAAACAGACTTTTTCGCGTTTTATTATCAGACTGGCCATTGGTGCTACCGCTTTATCGGTTACTGTGATGATTGTGGCGTTAAGTTTTGTAAATGGCTTTCAAGAGGTAATTGGCAACAAAGTTTTTAGTTTCTGGGGGCACGTCAGAATACAACAGGATATAGAAAACAAAGTAAGTATCGCGGAAGAATACCCCATAGATAGGGATCATACTGTTGAAAAATATTTGCATAGTATAAAAGCAGTTTCTTCTGTTGAAAGATATGCCACCAAATCTGCAATTCTTAAATACCAAACAGGCATTGAAAGTATTTTGCTTAAAGGCATCGACAGCAGTTTTAATTTCAACAGAATGCAATCCTTTCTGCAAAGTGGCAACTGGCTTAGCTTTAAAGACAGCGGCTACAGCAAAGAAATCAATATCAGCAGCTACACTTCCAAACAACTACACATCAATAAAGGCGATAGTTTGCTGGTTTATTTTTTTCGTCAGGACGGAAGTAAGAGCGCCAGAAGATTAATAGTATCAGGGATTTTCAAAACCGGTATTGATGAATATGATAAGAACTTTGCTTTATGCGACATCAATCTAATACGCAGATTAAACAACTGGGGCATAAATCAAATTGGTGGTTATGAACTTTTTCTTTCTGATTATCACCTCACAGACAGCATCCGAAATCTTACATATAAAGAACTGCCACAAAGCTGGTACAGCAGAAGCATCCGCGAACTTTACCCCAATATTTTCGACTGGCTGAATCTTCAAGGTCAGATTAAAAACATTCTGGTTGGCATCATGATGATTGTTGCTGCGGTAAATCTTATCACGTGTCTGATTATTTTATTACTAGAAAGAACCCGCATGACGGGAATACTCAAAGCACTTGGAGCGAACAACTTTCATATTCAGAAAATATTTCTTTACAACACAACTATGATTGCCGGAATGGGTGTACTTATTGGAACTATATTAGGCTTATTGATTTGCTGGCTGCAGATTGAAACAGGATTTATTAAATTAAATGAAGAAGCTTATTTTATTTCAGAAGCATGTGTAAGCATCAACTGGTGGCAAATTTTAATGGTAGACATTACTACTGTTGTAATCTGTTTTCTCACTTTAATTATTCCCACTTTGCTGGTCAGAAAAGTTTCTCCTGTGAAAGCCATTCAATTCAGATAACTAATTTTTCAATTCGTATAAAATAATAGCTGTTGCAATGGCGGCATTCAATGATTCTGCAACTCCATATCCGGGGATGGTTATGTTATGACTGGCAAATGCTTGAATTTCTTCTGACAATCCATTGGCTTCATTCCCAATTAATACAATTGCTTCTTTAGTTCCTCTGAAACTATTTAAAGGTTCACCCAAAAGTGTAGCTGCAAATACTTTTACTCCCTTATTTTTTTTTAACCATTCAACTGGTTCTGTATAATACAGATTTACTCTTGCCAAACTGGCCATTGTACTTTGCACAACTTTACTGTTGTATAGATCTGCTGTATTCTTTGAACAAATAATATTTTTTATACCAAACCAGTCTGAGGTTCTGATAATAGTGCCCAGATTACCAGGATCCTGAATGTCATCCAGAACCAAAGTGATTTGATCTTTTAATTCTATTTGGGTGGATTCTTTTCTCTTTTCAAAAATGGCCACTACTTGATTGGGAGTTGAATAATTGGCTATTTTCTCCAGCTCTTCAGGTGTCACTATTTGAACCTTATCAATGAACGTATCCGATAATTTTTTATCGGAATTGCTAATCCAATCCGCAAGGGCATAAACCATTTTGCAATAAAAAGCTCCCGAAAGCAATAATTCCTTCACGACTTTAGGTCCTTCAGCCAAAAAAGCATTGCTTTCATCTCTGAATTTTTTGTGCTGTAAACTTTGGATATCTTTGATTGTAGCTTTGCTTAACATTGCCCGAATTTATGTCAATTTTCGCCTTTAATAAAACAAATATCTTATCAATAACCAGAATCTTCATGGTATTGTTTGTATTTGCTTCCTGCGCAAAACCATTTGTAAAAAAAGCTCCTTTAAATCAATATTATTTATATCATAACGCCATCGCAGTAGTAGGAGGAAATTTCAGTAAATCAGAAAAAACAATTTTAATACAGCGACTATACGGACAGCTTGATGACAGTTCAAAAGTAAAAACAAAAACTAAGCTTATCTTTTTTAAAATGCTGAGCCGTCCTATTGTCTACGACACCGCTTACACTATCGCCTCTGCCAATAACATGCTGGCTTCCATGAATCATCTTGGCTATTATAATGCTAAAACAATTTATAAGTCAGACACTTCAAAAAAGAAAATCTCCATCCGATACACGATTCTTGCAGGCAAACCTACTAGGATTGATACAATTAGTTACCGACTGAAAAAAAATGATTTACAAAACTTAGTTTATGGATTTAAAGAAAAAAGTTATTTAAAAAAGAACGATCCCATTACCAAAGCCGGGGTTATTACAGAAATAGGAAGACTGGTGGACAGCTTCAGAAATAATGGCTATTACAAATTTACTGCAGCCGAATTAAAAGTGAGAGGTGATACTACTATTGAAGCATTGACCAACTTGAGCGATGATCCATTTGAACAACTCAGAATATTAGCAGAAGCTCAGTTAAAAAAAGATTCTCCACAAATTAAACTCGCCATTGTTTTAAATCCGCCCACCGACACCACAAAATTAAACCGGTTTTACATCAACAAAATAAATGTATTCATTGATTTCCATCAGGGCGATAACAAATCTGACAGCACGGCATTTAACCGGGTTTATACAAAAAATCTCACCCTCAATTACCATCAATTATTATTTAATCCAACACTATTAGAAAGAAATATAAGTTTCATCCCCGGTGCGATTTACCAGCAAATAGAATATTACAAAACACTTTATAAATTAACGAAGCTGGGTGTATGGCAAAGCGTGAATATTCTTATTGATGAAACTCCCGGATCTGATAGTTTAATAAATCTTACCATCGAACTGGTTCCCTCAAAAAAATATGGATTTGAAACAGCGCTCGAAATGAGTTATTCAGCTGCCAGTAATACCAGTAATGTGCTTTCAGGAAATCTTTTTGGATTGTCTGGAAACCTTACTCTTGTAAACAGAAATCTGGCAAAAGAAGCCATAAGAATGACACACAATATCAGATCTGGAATTGAATTCAATAACAATTTAGGATCGAGCAGTAATCTTATTAATTCGAATGAAATTAGTTATACGAATTACACTTCTTTTCCGCGGTTGATTTTTCCAAGAATTCCAAACGCATTTAATAAAATAAATAATATCAATAAAGGCGAGACGTTTATTAGTGCAGGAGTAGCTTATACCACCCGACTTAATTTATTTAAGCTACAAACTATAAACGCAGGTTTTGGCTGGACTGGCATCAACCGTAGAAACTGGAAATGGGCCTGGACACCTTTAAACATAGGATTCAGCAATGTATTTAATCAGTCGGATAGCTTTAAAACTATTGTTGCTCAAAATCCTTTTTTAAATTATTCCTATAACACTGCTTTGGTAACAGGAATGGCTATTCGCTTTTCTAAACTAAAATCCAATTTCTCTCATCCAAATAGTTTGTCAAAAGAAATGGAAATGAGATTTAATGCTGAAGAATCCGGATTAACCTGGGGATTACTCCCAATATTAACTAAGTTTAAAAGAAAATACATTAAAGCCGACTTTGAAATCAAGCACAATATTAAATACAATAAAACTTCATTGGGTTTCCGAGGATTTTTGGGCATAGGAGTTCCATTACTGGGTAGCGATACCAATCGAACACTTCCATTTTTCAAACAATATTATGGAGGCGGCAGCAACAGTATGAGGGCCTGGCCAGTAAGAGGAATCGGACCTGGAGGCAGAGCATTAATTCCTTTCTTTTCGGATAAAACAATTTTTAACGATCGTACCGGAGACATGCAACTGGAGTTAAATACCGAATTTAGATATGATATTGCCACAATAATTCCCAATACCCTTATACTTAGAGGTGCAATTTTTGCAGATATAGGGAATATCTGGAATCTTCGAAATACTACACTTGATGGAAGTACAGATACGGCACAGTTTAAATTCAGAAACTTATACAGCCAAATAGGGGTGTCTGCAGGCACCGGATTTCGTCTTGATTTTAATTATTTTATTTTACGACTTGATTTTGGATTCCGATTTAAACGGCCAGAACTATATTATATAAATCATGGATGGAAATCTCCTGATATTGGTTTTAATGATGCATTCAAGAAGATTCTAACCAGAGGAACCGACGATGAATACAGAAAATGGAGATACGAAAACTTCAATTTCACCATAGGAATAGGCTACTCCTTCTAATTTTACGATTCTTAATTAGGGCTTTGTGCTTTCCATGCCAGCAAGCATGTTTATAAAACCATCCATCGTCATTGCGTCCTTTATATTCATCTCACCAATTGCGGTTCGCCGTAATTCACTCAGATAAGCTCCGCATCCTAATTCCTGGCCAAAATCGTGGGCTATACTTCGTATATACGTTCCTGTTGAACAAGTAATTTTAAAATAAACCAAAGGCAATTCAACTGATATGATTTCGAATGACTGGATATTGACTTTTCTCGGTTTGAGATTTACTTCCTCTCCTCTTCTTGCCAGTTCATACATCGGAACTCCCTTTTTTTTAAGGGCTGAATATGCCGGCGGAACCTGATCGATTTCTCCTCTGAATTTCTTTACCGTTTCGTTTATTTTTTCGAGCGAAATTTCAGCATAATCTTTTGGATTTTCGGGCAGGCTTTCCAGATCATACGTTGGCGTTACTGCACCTAGTGTAAATGAACCGGTATACTCTTTTTCCTGAGCCATGTATTCATTTATTTTCTTGGTAAATTTCCCAGTACAAAGAATTAGCAGACCAGTAGCCAAAGGGTCAAGCGTTCCCGCATGTCCCACTTTTCTTATTTTTAATAACAGGCCTACTTTTCTAACCACGTCGAATGAAGTCCAATGTAATGGCTTATCAATTAACAACATTTTGCCTTCTTCAAAAATGGCTCTGGTTTGTTCATCAATATTTAATTTTACAAATGGAGTTCGCTGGGAATTATCTTCGGGGCCCAATGCTGCTCTGTGTTTATTGCGATAATTTCCCTTGGTTTTCAAAACAAAAAATTAAAGAATGATTAATATGCCTTTGCAAACAAAACTCTTTGTGCGCTTGGCTTTCCGGTTAAAATGCAACTGCCACTCTCTATCTTGTTATCAAGTGGAATACAGCGAATGGTTGCTTTGGTTTGTTCTTTAATTTTATCTTCTGTTTCTGCAGTACCATCCCAATGTGCAGATACAAAACCGGCCTTGGTGTCCAGTATTTCTAAAAATTCATCCCAGGTATTGGCTTCTCTGATATTTTCATTTCTGAAAGCAAGTGCCTTGTTATAAATATTTATCTGGATCTCTTCAAGCAAATCTTTAATGTAAGAAGCCAGCCCGTCAAAAGAAACTGTTTTCTTTTCTTTGGTATCTCTTCTTGCTAGCTCCACCACATTGTTTTCAATATCTCTCATGCCCATGGCCACTCTTACAGGCACCCCTTTCAATTCATATTCCGCAAATTTCCATCCTGGACGCGCATGATCAGAATCGTCGTATTTCACCGAAATCCCCAAAGATTTTAAATCATTTATTAAAAGTGAGACCTTTGCATCAATCACCGGTTTGCTTTCTTCCCCTTTATAAATTGGAACAATAACCACTTGTAAAGGAGCGATTCTTGGAGGCATGATTAAACCCTGATCATCACTGTGCGCCATAATTAATGCTCCAATTAATCTCGTGGAAACGCCCCAGCTAGTTGCCCAAACATATTCCTTCTTATTTTCTTTGTTTAAATATTGTACATCAAAAGCCTTGGCGAAATTCTGTCCGAGGAAATGAGACGTTCCTGCCTGAAGTGCTTTTCCATCCTGCATTAATGCTTCAATACAATAAGTATCTTCTGCACCGGCAAATCTTTCATTTGGAGTTTTTACTCCTTTAATTACCGGAACTGCCATATAATGTTCAACAAAATCCGAATAAACATCCAGCATTTTTTTTGTTTCAACTATAGCTTCTTCTTTTGTTGCATGAGCAGTATGCCCTTCCTGCCATAAAAATTCGGCTGTCCTTAAAAATAATCTTGTTCGCATTTCCCACCTTACCACATTAGCCCATTGATTCACAAGAATAGGTAAATCGCGATAAGACTGAATCCAGCCTTTGTAGGTATTCCAGATTATAGCTTCACTTGTTGGCCTGATTACTAGCTCTTCTTCAAGTTTTGCTTCAGGATCCACAATAAGTTTTCCTTTATTGTTGGGATCAGCTTTCAACCGATAATGAGTAACCACCGCACATTCCTTTGCAAATCCTTCCGCATTTTTTTCTTCTGCCTCAAATAAACTTTTAGGCACAAACAATGGAAAGTATGCATTTACGTGACCAGTAGCTTTAAACATTTTGTCTAATTGATCTCTCATATTCTCCCACAATGCATAACCATAAGGCTTTATCACCATGCAACCCCTCACTGCCGAATAATCAGCGAGCTCGCCCTTAATAACCAGATCATTGTACCATTGCGAATAATCTGCAGCCCTAGTTGTAATTTCCTTACTCATATTTCTTGATTAAAATTGAATTATTAATGGATTGTTTTATCAGAGGTTTAACATCTAAAATAGTGTCAAATGCTGATTTGACTTATAGATTTGTCACCTGATGATTTAACAAAGTGGCACAAAAGTAATAACTTCATTTTACAATCCTTTTAAACCTTTGACTATGAACAGTAAATTTTTACTTTTTTATATACTAGCAATGAGTTTATATAGCTGCAGCAACAACTATAAAATCACTCAAACCCCCGATGATGTTTATTATTCTCCAGCAAGATTACTGGATGAGGATGTCATTAACAGCAAAAAAGAATCTTCTCCTTCCAACGATGACCGGGTAATCATTATGTCGAATTATGACCGCAGATGGCGAAATTTTAATGATGATTATAATTACGCCTACGACCCTTATCATTATGGATATAATTATGGATATTATTACAACCCATATTACTATCCCTTTCCTGTTTATCTGAATGGAATAAGTCCGGCTAATCCAAAAAATACCACACCAAGAACCACTAATCTGAGCAGCTATACATTTCATAACACTGCAACAGCTAATCCAAAATCAGGCCCCATACAATTTCCAAAGCCTGGCAGAAATTACAACAATAGCAATTACGATAACAACAGAGAGATTTTAACTCCCAACAGAAATTCATCATCAAGTGATACCAGAACGTATTCGCCTTCATCAAACAGTGGCGGAAGTTCGGGCTCCTCTATTGTCAGACCAGCAAAAGGATAATTATTTTTCTTTTTTTTAAATGCATTTTAGAAACCCTGACAAATAATTCTGATTCTCATGAAGAAAAAATTACTTTTCCTTTTTTTATTGTTTACTGTAAAATCGTTTGCACAAGTTCCGGAAGATGCTATCCGTTACAGTTGGTATTTACCTAATGGATCTGCCCGAAACATCGCTACTGGAGGAGCAATGGGATCTTTAGGCGGAGAAATAACTGCTCCATTTGTAAACCCTGCAGGACTGGCAATGTATAAAACTTCCGAATTTGTTTTTAGTCCCGGATTCATCCTCAATAAAAATATTAGCTCTTACCGGGAAACGAATACTTCAAATAATAAAAACGCATTTGACATAGGACCCACCGGAATCATTGTAGGTATTCCTAATTACAAAAACCCTTCAAGGAACAGTGCTATCTCCATTGTGTTTAATAAAAAAACCAGTTTTAATAATGTTTTAAATTATGGCGGCTTAAATAATTACAGTTCATACAGTGAACAATTTGCTGAAGAGTTTGCAAAAAGCAATCTTAGTATTGGAACTGTACTTAACAGCAATTCTCCATTACCTTATACTGCCGCACCTGCACTTTACACCTACCTTATCGACACCGTTAGTATCAATGGAACGCTACAAATAAAGGCTGCGCCAGAATATCTATTGGATTCGGGAAAATCATTACAACAAAATCTGAGCAGAAAAACCTTTGGCGGATTATATGAATGGGCATTTGCTTTTGCAACAAAATTAAATGAGCAATGGCAGCTGGGAGCTACTTTCGGAATCCCGATTATTAACTATCATTCCAATACTACGTTTTCTGAAACTGATATTTCCGGAGACAGCACAAATCATTTTAATTCTTTTAGCTATACGGATGATTTCAAAACTTATGGATCAGGTTTTAATTTGAAAATAGGTGCCATCTTCAGGCCAAGGGATTACATCAGACTGGGGTTTGCTTTTCATACTCCTGATTTCATGTTGCTTAAAGACACCCGAACAACTTTTCTTTCCACCCAGCTCGACAACCCAGTAAGCACCTATAGTGTAAGCTCTACTACTTTTACAAACAATCAACCAGGCGAGAGTAATTATAGTTTCAATACTGCATGGAAAGCGATAATCAGTGGCTCTTATGTTTTCAGAGAAGTTGAAAATGTAAAAAATCAAAAAGGTTTTATTACCGCAGATATTGAATATGTAAAGCATAAAGGAAGCCGTTTTCAGAGCAGCAATGAAAATGTTACCACCGAAGAAAAAAGTTATTACACCGCTTTAAATAATGTGATTAAAGAAAACTACAAAGGCACTTTCAATTTCAGAGTTGGTGGCGAATTGAAATTCAACGTTATTATGACTCGAATTGGTTTTGCCTATTATGGAAACCCCTATGTGGATCACGCCTTCAAGGCCAGTCAAATGTTATTGAGTGGCGGACTGGGTTATAGAAACAATGGCTTTTTCATCGATCTTACTTATGCTTATCACATTACCAGAAACGTAGACTTGCCATACCGGTTAGAGGACAGGGCCAATACATTTGCCAACCTGAAACAAAATCAGCAAAATATACTTGCCACAATTGGAATTAAATTTTAGAGATTTAGCATCCGCTATTTTGCTGATTCATTATTTAAAAAATCCTTGATGATGTTTATATCCGGAGGAAACCAATTCATCTCTTTATCTTTTTTAAACCAGGTCATTTGTCTTTTTGCATAATTACGGGTATGTTGTTTGATCAGGCTGACTGCTTCTGCCAGTGAAGTTTTTTGGTCAAAATAATCAAACAGTTCACTGTAGCCAACAGTTTGCAACGCATTAAGTTTTCTGAATGGAATCAGGCGTTCCACTTCATTTACAAGACCTGCTGTAATCATTGCATCTACTCTGTTATTAATACTATTATATAAATCTTCCCTTGGTAATTCCAATCCAATTTTGATCACATTAAAGTTCCTGCTTCCCTTTTTATGCGTTTGAAATGAAAGAATCGATTTACCAGTAGACATGATTACTTCAAGAGCGCGCATCATTCTTTGTGGGTTCCCCATTTCTCCTTTATTGAAATAATCAGGATCTTTTGCTTTTAATTCATTGGAAAGCCAATCAATGCCAAGTACATTATATTTCGAAATGATTTCGGTTCTTGTTTCCTGAGGAGTTTGAGGAATGAGATCCAGACCTTCTGAGAATGCTTTAATGTAAAGACCCGTTCCTCCAACCATTATCGCAGTGTCATTATCCTTAAAAATTTCCCGTACAGATGTCAGTGCATATTTTTCAAAGTCGGCGGCAGTAACCGAATCCATGATAGCATGTGAATTAATAAAATAATGAAAAATACTTTCCAGCTCTAACCAATCTGGTTTGGCAACGCCAATGTTAAGTTCACGAAAACACTGACGGCTATCCGCAGAAATTATTTGAGTGGAAAATCCTTTTGCTAATTGAAGAGATATTGCCGTTTTACCAACAGCTGTTGGCCCGGCGATTATAATGCAGGATTTATTCATACGTGTTTTTGAGTTTGTGAAGAACTCTAAACAAAAAAGTTTTAAGCAAAATCTTCAGTGCTGTCATCAGCGACTACATCGTCGGTGGCTTCCGAACCCTCCTCTCCTTCCTCGCCAAATCCATCTAATAGTGCATCAGGATGGAGATCGTATTTTTCTTCCATTTCGGCAAGTCTTGAATCTATAACTCCTTTCGTTCCGTATTGTGAAGGCCCTAGCCCTTCGGTTCTTACACAGCTGGGATATTCTGTTTTTTTATTTTCCTCTTTATCAACATTGATCAGTTCCACCATAAATTTCCAGCCCTTTACAAAATCATATTCATAAATAAACTTTTGATTGGGATCCGAAATCTGACTGCCAATATTGACATCCGCCATAATCATGGGTTCTACTTTATACTCTTTGTCATACCTTTCAAAGCTAATTTCTTTGCCTTGCTGCCAGGTATCGTTGCTTTTATAAAATGTTGCTGCGTGCTTATTATCAAACTCATATGATTTCAATATAGCCTGATGAAAGTCCAAAAAAGTTTGTTGATGCTTGATGATAATATCTCTGTAAATACTCTCATCTTCTTCCCAGTAGATTCTGAATTTTAGTATAGCCATAATCAAAAATAGGAAAAAGTTTTTATTTTATTAGCGTGGATGGAGAAAGATGGATGGAGAGGGATAAGATAGATAGGCTAGATACTGGATACTACTTCTCAGCAATGTCTCCTTAAAGGGACGTTGCGTATTGGATAAGCTAGATGCTGGATGTTGGATACTACTTCTCAGCAATGTCTCCTGAAAGTGACGTTGCGTTGTATTGGTTGGATACTCAAAGTCCGAGTTCTTTTCCTTTCTCTATCATAAAAGCATACGCCTGGTCGTATTGATTTGGGATAACTCCATCCAGTATTGCTTCTCTGATTGCATTTTTTATTATCCCAACATTTCTGCAGGGAGAAAGTTTAAAATGATCCATAATCATTTCGCCAGTTACCGGAGGTTGCCAGTTACGGATATTGTCATTGGCTTCAACTTCGGTGCAGCGTTGCATCACCAATTCAAAATTGGACAGAAAGCGTTTTACTTTTTCTTTATTCTTGGAAGTAATATCTGCCTTGCACAAAATAAACAAAGATTCCAGATCTTCTCCTGCATCAAAAATCAATCTTCGTATAGCCGCGTCTGTTATATTTTCTTTATTCAAACCAATAGGCCTGAGATGCAGTTCAACCATCTTGCGTACAAATTTCATTTTTTCATTTTGAGGCAATTTGAGCTGGGTAAATATCTTTGGCACCATTCTTCCTCCTACCACTTCGTGGCCATGAAAGGTCCAACCATGACCTTCTTCGAATTTTTTAGTTGCCGGCTTGGCAATATCGTGCAATACGGCTGCCCATCTCAGCCATAAGTCATTGGTGTTTTCTGAGATATTATCAACTACCTGAAGCGTATGATAAAAATTATCTTTATGCCCTTTACCGTCTATATATTCGGCACCAGCCAATGCCGTCATCTGAGGGAAAATAAGTTGCAGCAATCCTGTTTTATAAAGCAAATCAAATCCAATTGAAGGCTTTTGAGTCATTAAAATTTTATTCAATTCTTCTGCAATTCTTTCACCGCTGACAATCTTAATTCTTTTAGCCATTGAGGAGATGGCAGCCAATGTACTGGATTCAATTTCAAAATTGAGTTGAGTAGCAAATCGAATAGCACGCATCATTCTCAATGGATCGTCACTAAAAGTGGCTTCAGGAAGTAACGGTGTTTTAATGATTTTATTTTCGAGATCAGCAATTCCTTGAAAAGGGTCAATTAAATCACCGAAATTATTTTGATTAAGACTTATGGCCATGGCATTGATGGTGAAATCTCTTCTATTCTGATCATCTTCAAGCGATCCCGCTTCTACTAACGGATTTCTGCTTTCAAAGTGATAGCTTTCTTTACGGGCACCAACAAATTCTATTTCAATAGATCTTTCTTCTGAAATCGTTTCAGTATCATTTATTTTGATCTGTGCGGTACCGAAATTTTTAAAAAAATTGACATGAGGCTTATTCTCAAAATACAAAGCAGTTTCATGAGCTAATGAGATGCCATCACCAATACAAACTACATCAATATCTTTGGTATTTCTTCCTAAAATTTTATCTCTAACAAAACCACCTACGACATAAGCATCGATTTGCAACTTATTGGCAGCTGCAGCAATCTTATTCAGAATTATTTTTTCAGAATTTGTAAGTGGAATATACATGAAACGCAAAAATAGCGTTTGTATGATAAATAATGTTTGTTGTTTGTTCAATAGTTCAAAAGGTTTAAAAAGTTAATGAAGAACTCATTGAACCTTTTGAACTTATTAAACCATTGAAACATTTTTGTAAAGTGGCATTATAATTGAACAATATAGAATTCACTGAAAAAATAAGGACAATACCCGTTAATTTTGCCAAATTGTCCTTTTATCAATATTATTATGAATAAGAACCTTTTTATGCAGAGTGGAGAAGATGAAATGGAATTTATGCCTATCATCCCTTTAAATGAAGAAGAGCCTGGTGCAGATGCAACGCCTATTCCTGATGAGTTGCCGATTTTACCTTTACGGAATACCGTTTTGTTCCCTGGAGTCGTTATTCCGATTACAGTGGGCAGAGACAAAAGCATCAAAGCAGTTACTGACGCTTATAAGTCTGACAAGTTGGTCGGCGTATTGGCACAAAAAGACAGCAGTATAGAAGAACCTACCGTAGATGACCTTGAAGAAATTGGAACGGTGGCCAAGATTGTGAAATTAATTAAGATGCCCGACGGAGGCACCACAGTGATCATTCAGGGAAGAAAACGATTTAAAAGAATTCGTATAGTTTCTGAAGAGCCGTATTTTAAAGCCTTGATTTCTTTGCTAGAAGAAGAAACCCTTAAAAATGATCCTGATTTTAATGCAATGATCAGCAGTATCAAAGATCTCGCTGCACAAATTGTTGGGTTGTCTCCTAATATTCCCAGCGAAGCTGCTATCATCCTAAAGAATATTGAAAATCCTGCTTTTCTCATTCACTTTGTTAGCAGCAATCTTAATTGTGATTTGAAACAAAAGCAGCAATTGCTGGAAATCAATAATATTAAAGAAAGAGGCGAATTGCTCATGAACCTTATGCATACCGAACTTCAGTATGCCGAATTAAAAAATAAAGTAACCAATAAAACAAGAGCCGAATTAGATAAACAACAGCGCGATTATTTTTTACAACAGCAAATGAAAGCTATCAAAGATGAATTAGGTGGCGAAAATGCAGCTGAAGTAAAAGAGATGATGAAAAAAGCTGAAACCAAGAAATGGACAGCTGCGGCAAAAGAAATGTTTAATAAAGGCATCGAGAAGCTGGACAGAATGCATCCCTCCACACCTGATTATTCTGTTATTTACAATCACCTCGACTTACTACTCGATTTACCTTGGGAAGAATATACCGAAGACTCTTATGATCTGAAGAAAGCTAAAAAAGTTTTAGACAAAGATCATTACGGAATGGACAAAATTAAAGAACGAATTTTAGAGTATCTCGCAGTATTGAAATTGAAAGGTGACATGAAGAGTCCGATACTTTGTTTTATCGGCCCTCCCGGTATCGGTAAAACGAGCTTAGGAAAAAGCATTGCTTCTGCTATACACAGAAAATATGTACGGGTTAGTTTAGGTGGTTTACATGACGAAAGTGAAATTAGAGGTCACCGCAAAACCTATATTGGCGCCATGCCCGGAAGAATCATCCAATCGATACGAAAAACAAAGTCAGGCAATCCGGTGATGATACTTGATGAAATTGATAAGGTGGGAAGTGATCATCGGGGTGATCCTTCTTCTGCATTATTGGAAGTACTGGATCCTGAACAGAACAATTCTTTTTATGACAATTATCTCGAATTGGAATACGATTTGAGCAAAGTACTTTTTATTGCTACCGCTAACAATATTAATAACATACAACCTGCTCTACGGGACAGACTTGAAATAATTGATCTTAGCGGCTATGCTATTGAAGAAAAAATTGAGATTGCCAAACAACATCTATTGCCAAAGCAAAAGTCTTTGCATGGATTAAAGGAAAATAGTTTCAAAATGAATGATGCTGTTCTCGAAAAAATCATCGCTGATTATACCAGAGAAAGCGGGGTAAGAGAACTGGATCGTTTATTAGCAAGCATCATGCGTTTTCAGGCTAAGGAATTAGTAGTAAAAGGGAAATTAAAATCCACCATTACTATTAATGATATTGAAAGAATTTTAGGCAAATCAAAATTCAGTAATGAAATTTATAAAATGTCAAACATTCCTGGTGTGGCTGTAGGCCTTGCCTGGACTTATGTTGGCGGAGATATACTTTTTATTGAAGTTCAGTTAAGCGAAGGAAAAGGAGAATTACAAATGACTGGAAATCTCGGAAACGTGATGAAAGAAAGTGCCAGTACCGCTTACACCTGGATTCAAACCAATGCCAAAAAAATTGGCATTGCCCCTGAAATGTTTACCACAAAAAAGGTCCATTTACATATTCCGGAAGGCGCTGTTCCAAAAGACGGCCCCAGTGCAGGTATTACTATGATGACTGCTTTGGCAAGTGTTTACACAGGAAGAAAAATAAAACCATTTCTGGCCATGACTGGAGAAATTACTTTACGCGGCCAGGTATTACCGGTAGGTGGTATTAAAGAAAAAGTTTTAGCTGCAAAAAGATCTGGAATTAAAGAAATCATCATGTGCTGGCAAAATGAAAAAGATATCGAAGAAATTAATCAGAAATTTATTGGAGGAATTCAATTTCATTATGTAAAGACCATGCACCAGGTGCTGGAACTTGCTTTGGTGTAGAGCTGGATATGCTGGATAGAACTGGAAGAGCTAGATAAAGTTGGATTAATTTCTTCGCTTTTCCATCCAGTCTTTTTCTTTCTCTGTGGTTAAGGCCTGCATTACTCCCGAAAAAAAGATAATAGCCACATTGATGAACAGAAATAATAAATTATAACCGTAGTATCTGTCAATATCGGGGTATCCATTTTTAAAAAATTCGATAAAGTCTATAGTAAGCACCGTTAACCAGCTTAATATTGCCATTGTAAATACTGAATACGAAATTAGCCTAACCGGCTTAGATGGATGATAAACTGTTTTCTTTAGAAATATGCTGTATACTGTAATAAACAAACAAGGTGTCAGCAGAATTATGATGCACATATAAAAATAAGTGAACCACGGAATCTGATCAAAAGAACTTACTATTAACCTCAGAAGCAGCATCAGCAATCCAATTGCTAAAACAAAGCCCACAACAGAAAATAAGATTGTCGCGAATAATCTGAAAAATTTACCGGATTGATTGTTCATTAGAAATTATTCGTGATTTAAAAACTATTTAAAATAACTCAAATTTGTTTTGGGTGTAAGTGCCACCAAAGTATCGTACATCAATTTGATAGTATTTTCAATATCATCTTTATGAATCATCTCAACAGTAGTATGCATATAACGCAAAGGAATTGAAATCAAAACTGAAGGACAACCTTCATTGGCATAAGCAAATGAATCAGTATCCGTTCCAGTGCTTCGGCTAACCGCTCTTAACTGAACAGGAATTTTAGACTTCGTGGCTACATCCTGAACTAAATCAAGTAATTTATTATGGACAGCAGGACCATAACAAAGTGATGGACCACTTCCGCATTTGCACTCCCCTTCAATTATTTTATTAATCATAGGGGTCGTACTATCGTGTGTAACATCAGTGATGATCGCTACGTCAGGCTTTATCCGGCGGGCAATCATCTCTGCACCTCTCAATCCTATTTCCTCTTGTACCGCATTAACCACATATAAAGCGTAAGGCAATTTCTTTTTATTTTCTTTAAGTAAACGGGCTACTTCTGCAATCATAAATCCTCCAATGCGATTATCAAAAGCACGTCCAATTAAAAATCCGTGAGCCAGTTCATCATATCCTTCTTCATACGTAGCCACCGCTCCTATATGAATACCCAATGCTTCCACTTCTTTTTTATTTCTTGCTCCACAATCTAAAAACAAATTATCAACTTTGGGCTGAGGCTCTTTACTATCGTTGTTACTTAGCCTAGTATGAATGGCAGGCCATCCGAAAACAGCTTTAACTGCACCCTTTTTGCCATGAATCAACACACGCATAGAAGGAGCAATCTGATGATCTACGCCACCATTTCTTTTTAGATAAATCAAACCCTCAGCAGAAATATAATTTACAAACCAGCTTATCTCATCTGCATGTGCTTCAATAACTACCTTAAATGGAGCTGTAGGATTTATAACTCCAACTGCAGTACCATAAGGATCGGTAAACATTTCATCCACATGAGGTTTTAAATAATTCATCCATAATTTCTGACCGCTGCTTTCGAAGCCGGTTGGTGAAGGATTGTTGATATATGATTTCAGAAATTGATAAGCGGTATCGCTTACTAATGATTTTTTGCTTTTTGACTTTGCCATAACTTTTATTTAAGTAACAAAATAACTAAATAGTTGCGATATAAACCGATAAAGATGAAAACAACATTAACCCATCTACCAAAAAATAATAAAAATAATATCCCCTTTTTTTTATTGCCAACAAGTAAATGATGAAAGTAAGGCCTCCACATGACATCAGTACAAATAAATACCGATCATTTTTTATAAAATCATTCAGCCAAACCAGACTTACTAAATATCCTATTAACACAAAAATCATAATCCACGATAATGATTTTTTATTAACGAATGTGGCAATACTTGGCATATTTCTAATTTTGTCTATCGCCATATCCCGTGAATCAAAAATAATACAGAGCATCAGCATGAAAAAGAATCTCATTAAAAACAAACTTACCACTTCAGCAAAATGAGTTTGAATTAATCCTAATGCCGGAACCATCACAGTGAAAAAACTCCAGGTAATTGCCAAAAGAATAGTCTTAATAAAACCAATATTTTTAAACCCATTAAATGACGCTGAAAACAAAACCGGAATAACATACAAAAAAGTAAGCACTGTGGCCGAAATTATCAGTAACAAAAAATAGGGCATTTGCCACAGATAATCAATTACTGCTATGGCTCCTGCAATAAATAAAATAAAATATCCCGAATAAGAATTAAACTTTGATGAAAGCTGATTTTTTTTATCATTGCTCCATTTACATAAAATCCAGTATGCATTGTAAGCCGAAAGTGTTGCAAAAAAAACCATTCCAAACAAAGCAGGATTTAATGGAAGAGACAGTAATAATAATGTTTGATAAACAAGTGCTCCTGCACAAAAGGAAACAAAAATTGAATGAGATAAGATGAAATTAAACCAACGCATTATGGAGTATAAAAATAAAAAGGATCTGTTGACTTAATAACATTGCTTTTATGATTGGCAAAATCTTTTACATACACTTCAAAATAAAGCGTGTCTGTATAAGGTCTTGTATTGTGTGGAGGAGGAAGTACCGCGCCAAAGTCAACTGCAACCTGTGCATTCAGATTTCTTTTGTCTGAAATATTTATTTGTGGAAATGGAATAGAGTCCGGTGAATTTAATGAGTCGGCTGCATTTTTTATGTACACATAAGAAATTAAAGTATCCTGAAATCCAAAGTCTCCTTCCAAATCAGTAAGTTGAAAAGTTAGTACAGGGCCATTTATACTATGATTATCACTTGACCATGAATTAGGACTGATTGATAAATACGTAATTTGTGGTACCGAAGTAAAGGAGTCCTTTTTGCAGGAGATTAAAAACAAACCAGAAAGTATTACAATAATTAATGTACGCATCACAAAATGTTGTATTCAAAATTACTGAACCAAATTGATATTACAATCTTAAAATAAAACACCAATTTTGCATTAATATGGATGTGCCGTCAAAATATAAAAATTTAACAGAAAGAATCTTTAGTGTCAATCAAAATCACTTCGACGAACTGGCTATCGATATTTTCAATTTTCAGTATACCAATAATGTAATGTATCAATCCTATTGTGATGCTTTAAAAACAAACCCTTCTTTAGTACAGGAAATAAATCAGATTCCTTTTTTACCGATTCAGTTTTTTAAAAACCGAGCAATAAGAACAACTGATTTTATACCAGAAATAACCTTTGAAAGCAGCGGAACTACTGGCGCTGTTACCAGTAAGCATGAAATAAAAGACCTGAATATTTATGAAGAAAGTTTCATGAAATGCTTTGAATTATTTTATGGCGATGTTAGTAATTATTGCGTCATTGGATTGCTTCCCTCCTATCTTGAAAGAAAAAATTCATCTTTGGTTTATATGGTAAATAAACTGATAAAAAACTGCAATTATAAAAACAGTGGTTTTTATTTGAATGAATTTGAGGCATTAAAAAAAGTACTGGAAGAAAATGAATCTCAGGAAATTAAAACGCTGCTTATTGGAGTCAGTTATGCACTCCTCGATTTTTCGGAGCAGTTTGCTATGAAACTGAAATGTACTACAATCATGGAAACTGGAGGAATGAAAGGAAGAAGAGAAGAATTATCCAGAGAAAAATTACATGAACACTTGAAAACCAATTTAGGTGAGACTGAAATTCACTCAGAGTATGGAATGACGGAATTATTGTCTCAGGCTTATTCCAAAGGAAAAGGTATTTTTAATTGTCCTCCATGGATGAAGATTTTATTAAGAGCCGGAGACGATCCTTTTGAAATTCTTGAAGATTTCTCAAAAACCACTTACCAAACTGGAGGCGTAAATATTATAGACCTCGCCAATATAAACAGTTGTTGCTTTATTGCAACAGAAGATGCAGGAAAAACTTATGCAAATGGAAGTTTTGAAATCACTGGAAGGCTAGAACACAGTGATATTAGGGGTTGTGGATTGATGATACTTTGATGTAAGTAGTTTAAAATTTAATTTTTCGTTATTAGAAAAAGTCGCAATCTCCCATTTTATTAATTATTATTTTCATTTTTTTATACCGGTAAGTCGTTTTTCCATTTTCTTCTTTTTTCTTTTTAAATAAGAAATGTCCTTTGCTTGAATATATCTCGAGACTATCTTTTGTTTTTGAAATAATTGTATAGCAAAGTATACTGCTGTCTTTTTGCAGCCATTTGTTTTGTAATTCAAAAGGCCTGATGCATTCTTTTTTAATTTCGCTCCATTGGTATCCTGCAGAACCTATACAACCATGAACATCTCTGTCGTTTCCCACCATTTTATTTGATACATGTGGTGAACAGGAAAAGATAAAAAGCGAAAGAAAAAGAGTAGTATATTTTGCTGATTTCATAATAACGCTTAGTTGATTTTTCAATAAAATAATTACAACTAAACTAGTAATTATAAAGTAACCAACCAATTGTATTTTAAGAAAAAATATTTCAGCCTGAAATTAAGCAGAAAGAAACAAGAATAAAAATGATTAGATCAATAGTTACTTATAGACTTACATTCATTGAAATGACAACATAATAAATTGCCCAACCTGCAAATCCAATAATTATTGCCCAAAGCCATGCCGGAATAGAATGAGGAGTTTCACTTCCTTGAATTAAAAATTTCTTCTGATCGCCTTTGCCATAAGCATTGATCATTAATGGAATAACCCCGTCAACAATTTCATTTTCCGTTATCCCTTCAATTGCAATAGCAGGTCCATTTCTAACAGTAAAAGGAATCTTCCTAATACCTTCTTTACCTAATGGATCTTTACTTACAATTTTTAAAGAGTGATCTCCATCTACTAATTTCCAAGTATCTAATTCAAAATTAATGGGAACGGTAAACTCACCATAAGGAGTTTTTTCATCGTCAATAAATATGAGCACTTTACTTTGATTATGCATAATACTTAATTTAAAAAATAGAATTTTTTATGTGATTGTTATTATTCTCATCTGGCTTTACCAACCATTTAACCGAATAAAACAATGTAGCTAATGTTATAACTACCATACCCCAGACACTAATGTATTCCCAATTGCTTTGGGGGCCTGATCCATGCAATATTCCTCTTAATAATTTCGGCTGACTTCTTTCACATACCGGACAACAATAGGCGCTGATGTTTATAGCCGCTAAAATTAATAAGAGTAAATATTTTTTTGACAGCTTTATCATTTTGCAGTAGATTTTATTTTTACAAAATCCATTATTTTTTTAATTTCTTCGGCAGTTACTTTTCTGCCATTATTGCCCCATGAACTACGTTCATAATTAATAATTGCAGTAACTTCATTTTCTGTGAATTCCATATTCGTTCCAACGTTTGCCATAACACCAAATTCTGCTCTGGCGTCGTAACCATTCATAATGATATCAACATACAATTCTAGATTATCCCCATTTACAATCGGGCTTCCTTTAAGAGCAGGAAATGCCCCTTTAACGCCTTCTCCATTTTCCTGATGACAGCTTTGACAATTGGCCGTAAACAAAACCTTGCCATCTAATGAAACTGCATTTTTTGTACCTTCTGTTTTACCAGATACCGATTTTTTATATAAAAATTCAAACGGCCTTGTTCCTTCGGGTAGTGGAATTTGTTTTAAAGATTGCAAATAAGCAAACAGGTGTAATGCTTCTTTACTGGCAACTACTTTTCCTGATTGCCCGTTCATAAATTGAGATGGAATATTTACAACAACATCATTATAGCCTGGATTCTCTTTTATTTCAAACAGCCATTTATAAGAAGGCATTATAGATTGAGAAACAACAGAACGAGGATTATATAAATGCATTAAATTCCAGTCCCTGCTTGTTTGCCTGTTTCCGACATCAGTAAGGTCTGGCCCTGTTCTTTCGGTACCCATTAGTGTTGCTGTATTTTGCCAGATACTTGTTCTGCCAATATTTGCATAATCAGAAGGCATACCTGGTCTTGATCCAAAAACTCTGTCCATTTCTACATTTCTTACTTGTTGAGAATGGCAGCCAACACAACCTTCAGAAATATAAACCAGCTTGCCGGCTTTCTGTTCTTTTGTAAGTGGTTTACTTGATGGAAATGGAGCATTATTTTTTTGATTCTGAAATGCTGGAACTATTACCACAAGAATGGTTAAAGTTAAAAACAAGGCTCCTGCTATTGGGTATAATTTTTTATGGTCGTTAAATACATTCATACCAGAATATTTTATTGATTTGTTTGAACTTGGTTTTCTAAAATTTTAAATGCTTCTTCTTTAATGTCTATTTCTTCTACCTCTTTAACTGTCATTTTAAAGAAATTATAAAAGAAAAGGATGTGGGAAATAAACATGATACTTCCTCCAATTGCTCTCCATAACCAGAAATCAAACATCAATACTACACTATCAATAAATGGCTTACCTTCTGCCCACATCAGCCCTCTTAAAGTAGCACCTATAGATAGCGGTATGGTATAAAAAAGTAAACCTATAAATGCCAGCCAAAAATGTGCGCCAACAAGATGTTGAGGAGGCTCTTTCCCTGTGAGTCTGGGCACAATAGTATAAACCCCACCCCAAATCGCGAAGGTGATAATTCCATAAAATCCAAGGTGAGCATGAGCTATTGTAAAATCTGTAAAATGCCAAATCAGATTAGTAAACTTAAATGCTTCTGCGGTGCCCTGTAAAGAAACAATTAGATAGTACATGACTGCAACAAGGAAAAAAGGCAAAGTATAACTATGAGAAATTTTATTCCATTGTCCTTTAAAAGTCATAGTAAAATTTATAGTTGCTGCTACAACAGGAATGATCATTCCAACACTACCAACTATAGCTACTGTTTGCAACCACCATGGAAGAGGTGCAAAAATAAAATGATGTGTACCAATTAATGTATAAAATAAAATCTGTGTCCAGAAAGCAAGTATCCCTAAACTATAAGCGTATATGGGTTTATTAATTTGCTGTGGAATGAAATAATATAACAAACCTAAAGTGTATAATGTAAACCACATTCCAACTCCAGAGTGCATAAAATATCCCTGAACAATTGTTTCACTAACTCCATCTTGCCAAAAAGGCAAGTATGCAACTAGCGCTACAATAATAGTAAATATGATTGCGGAAATTATATACCAGTTAGAAATATAAATTTCTTTGGTCGTACGATTGGCTACAGTAAGCAAAAAATTAGCTAATGTAAGGATGAGCGCTACAGCAAACAAAGCCATAACTGGCCAAATATATTCTCTGAATTCTCCACCACCATTACTCATACCCGACATCAAACAAATAGAACCAAGAATAACCATCAGATTTGTAAGCACCAATGCAATCCAACCCCATTTAATATTGTAGATTTTTGCATTGCTCACCATCGGTACTACATAATATCCTAAGCCAATCATACCTAATGAAGCCCATCCCCAAAAAACAATATTGGTGTGTACAGGTCTGATTCTTCCAAAACTCAACCAACTTATGTGGTCTAAATCCGGTGCTACAAATTTCATTCCAACATACTCACCAATTCCTGTTCCTACAACCAACCAAAAAGCCGCACAACCCAAATACCATAAAATCAACATAGAAACATCTGCATCAATACTAGGCCGTTGAGCTGCTTTCTTTTTTAAAGCAGTAAAATGAACCTCATGTTTGTCACTTACATTATGCAACAATCCTTTTGCATCAACAGGTGCTTCTGATCCCGAAAGCTCTACATTAGTCAACTCAAAATCAAGTGATTTTTTTCTTTTGGCAATTTCAATTTCCAGATCACTGTCTTCATTTGTAGTGATGAATGTGGCCAGCTTTTCAGCATCTACTATTTTCTTTGAATTTAAATAATGTTTTATGCTATTGTTTACTAAAATCAATGCATAAACAACACCCAATAAAACAGGAATCATTAATAAAACAATGGTAATAACAATACCAGGCTGACTCATCACCACTTTTGTACTTGTGCCTGTTTGAGCGAATCCATAACTATTTAGAAAAAATAAAAATAAAACAACCGCTACCGATTTCAACTTCACGCAACTGCCATTGCATTTTCCATCACATTTGATTTTCTTTATTTTGTAGTATTTTTCAATCTGAACTTTACTTAAGTTTTTCAAATACTCTTTAAAATCAAGCCTCGCAGTACTTACCTGAGCTTGATTTTTCTGTCCAATCAATTTTAAAAAATTGAAATATAAACTGCCAATAAAGATTACCAAAGGCAAAATACTAAAGAAAATCACCAAACAATTGCTAAACGACTGATTGTTACTGGTTATAAAATTCTGACCTATTTGAGAAAATCCAGGTTTTGATAAAAAAATAATTACCAAAAGAATGATGTTGCTTTTTTTATTCATTTTTATATTTTTTGATATTAATCTTTAGTAATCTAAAATCGGCACTAAATTATTTTTTTCGCTATAAATCGAAATGATATAAATCAGCTAAAAGTCCATTCCCGTCAGCTGTACTTATGATCTTAATCATATTTTATGATATTAACACCCTTATATCTTTTATTTTGTCAAATAAAAATTATTTATTTTTAAGGAAGTACATTCCTGTATCCAGCTTTTCATTAAAATCGGCAATGGTATTATTTTCAATCATTTTAATTAAGCTCTTCTTTATTTCCTTATACTCAAAATGAACAGGACATGGATTTTTTTCAGAACAAACTTTAAGACCTAACACACAATCTGAATAAATAACATCTCCATCAATAGCTTTTACGATATCTGCTATAGAATTTTTCAGATCAGAGGCATCCATGTAAAACCCACCATTAGGCCCTTTTACAGAATGAATTAATTTTCTTCTGCTTAAATCTTGCATGATTTTTGCCATGAAGTGCTCGGGTGCATCAGTACCTTTCGAGATTTCTTTAATACCCACACGAGTATCTGCATTCGACTTTTGGGCTACAAAAATCATTGCTTTTATTGCGTACTCACATGATTTAGAAAACATGATTTATATATTTACAAATCAAAGATAATAACTATTTTCAAATTAAAAGAGTTTTTTATCTTTTTATAAAATATTTTTTTTTAGATGCCCATAAAATCAGACTTAGCTGATGAAATCAATAAGCTGAGTTTAGAAATATAACCTTATGTAAATATTATTCGTAATAGCAAAATACATCCTCAAGTTTCGGCGATTTTTAATAGTCAACCAGATTGAAAAGATGACAATTATTTATCTGAATTCTTACTTTCTTATATTTGAGCCGTTATTTAAAATCATTTTATGAATATTAATGGAAAGGCCTTTAGGACCATCTGGGTAAAATCAGATGACGAAAAGGTAATTCAGATTATTGACCAGCGATATTTACCACACCAATTTGTTACTGAAGATCTTTGCACTGTAGATCAGATGGCTACAGCAATTAAAGATATGCACTTAAGAGGGGCAGGATTAATTGGAGCTGCGGCGGGTTTTGGAATTTATTTAGCAACCCTTGAAGCACCAAAAGACAATTCATTTGATCAATTTATTTTACTTGCAGCAGAGAAATTAATATCTACCCGCCCCACTGCTGTAAATCTGGTTTGGGCAGTAAATAAACAAATGGAGGCCATTCGAAATGTTCATCACATTTCCGATAAAATAAACATTGCCTTTAAAACTGCAAATGAAATTGCAGACTCAGATGCTGAATATTGTAGGAGCATAGGCGAACATGGCTATAAAATTATCGAAGAAATAAGCAAAAATAAAAATGGTGCTACTGTAAATATCCTCACACACTGTAATGCAGGATGGCTGGCATTTGTAGATTATGGATCTGCAACTTCACCTATATATGCTGCACATAAAAAAGGCATAAATGTTCATGTTTGGGTAGATGAGACCCGCCCACGAAATCAGGGATCGAGTTTAACCGCCTGGGAAATGGAACAACAAGGAGTTCCTTATACTATCATTGCGGACAATACCGGAGGACATCTGATGCAGCATGATATGGTAGATTTGGTAATCGTTGGCTCAGACAGAACTACACATACTGGCGATGTAGCCAATAAAATTGGAACCTATCTGAAAGCCTTAGCCGCAAAAGACAATAATATTCCTTTTTATGCGGCACTCCCCTCCTCTACTATCGACTGGCAAATGGAAGACGGAATTAGAGAAATCATTATTGAAGAAAGAAATGGAGATGAAGTAAAATATATCTCAGGACTTTGTGAAGGAGAGATAAAAAAAGTGTTGCTCACTCCTGTTAAAAGTAAGGTTGCTAATTATGGATTTGATGTAACACCCGCAAGACTTATCACAGGCATCATCACAGAAAGAGGAGTTTGCGATGCTAATAAAACAAGCATCCTTAATTTATTCCCTGAAAATATATAACATGGATGAAGGTTATATAAAATTTAACTGCAACTGGATTCAATCTAATGAGATTGCTTTGGATAAAGTATCTGCATTAAATACATGGAGAAATATTATGTACCAAAAAGGGCTGATTGGAATCTATCCAGATGGGATTGGCTTTGGAAACATCAGCATGAGATGTGACAAAAAAACATTTTTAATTTCGGGAACCGCTACAGGAGGATTGTCAACACTAAATGAATCACATTATTCGCTGGTCACTAATTATAATCTCATTACAAACACGGTTACTTGTGAAGGCCCATTAAAAGCGTCTTCCGAATCACTCACCCATGCATTAATTTATGAATGTTCCGAAACAACAAATGCAGTGATTCATATCCACAATTTGAATTTATGGAATAAGCTCATTTATAAAGTTCCAACCAGCAATGAAAAGATTGCTTATGGAACACCAGAAATGGCTAATGAAATTAAAAGACTCTTTGAAGCAACCAATTTAAGTAAAGAAAAAATACTTGTTATGGGTGGTCACGAAGAAGGCATTATCAGTTTTGGAAAAGATCTTGAAGAAGCAGGAAATATTTTGTTGAATCAATTATGATTTTTTATTCGCGCGAATCCACGAATTGATTTTGCACCCTTTTTAACGTCCACGTTTGAAACCGTGGGCTTAAAATAAATTATCATCATCTCTGCGAAACCCCATTATCTCTGTGGCGCTGCGGTTAAAAACCACTTATTTTTGCAACCAAATTATTTTTATGATTAAAATAGGAATCATCGGTGGCTCAGGATTGGAAGACCCGAAAATATTAAGCAACATCAGGGAAGAAGAGGTAAATACCCCTTATGGTAAACCCTCATCTGTTTTGACTTTTGGCACTATTAATGATAGAGAAATTGTTTTGATTTCTCGACACGGCAAACAGCATCAGTACTCTCCTACCGAAGTTAATTACCGAGCAAATGTGTTTGCATTAAAAGAAGCCGGTGTTACACATATACTTGCTACAACAGCTTGTGGAAGCTTGAAAGAAGAAATTGGCCGCGGACATTTTGTAGTGTTAGATCAATTTATTGATTTCACCAAACACCGTATAAACACCTTTGCCGATAAATTTGAAAACGGTGTAGTTCATACGCCAATGGCAACTCCATTCGATGAAACACTAAGTGAATTATTTTTAAAATCTGCTACTGCATTACAATTTCCCATTCATGCAAAAGGAACGGTAGTTACTATTGAAGGACCCCGTTTCTCGACCAAAGCAGAATCAAAAATGTTTCGTTTATGGGGCGCCGATGTGATTAACATGTCTGTTGCTACAGAAGCTGCTTTAGCCAACGAATTAAAAATACCTTATGCCGCTATCGCCATGAGCACTGATTACGATTGCTGGAAAGATGATGAGGCACCAGTATCTTGGGAAGCTATTTTAAAGATATTTAATCAGAATGCAGATCATGTAAAGAAAATTTTGATAGATGTTATTGGAAGAATGTAGAAAAAATCTACTTCTCAGCAATGTCTCCTGAAAGGGACGTTGCGTTGGATGAAGATGGATAGGCTGGATAAAGCTGGATACTAGCAGGCCTCTGTTGGTGTTTTCACCAACAACTTAAAAGTATTATTCTTCCCCCGCTACTGCTTTTTTCCTATTTTCATTCTAGCGGCATTTCATAATTTCATTTTAAAAATATGAATTCCTACCCTACAGAATGGCCTGAATTTTATACAGCCACTATTCTTGAATGGAAATTTTTACTTTCAGAAGAAAAGTACAAAATCATCATTATTTCAAGTCTGCAATATTTAGTCAGGAACAACAAAATCAAACTTTGTGCATTTGTAATTATGAGTAATCACATACATCTCATCTGGCAAATATTGCCCGGCAATTCGTATGAAAAAATGAGACTATGTTTCAAGAAATTCACCGGTCAGCAAATAAAATTTGAATTACAAAAATCAAACCCCGATTTATTAAAAGAATTTAAAGTTGACAAGAAAGACCGCGAATATCAGTTCTGGAAAAGAGATGCGCTTTCGATTGAATTGTTCACGGATAAAGTATTTCAACAAAAACTAAATTACATTCATTATAATCCTGTGAAAGCGGGTATGTGTAAATTTCCTGAAGCGTATAAATATTCTTCTGCAAATTTTTACAATGGAGGGAGAGATGAATTCGAAATGCTGAGTGAATACACTATTTCACATCCTAGTTGGTGATAACAACAACTTAGGCATCCTAGTTGGTGATAACATCAACTAGGGCAAGCATAAAAAAAGACCTTACATTGCTGTAAAGTCTTTTTCGTGAACTGGCTGGGACTCGAACCCAGGACCCATACATTAAAAGTGTATTGCTCTACCAACTGAGCTACCAATTCTCCTTGTCCATTTTCTAATGGTGTGCAAAAATAGGACAATTCACCATTCGTATCAAATAATTTCAAAAGTTTTCTTGATTGTTATGCACAAATAATTAATATTTCTTTGTTAATAGCCCTTCTAGTCACTTATTTTTGCTTATTAATAAAAATAATGAGTGATTTTTTTAAAAATAAAGTAATTGCCATCACCGGTGGAAGCGATGGGATTGGAAAAGCATTAATTGAAACCTTGATTCCAATGGGTGCAAAAATTGCCACATGCGCCAGAAATCAAGATAAATTACAAGATCTGCAGATTAATTATTCGAAAGAATCATTGCTTTGTATGGTTGCTGATGTAAGTAATTATAACGATTGCAAATTATTTATTGAATTGGCTATCCAAAATTTTGGAGGTATTGATATCCTGATAAACAATGCCGGAATCTCCATGCGATCATTACTTGTTGATGCAGATGTAGAGGTAATTAAGAAAGTAATGGAAATTAATTTCTTTGGAACAGTTTATTGTACCAAACTGGCGCTCACTTCAATCATTCAAAGAAAAGGTACCATTGTTGGCGTATCTTCAATTGCTGGTTACAGAGGACTACCAGGCAGAAGCGGCTACTCTGCAAGTAAGTTTGCATTGAATGGCTGGCTAGAAGCGGTAAGAACCGAACTTATGGAAGATCAGGTAAACGTAATGTGGGTTTGTCCCAGCTTTACCAAAAGCAATATTCGTAATGCCGCATTAAATGCAAAAGCAGAAGCACAAGGCGAAAGCCCTTTAGATGAAAGCAGTTTGATGAGCTCCAATGAATGTGCCAAACATATTTTAAAAGCCATCGAAAAAAGAAAACGAACTTTGATACTCACAGCAAGAGGCAAACAAACCGTATGGATTAATAAACTCTTCCCCGCATGGGCTGACAAATTAACCAGAAAGTTTTTTTATAAGAATGGAAAGCTGGCAAAGTAGAAGCTGGATACTGGATAGTTGATGCTGGATACTTGATACTTGATAACAAAACCCGTAGGGGTGACAATATTATATGCCGTTACTGACACTCATAACAGACATTGGAGAAAAAGATTTTCTCACTGGTGCCATCAAAGGGCAGCTGCTACGTTATGAGCAGAATTTAAATATTGTAGATATTACTCATTCTCTTTCCGCCTTCAATTATCCTCAGGCGGCCTATGTTTGCAGAAACGCTATCAAAAATTTCCCAACCGGAACTTATCATTTGATTCTGGTGAATATTTTTGATGAGAAACCTGATTACATGATTATGGCCGAACATAATGGTCATTTTATTGGCTGTGCGGATAATGGCTTACTGACAATGATACTGGAAGAAATGCCACAAAAAGCCGTTGGACTTGAACTAGACAAAACAATCCAAAGAAGCACCTTGTTTTTAACCAATGTATTTGCAAAGGCCATGCATGAACTTCAAAATGGAAAAACTATCGAAGAAGTTGGTACTATTGATTTTAATATCAAAGTAAAAAATCCTTTAAAGCCAATGCTTGGCGACAACTGGATTGAAGGTCAAATTATCTTCATCGACAATTTCGAAAATGTTATTGTAAATATCAGCAAAGTTGAATTTGAAGCACAAAGAAATGGAAGAACTTTTTCTATTGTTTTTAAAAGAGATGAAGTAATAGAAAAACTAAGCGATTCTTATTCTGATGTTGCAGAAGGAGAAAAACTCGCCTTCTTCAATTCAGCTGGCTACCTCGAAATTGCCATCAATAAAGGCAATGCCGCCGGGCTTTTTGGTTTACAAGGATTTTCAGAAAAACAATATCTCAATAACAGATTATTTTATCAAACTGTAAAAGTTTTCTTTCAATAATAAAATCAACCAGCAATGAAAAAATTGTTACTCTTAATTTTTGTGTTTGCATTTACACAATCAAATGCTCAAGTAAAAATGCCCGTATTATCTCCCATGCAAACCTTCAAACAAGATTTTGGTATGGGCACTATAGAAGTTGCTTATTGCAGACCCAGTATGAGAGGCCGGAAAATATTTGGCGACTTACTTCCTTACGGCGAACTATGGAGAACAGGTGCTAATGCAGCAACATCAATAAGATTTACAGATCAGGTAATCATCAATGATAAAAAAATCGACACCGGCACATACGCGATTTACACTATTCCAGGCGAAAAAAAATGGACTTTCATTTTAAATAAAGGCGTATCCAACTGGGGCACCACTGGTTATAAAGACTCCGATGATGTTGTAAGAATGATAACCGACAATATAGAATTGAAAGTTCCGAAAGAGACATTCACCATGCAATTGGCTAATTTAACTATTGAAAGCAGTGAACTGCATATCATGTGGGAGAAATCTTCGATTGTGATTCCAATAAAAACAGATGTAAAACCAAGATTAAAATTGCAAATAGAAGCAGCTTTGCAATCTGATAAAAAATCTTATTACCAGGCAGCTCAATATTACAACGAATATGAAAAAGATCTTGCAAAAGCACTCACTTATTCAAAGTTAGCAGTAGCTGAAAAACCGGATGCCTATTGGATCTGGCTTTATCAGGCAAAAATTCAGCAAAAACTTGGAGATAAAGCTGGTGCTTTAGAAAGTTCAAAAAAATCTATAATAGCTGCCAAAAAAGAAAAAGATGATGATTATGTAAGATTGAACGAAGATTTTCAAAAGACGTTGTAAACTAAAAAATCAAAATTTTATATAAAAAAATGGCTGTCCTCTATTTATGAGACAGCCATTTTTTATATTTCAAAATCAATTATGCTCTTTGCTTAACTGTAGTTTTAGCGGGAGCTTTCTTTTTTACTTTCTTCAAAGCGGCTTCGATAGCTTTGCTTAAATCTTCATAAGTAGCTTTGCCTTTTACCATTTCGCCGTTTACAAAAAATGTAGGAACGTCTTTTACTCCCCTGTCTAGTCCTTCTTTTAAATCCCCTTGCACCTGCCAGCCATAAGTTGCATTTACCAAATCATCAAGGAATTTTTTGCTGCTCACACCGGCTTCTCGGGAGTGCAGTTTCAAACTGGTGGTTCCCAGATTTCTTCTGTTGGCAAAAAGGATGTTGTGCATTTCCCAGAATTTTCCTTCCTGAGCTGTTGCAACAGCAGCTTCGCCGGCTTTCAAACTTCTTTGATGAATATTAGTTAAAGGGAAATGACGGAAATTAAATCTGATTCTTCCATCATAATCTTCCAGTAATTGCTTTACAATTTCATTTGCTTTTGCACAAACTTCACTTTCGTATTCGCCAAATTCTTCAAGTGTCACTTCCGCTTTTGGGTTTCCAACAAAAACGTCTCTTGGTTCTATGATTTCAACCACCTCTTTTTTAAATGCCATTTTCTAAACTTTTTTATTTTATATTAATTAATTTTTAAACAACTATTAAGGTTTAATTGTTCAGCCTCAATGAAATTTATTTTCAATTCGGCTGAAGATAGTAATTTTTGATTTCTTTTAATAACTGAGTAAATAAAATTTACAAACAAATTGCCAATCAATTGAATTTCAATTAATTATGGAGATTTAAATTTTTGTTATTAAATTACGGCTTCCTGATTCTGACCAACTTCATTACGAAATACTACAAATCCGTCAAATACATCAACCATCACAGGAATGCTCTTTTCTATATCACCAGCCAGAATTCTTTTGCTTAATTGGTTAATAATTTGCTTCTGAATCAATCTTTTCAATGGCCTGGCTCCAAATTGCGGATCAAATCCATTTTCTGATAAATATTCAAGCGCATATTTGCTGAACTCCAGATTAATCCCATTTTCTGCAACGAGTTTTTTTAGCTGGTTCAATTGAATTTCAATTATCTTTTTGATATCCTCCTTCATCAAAGGCTGAAACATGATAATTTCGTCTATCCTGTTTAGAAATTCAGGTCTGATTGTCTGCTTAAGCAAATTAAAAACTTCAATTCTTGTTCTCTCCACTACCTTCTCTTTACTTAATTCAGTTACTTTTTCAAAATTTTCCTGAATAATGCTACTGCCCAAATTGCTGGTCATGATGATGATTGTATTTTTAAAATTTACCACCCGGCCTTTATTATCGGTAAGTCTTCCATCATCTAAAACCTGCAGTAGTATATTAAATACATCCGGGTGAGCTTTCTCAATTTCATCAAGCAACACAACAGAATACGGTTTTCTCCTTACCGCTTCGGTTAATTGTCCTCCTTCATCATAACCCACATATCCCGGAGGCGCACCCACTAATCTGCTAACACTATGTTTTTCCTGATACTCACTCATGTCGATTCTTGTCATCATCGCATCGTCATCAAAAAGATAATCAGCCAGAGCTTTTGCCAATTCCGTTTTTCCTACGCCCGTGGTTCCCAGAAAAACAAATGAGCCAATTGGCTTCTTAGAGTCCTGTAATCCTGCGCGACTTCTTCTGATGGCATCGGAAACCGCTTCAATAGCTTCCTCCTGACCCACTACTCTTTTATGCAGTTCATTTTCAAGTTTCAATAATTTATCCTTATCGCTTTGCAACATTTTGGAAACCGGAATACCAGTTGATTTAGCCACAGTTTCTGCAATATCTTCGGCATCCACTTCTTCTTTAAGTAATCTTTTTTCAGAATGTTCATTTAACAGAATCGTCAATTCATTAATAGCCAACTCCTGATCTTTTATTTTCCCATAACGAATTTCGGCTACTTTTCCATAGTCGCCATTTCGTTCTGCCTGCTCTGCTTCCTGTTTAAATTGTTCGATAGAAGCCTTTCCATTTTGTATCTTCTCTACAATTTCTTTTTCCTGTTTCCACTTCGACATATAGGTATCTCTTTCTACAGAAACATTGGCAATTTCGGTGTTAAGCTCTTTTAATTTCTTTGAATCATTTTCTCTTTTAATGGCTTCTCTTTCTATTTCCAATTGACGAATTTGTCTTTCCAGTTTATCCAGATCCTCAGGCATAGAATTCATTTCCAAACGCAATTTCGCCGCACTCTCATCTATTAAATCAATCGCTTTGTCAGGAAGAAAACGATCATTTACATAACGATGTGATAATTCTACCGCAGCAATTATTGCTTCATCTTTGATACGCACATGATGATACGTTTCATATCTGTCTTTCAAACCACGTAATATTGAAATAGCATCTTCAATTGAAGGTTCATCAATCATTACTTTCTGAAATCTGCGTTCCAGCGCTTTATCTTTTTCGAAATATTTTTGATATTCATTTAATGTTGTTGCGCCAATAGCCCTTAATTCTCCTCTTGCCAATGCTGGCTTTAAAATATTAGCAGCATCCATTGCACCATCACCACCTCCTGCGCCAACGAGAGTATGGATTTCATCAATAAATAAAATTATTTCTCCATCACTTTCTGTAACTTCTTTTACTACTGATTTCAAACGCTCTTCGAACTCCCCTTTATATTTAGCCCCTGCTATGAGCTGTCCTAAATCAAGTGCAAAAATTATTTTGGATTTAAGATTTTCAGGAACATCTCCATTTACTATCCTCATGGCCAATCCTTCTGCTATGGCTGTTTTACCAACGCCAGGTTCTCCTACCAGTATTGGATTATTTTTAGTACGTCTGCTTAAAATATGTAATGTTCTTCTGATCTCTTCATCACGGCCAATGACAGGATCTAATTTTCCTGCTCTGGCTAATTCAATCAAATTCTTTGCATATTTATTTAATGCATTAAAAGTATTTTCCTGTGTTTGCGAGTTAATAGTAGCGCCTTTTCTCAACTCTTTTATTGCTGTAATTAATCCTTTTTCGGTAAGTCCGGAGGCTTTTAATATTCCTGCCACGCCATCATTTCCCTGAACCAACGCAAGTAAAATATGTTCGGATGTAACAAATTCATCTCCGAATGTTTTTAATACCGAACCGGCTCTCAATAACGTAGCACTGGCCTCTCTTCCTAAGTTCTGAGCGGGCTGAAGTTCATTCAACGGAAGTGTACTCAGCTTTTCATTAAGTTTGTTTTCCAACAAATTAATAGTCACATTATTTTTCTTCAAAAGATACTCAATTGGAGAATCTTCCATCAACAGCAAAGCTTTCAAAATATGCTCCGTTTCAATATTCGCATTTTTTTGATTGAAAGCAATTTGTTGAGCTTGTTGAATTGCTTCAGTTCCTTTAATGGTAAAATTGTTTAGATTCATTTTTGTTTGTGTTTGTTCAAACCCTATACATCAAATCATCATCCAAGAAAATAAATATGCAATTATGGCATAAGAAAAAATATTTATCTGCCTTTGTTTCATTGATTAATAATTTATAATGCTATTATTTCAGTCGAAATTTAAATATTACAAATAATGCCTAAATCTCAACTGATTATTATCTCCTCTATTCATGAAACTTATCATAGCTTTGAATCGCTTAAAAAATAAATAAATATGAAAAGGTTTTTTCTTTTTTTATTACCCCTGATTTTTGCTGTAACATCTTATGGTCAGACTAAACAGAAAAAAATCAAAGGGATGTATATTCAGTGGGGCTATAATACAGAATGGTATTCCAATAGCAATATTCATTTCAAGTTAAGTAATGGCAGCGACTTTGTGATACATAGTGCCAAAGCATCAGACAAACCCGACTTAGATGCAGTATATAAAAAACCTATTGATATTTCGATACCACAATACAATTATAGAATTGGATTTTATCTCAACGATGAAAAAACAAGAGCTATAGAAATTAATTTTGATCATGCAAAATACGTTGTGAATGATTTTCAAAAAGTACATGTCACCGGCATTATAGAAGGCATAGCCGTGAATGGTGATAGTATTCTTAACCCCTCCAGCTTTTTACATGTAGAACATACCGATGGCGCAAACTGGCTTCACATAAATTATGTACAACAAAAAAATATCAAAAAGAATTTCGATAAAACCAGGCCCTTATTTAATTTAATTGGAAAGGCCGGTTTAGGTATCAATATTCCTCGTACAGATTTCACATGGAAAGGCGATCGACTTAATAATAATTTTCACGTGGCCGGATATAACCTGAGCATTGAAGGAGGAATCAGGTATTATTTTTCTAAAAAATTCTTTCTTGAAGGAACTGGGAAAACGGGATATGTCAGATACATGAATGCACTGGCCAATACCACTCAATTAAAAAACAATTATGTAAAGCACGGCTTCGGCTATTTTGAAATGATTGCTTTAATTGGATATGACATCCGTTTCAAATAATTAATTATTCTGAAAATAACTTTTTATGTACGAACACAAACGACAAAAGCTGGCTCCAAAAAAAGTTTATTTACAAAGAATTACCCAAAATGCCATTATTGCTTTTCTTATTTTGATTTTAAGTTTGGCAATTGGAATTATTGGGTATAAATATACGATCCCTGAACTTGATTGGTATGATAGCTTATTGAATGCTTCAATGATACTTAGCGGAATGGGACCTATAATTGATGCCCATATCACATTAACCAAATGCGCAAAAGTATTTGCCTCATTTTATGCACTTTTTAGTGGCATTACCTTTCTTACCACTTTTGGCATTTTACTGGCTCCTGTACTGCATCGGTTTTTCCATAAGCTTCATCTGGAAAATGAAAGTGACCAATAAAATATACTTTTATCTCTTTCCCTTATTTTTATCTTTAAAAGCGCTTACGAATCTTCTGATATAAAAAGAGAATGAATATTTAAGGACATAACACCTGAAAATAAAGTAAAATAAATATGCACACTATAAAATGAATATAGAAAGTCAAAGTCAGTTTATAAAATCAGTTTCCGCTCAATTGGGTTTTGACTATTGTGGTATTGCAAAAGCAGTTAAGCTGGATGAAGATGCAAAAAGATTAGAGCAATGGCTTCATCAGGGCATGAACGGGAACATGCAGTATATGGAAAATCATTTCGATTTGCGCGTAGATCCTACATTGTTAGTTCCCGGTGCCAAGTCGGTGATTACTTTACTTTATAATTATTTCCCCGAACAGATTCGAACAAACGAACCTAAGATTTCCAAATATGCTTACGGAGAAGATTATCATGTAGTAATCAAAAAGAAACTGAATGAGTTTTTTTTAACCCTTAAAGAAAAATTCGGGTCAATTGCCGGAAGAGGATTTGTTGACAGCGCACCAGTTTTAGAAAGAGCCTGGGCTCAAAAATCCGGATTGGGATGGATAGGGAAAAATGGAAATCTCATCAATAAAAATCAAGGATCTTTCTTTTTTATTGCCTCTTTAATTATTGATCTGGAATTAAAATACGACGATACCTTTGCTAAAGATTTTTGTGGCACCTGCACGCGCTGCATCGACCAATGCCCTACAGATGCTATTTTGCCTGATAAAGTTATAGATGGCAGTAAATGCATTTCCTATTTCACTATAGAATTGAAAGAAGCATTGATTCCTGATAACATGAAAGGTAAATTTGATAACTGGATGTTTGGTTGTGATGTTTGTCAGGATGTTTGTCCCTGGAATAGATTTTCGAAATTCACAAAAGAAAAAAGTTTTAACCCTATTACTGAGATCATTAATTTTAATTCAAAAGACTGGGAAGAACTAACAGAAGAAAAATTTAAAATCATTTTCAAAGACTCTCCTATTCGCAGAACAAAATTTAACGGCATCAAAAGAAATCTTCGATTTATCAAACAATAAAAGCATGATTGAATCTATTAAAAAACTGAACCATATTGCACATCAGCCTGTCAGAAAAATTATTGGATTGATGAGTGGCACTTCTCTTGATGGACTTGATATTGCTTTATGTGAAGTTTCTGGAAATGGCATAACCACTAAAATAAATCTGCTTGAGTTTGACACCATTGATTATGACACTGAATTTAGAGATGAAATCAAAACTATTTTTTCCAGGAAAAATATCGAGCTTGAAAAGCTTTGTTTGCTGAACGAATGGATTGGAAAAGTTCATGCGGCAATGATTAATAAAAAACTATCAGACTGGAATATCAACAAAAATGAAATCGATTTAATTGCCAGTCATGGACAAACGATTTACCATGCACCTGAAAGCTTACACAAGAATTTTAATTTCGGAAATGGCACATTACAAATTGGCGATGGCGATCACATTGCGGTGAATACCGGAATCATCACCATCAGCGACTTCAGACAAAAACATATTGCTGCCGGTGGCGAAGGGGCTCCGTTAGCTGCTTATTGCGATTTCCTGCTTTATGTTCAAAAAGAAAAAGAGATGGTGCTGCTCAATATCGGCGGAATATCAAACCTTACTTATATCCCGGCTGGATGTGGTTTTGAAAAAATCATTTGTACAGATATCGGACCTGGTAATAATTTGATGGATATGTGGATCAGTAAACATTTCCCTGAAAAACATTTTGATCAGGATGCCGCTTTGGCTAAAAGTGGAGAAGTAAATGCAACGCTACTAGCCACTTTAAAATCACATTCTTTCTTCAGACTGACATTCCCAAAAACTACTGGCCCCGAATTATTCAATCTTGCGTTTATTGAAAAAGCTATTTTAGAAAGTGAAACAGAAAGTATTTCCGTTGAAGATGTTATGGCTACTTTAAATAAGTTCACTGCAGATATCATCTGCCATGCGATTCATCATTTCATTTCGGCTAACCCTAATTGTGAAATATTAATAAGCGGAGGTGGTGCTCATAATCCTTTGCTTTTTTCAGGAATAAAAGAATCCCTAAGCAATCATTCCGTCTCAATTGCACCAAACGCCGATGCTAAAGAAGCAATGTTGTTTGCGTTACTGGCTAATGAAATGATTACAGGAGATAAAAACATATTTGGAAAAGGTTCTGAAAAAATGCCAAATGTGAGTATGGGAAAGATTTGTTTGCCGGAGTAATTTTTTGCCACGAAGGTTGATTTGAAATCCAGTAGCTAGTTTTGATTGATGAAGTGATTTTTTGCCACGAAGGCACGAAGGCAGAAAGTCACAATGGCACAAAGGCACGAAGGCACAAAGTTGCATTCGGCTTATTGTTGTCTTATCCAGAATCCAGTATCCAGCATCCACCAAACCCCTACTCCCACTTAAACACCTTCACCGCCACAGCGTATACAACCACTCCCCAAATAACCAAAATAAAAATCTCAGATTTCACCTGCCATAAAGATTGCCCTTCAAATGCGATGTTTCTTAATGCGGTATTCAGATGTGTTAGTGGCATGGCTCTTGAAATCGGCTGTAACCATTTCGGGAAATTATCAATTGAAAAAAAAGTACCACCCAATAAAAACTGAGGCAAAGTAATCAGGTTAGCGAAAGGTGGAATGGTGCTGTCGTTTTTGGCAATGCCACTTACGATAAATCCAAATCCCATAAAAACCAGCAGTCCAAAAAAACTAAGTACCAGCATATCGAAAAAAGTACGAAAGCCATGAATCAAGGTAAACCCAAAAAAGAAATATCCAACGGCAATAATAACTACAGCCGTTATTAATTGAAAAATAACTCTGCTTAATCCTTCTCCAAGAATTATAAAAGTGCGGTTAATTGGTGTAGCAAAAAATCTTTTTAGAACCAACGTATTTCTGAGGTTAAAAAACATAAAGGCAACACCAAAAACTCCGGCACTTAATAATGAGAATCCTAATTGTCCGGGTAAAATAAAATCTATGGTTTTATATTCTCTAACTGTTTCAATATCAGTTTGAGGATTGAAATTAAAATCTGCATAGTTTAGCCTGTCCTTATAAATGTTGCTGCTGATTTTATTAACCATATTTTCCAGAAGCGCTTTTAATTGAGGCCATTTATCGTTACTGGAAGAAGTGCTTTTTAAAACCAGACTATATGGATTAGCCGAAGCAGTATTGTTTTTCCGAATCAAAATAATTCCTGCAAGTCTGCCTTTATTCAGATCTGCTTTCATCTCAGCTTCAGTTTCATAATGCATCACCTTTAATACATCAATAGAAGTAATGGTGCGAAATAAAATATTTGCCGTATCTGAATTCTTATCAATCACCACTTTAAAAGACTGCATAGGGCCGCTGCCACCAATAAATCCAAAAACCAATATAAAAATAAAAGGAAAAATAAAACTGAATATCATTGCTGATGGGCTTCTAGTAATGGCTCTGAGGCTGCCTTTAGTAATTGCCCACATCGCACGTAGCTGACTATATTTCATTGAAAAAAGTTTCGGTGTAAAGCTAAGACAGTTTTTGTTTAAAATGTCCCAGCGGTTCAATAAGCTCAAGGGGTTACTTCCGATTGAACAAATTGAACCTATTGAACCCAATCTAGTATCCAGTATCCAGCTTATCCAGCCTATCCCCCTATTTACTATCTTTATCCTTTAATGAAAAAAAATGCACAAAGCTTATTTACTATTGGGCAGTAATATTGGAGATTCTAAAAAAAATATTGCAATTGCAAAGAAAGAAATTGAAAAACAGATTGGAAAAACCCTGCGCTCTTCATCAGTTTATGCTACAGCAGCCTGGGGCAATAAAGATCAGCCCGATTTTTTAAACCAGATTATTATAATAAACACGGTTTATGAACCGCTATATTTATTGCAGATGATTTTTTCAATCGAAAAGAAAATGGGCAGAATAAGAACTCAGAAAAATGCCCCTAGAACCATTGATATCGACATTCTGTTTTTCGACAAATTAATAATCAACGAGCCCAATCTTGTTATTCCACATCCTTTAATCAGTGAAAGAAACTTTGTTTTAGTTCCTATGAACGAACTTTCTCCTCAATTTATTCATCCCTATTATAATAAAACTATCCACGAAATGTTATTGAAGTGCAAAGACCGTTTACCTGTTAAAAAAAATTAGTTTCATTTTATTCCTTTCCACTTATTTTGCAGTATAAATGAAATACAGTTTCTTAACTATCGAGGGTAATATTGGAGCCGGTAAAACCACCCTGGCTAATCTCCTGAGCAAACATTTCAATTCCAGATTAATATTGGAAGAATTTGCGGAGAACCCCTTTTTACCTAAATTTTATCAAAATCCAGACCAATACGCCTTCCCTCTTGAGCTTTTTTTTATGGCAGAAAGGTACAAGCAGCTCAAGGAAATGCTGCAGACGAATGACATGTTTCTGAAAACCACGGTTTCTGACTATTTATTTACCAAATGTTTGTTGTTTGCAAAGGTCAATTTACGGGAAGAAGAATTCAGACTTTATCAGAAACTGTTTGATATCATTAACCCACAAATTATCCAGCCGGATATATTAATATATTTACACAGCCCGGTTTCTAAATTACAGGAAAATATAAAAAAGCGAAATCGAAGCTATGAACAGTTGATTCCCAACGATTATTTGTTTAATTTGCAAGAAACTTATACCCAATATATAAAACAACATAATATTAAAACCCTTTTTGTTGACGCTTCAAATGCAGATTTCATTGGCAATGAAAATCATTTAAAAGTGATTTTGGATGCTTTGGAAAAAGATTATGAAAACGGGCAACATTATCTAACATTACCTTAATTTAATTCAGTTAGTTGTTAAAAAATAATCCAGATAGCAAACCATTTGAAGCCTTTAATATAAAGGAGTTCAAATATTTTATTGCGGGCAGGTTTATTTTCATCATGGGGCTCCGAATGACAGGAACGGTAATTGGCTGGTGGATTTACATATTAACCAATAGTCCACTTGCACTTGGATTAGTGGGCCTTTCAGAAGTTGTTGCCGCACTTTCCTTTGCTTTATATGCCGGACATTACATAGATAGAAATGAAAACAGATCGCTCCTTTTAAAATGTATCATCTTATACATGTGCTGTATTCTGATCTTTCTTTTTCTTTCAGATGCAGATAACATAAAAGCATATAGCCCCTGGACAACGGCCTCTATGATTTTCGTGGTCATTGGTTTTACCGGAGCTATCAGGGCATTTTCGGGCCCTACCTTTTCAGCACTAATTTCTAAGATTGTTCCTAAAAAAATGCTCCCTTCCGCAACCACTATAAGTTCTGCAACCTGGCTCACCGGTTCAATACTGGGTCATGCACTGGGTGGTTTTTTAATTGCTATTGTAGGCATTCATTTTACTTTTATTGTGGTCTTATTTTTCGTTATCTGCGGTTATCTGCTTTTACGCAAAATGAACTCGAAGCCGGTATATGTCCATGTAGCCCAAAACACCTGGCAAAGTGTAAAAGAAGGAATTGCTTATGTATTTAAGGCAAAAGAGATTTTAGGTGCATTATCTCTTGATTTGTTTGCAGTATTATTTGGTGGCGCAGCGGCTATGGTACCCATTTTTGCAAAAGACATTTTAAACACAGGCCCCACTGGATTTGGCTGGCTGAATGCTGCAACTGATATAGGTTCCATTATAACGGTTACTGCACTTACGATATTCCCACTTCAACGAAAACAAGGCAAATTTCTATTCTATTCCATAGGAGGATTTGGCATTTGCGTAATTATCTTCGCGCTATCCAAAGTTTTTTGGCTTTCATTTCTCGCCTTGATGATCAGTGGATGTATGGATGGAGTAAGCGTTGTGGTAAGAAGCACCATCTTACAGTTAAAAACACCTGATGAACTTCGCGGAAGAGTAATGTCGGTAAACAGTATGTTTATCAATTCATCAAACGAACTGGGCCAATTTGAAAGTGGCATTGCCGCAAAACTGATGGGAATTGTGCCCTCAGTAATTTTTGGAGGCTGTATGACGATAGGAGTAGTTATCGCCACTTGGTTTAAAGCACCGGCTTTGAGGGAGATGGAGTATTAATTAAATGTTTGTGGTTGTAAGTACTAAACAATAAACAACAAACAATAAACTTATCCTTTCTTCATCAACTCTTCCAGTACAAAATAAACAATCGGACAAAATGTAGCATTTTTAAGGGTCAGTGGAACTCTTTTCAGCATTACATCTTCATCAGTATATGGAAAACGGGCACAATCAGATGGACGCTCTTCATAAATGGAACAATAATTATCACTGCCCAGAAAAGGGCAAGGCTTTGAATGAACTACATAATCGCCTTCTTCATCCAATTTTAAATATTTCTCAATAAACACCCCTTCTTTTAATCCCAGATGTTTAGAGATTCTTTTAATATCTGGAGTTTTGAAGCGTGGAGAATAATTTTTACAGCAAGCCGCGCATTTAAGGCAATCGATTTTCTCAAAAGCTTTCTCATGAATTTCGGGAAGCGCCTTTAATACCTTGTTCTTATCCGCCTTGGTGAGGAATTGTTTGTACTGTTTTTGATTTTCGGCAGATTTTTTTTCCCAGTTGTGCAGTATATCTTTACTCATTTTTGAAGTTAATTTGGAAAAATCCCCTCTTTTTTTCCACAAGTCAAATCCTTATTGTTTATATTCTTAAAATCTAGAAACGTTAGTGTAAATTTGCGCCAGAATTCTGATTGTATCAATCTGGTCTGATTTAATTTTCAACAATATTAAGATAAAGCTTACAATAATTTATTATGAATCTTTTTGAACAGCAACACAGTGAATTCATCCAACGTCACATCGGCCCAAATGAAAATGAAACGAATGAAATGTTACGAGTTATTGGCGTTGACAGTATAAAAGAACTTATAAATAAGACGATCCCAAAATCTATCCGGTTAAAAAAGCCTATGAATACCGGACCTTCTTTGAATGAGCATGAATACCTTGCTCAGCTGAAAAAAACAGCGTCAAAAAACAAAGTTTTCCGTTCATACATTGGAAAAGGATACTATCAGACATTTACTCCAAGTGTTATCCTCAGAAACGTTTTTGAAAATCCAGGATGGTACACTCAATACACGCCCTATCAGGCAGAAATTGCTCAGGGACGACTTGAAAGTTTACTGAATTTCCAAACTATGGTAAGTGATCTTTCCGGCTTACCCATCGCCAATGCAAGTTTGCTTGATGAGGGAACAGCAGCCGCCGAGGGAATGGCCATGTTGTTCAACCATAAAAACAAAAATCATGATGCGATAACCGCGCCTAAATTTTTTGTTGATGAAAATGTTTTTGCTCAAACAAAAGAAATTCTGATTACCAGAGCCAAACCAATTCTTATTGAATTAGTATTTGGTGATTACAAAACGGTTGAACTGGATAACTCTTATTTTGGGGCCTTAGTTCAGTATCCCAACAAAAATGGTCTGATAGAAGATTATCGTACTTTCATCGAAAAAGTTCATGCTGTAAATGCTCAGGTAATTATGGCTACCGATCTTTTAGCTTTATGTTTATTAACTCCTCCGGGCGAATTAGGTGCAGATATTGCCATAGGAAATACCCAGCGCTTTGGTGTTCCAATGGGCTTTGGCGGACCACACGCTGCTTTCTTCGCAACAAAAGATGAGTTTAAAAGAAATATCCCAGGAAGAATTATTGGAGTGACTATAGATGCAAGCGGTAACCGTTGTTTAAGAATGGCTTTACAAACTCGCGAGCAACATATCAGAAGAGAAAAAGCAACCAGCAATATTTGTACTGCACAGGCTTTATTGGCCAATATCGCAGCACTTTATGCAGTTTATCATGGCGCTGAAGGCTTGACTAATATTGCCAAAAGAACATCATTACTTTGTCTTACTTTAAGTGCACAGTTAAGCAAACTTGGTTTCCACGTCGAAAATCAGCATTACTTTGATACCATTGCTGTAGTTTCAGATTATGTTGAAATAATAAAAACCAATTCGGAAAAAGCAAAAATAAATTTCGGATACGAAAAAAATCAGATTTCAATTTCACTTGATGAAACGACATCTTTGAAAGATGTAAATGAAATCATTAAGATATTTGCTTCGGCAGCACATAAAGATTTCAAAGGAGCTGTAGTTGAAGACAATCAATTCCTCAACAATATTCCAACTTCACTAACACGAACTTCTGAGTTTCTAACGCACCCTGTTTTTAATTCTCACAGAAGCGAAACCCAAATGATGAGATATCTAAAAAGCCTTGAGAATAAAGACCTTAGTCTGAATACCTCAATGATTTCTTTAGGTAGCTGCACGATGAAATTAAATGCGGCTACAGAATTAATTCCCGTAAGCTGGCCAGAGTTCAGTGCACTGCATCCTTTTGCTCCGGCGGACCAATGGAAAGGATATCAGCAAATTCTAACAGAGCTTGAAAACTGGCTTTCTAAAATCACCGGATTCACCGCTACCTCACTACAACCGAATAGCGGAGCACAAGGTGAGTATGCCGGATTATTAACTATTCGAGCTTACCATGAACACAGAAAGGAATCCCATCGCAATGTTATTTTGATTCCAATTTCAGCGCATGGCACCAATCCTGCTTCTGCAGTTATGGCCGGATTTAAAGTTGTGGTTACCAAATGCGACGACTCGGGAAATATAGATATGGACGACCTGAATATGCAAGCCGAAAAGCATAAAGACGATTTGGCCGGATTGATGATTACCTACCCAAGCACCCATGGTGTTTTTGAAGAAAGCGTTATAGAAATTTGCCACATTATTCATCAGCACGGAGGATTGGTTTATATGGACGGTGCCAATATGAACGCTCAGGTAGGTTTAACAAGCCCTGGCAATATTGGCGCGGATGTTTGTCATCTTAATCTGCACAAAACATTTTCTATCCCACATGGTGGCGGTGGCCCGGGCATGGGCCCTATTTGCGTGAATGATAAACTGGCTCCTTTTTTACCTGGCCACGTAAGTTTAAATAATCATTCAACTGCCATTCCTGCTGTAAGTGCAGCTCCATTTGGAAGCGCTTCTATTTTACTGATCAGCTATGCTTACATAAAAATGCTGGGTTCTGAAGGCATGAGAAAAAGCACAGAAGTAGCAATTTTGAACGCTAATTACATGAAGGCGCGTTTGCAAAATGATTATAAAATTTTATATACCGGAAAAAATGGTACTTGCGCTCACGAATTTATTATAGACCTGAGACCATTTAAACAAATTGGAATTGAAGCCGAAGATGTAGCTAAAAGGCTCATGGATTATAATTTCCATGCACCTACGCTGAGTTTTCCCGTTGCAGGAACAATTATGATTGAACCAACAGAAAGCGAAGACAAGGCTGAACTGGACAGATTTTGCGATGCCCTGATGAATATTAGAAAAGAAATAAGTGCTATCGAACAAGGAAGTTCAGATAAAGTGGACAATCCCCTTAAAAATGCGCCCCATACTCAATTTGTGGTAATGAACGATTTGTGGGAACACTCTTATTCAAGAGCTCAGGCCGCATTCCCACTTGAATATGTAAAAAATAATAAATTCTGGCCTTCTGTAAGCCGGGTTAACAATACTTATGGCGACAGAAACCTTATTTGTACCTGTGAACCGGTAAGTGCATATGTTGAAGAATAGCCAATTTTTGCTTTTATTGTTGCTATTATTAATAAAATAAAGCTTTTTGACTTTAATAAAGTATCTTCGCACTTTATTAATAACACAATACAACTTAAAATGAACACAAAAAATCAAGGAATCGTAAAGTTTTTCAATTCTGAAAAAGGATTCGGTTTCATCAAGCACGACGATTCAGACAAAGAAACATTTGTACACGTCAGCGGACTAATCAACGAAATCAAAGAAGGTGATAAAGTTGAATTTGAACTGCAAAATGGTAAAAAAGGAATGAATGCTGTTAACGTAACAGTAATCGGATAAATTTAAGTCATTTATTTAAAAAAGAGTCACTTCAAAAGTGGCTCTTTTTTATTTGCCCAGTATTTCATCATTCCTATCTTTGCCCAAATTATAAAAACTCATAAAATGAAAAAAACAATCCTGTTCAGTTTAATGCTAATTTCAGCAAGTGCATTTTCTCAAACGCCTAAAAGTATCAAGCTAACAAAAGGACAAAAAATTTCCGCAAAAACAGCTATGTCTATGGATATGGATCTCGGCATGGGATCCATGAAAACGGATAATAACACCGATTTTGAAATTATAGTGATTGATGAAAATGCAAAATCATATACCATCACTTACACTCCCGTAAAAATGAAAATGTCAGTTGATGGCATGGGTCAAAACATGACCTATGACTCAGACAAACCAGAAGATAAAAATTCAGAAATTGGACAAAAAGCCAGTGCCAGGTTAAATGTTACTGATACATTATCACTTGATAAGTTAACCGGAGGAGTTAAGTCTTTAAGTGGAAATAATAAAGGAGAGAATAGTGGTTCAGGAATGTTTTCAATGTCTACTAATCAAAACCAGGGTGTAATGGATGCATTTTTAGTCATCCCTGCAAATACCAAAATTGGAGATTCATGGAGTGATTCAACAGTTGAAAAAGGATTGACTACTAAAAAAACTTTCAAGTGGATTTCAACAGATAAAGACATTGCAACCATAAAAGTCAACGGCACGATTTTGGGTTCAACTGAACAGGAAATGCAGGGTACTTCTATAACAATGGGCATGGACCTAAGTTCCACCGAAACCAGAACTGTACACACTAAAACTGGTCAGGTTATTAAAGTTGTAAATGATGGCGATGTGAAAATGACAATGGAATCAATGGGCATGACCATGAGTTCAAAAGTTGTAACAACTACAGAATATTCAAATTAATCTATAATGACATTAAATAAAAAAGGGATTGAATCTATCAATCCCTTTTTTATTTGTTTGAAATTTTTTATTTGTACATGATTTCATAATATTCCTTGGCCATTCTATTGCTATCGAATTGAAGCCTCACATCACGCATTCCGTTCATTACAATTTCTCTCCAGTTATGGGGATTGTCGTAATACATGGGAAGAATTTGATTTTCCAGAATTTCAAACAATTTTTCCATGTCGTAATCATCCTGTTCCTGAACAGACATATTATCATATTCAACCAAAGGAACTACAAATCCATTATTTCCATGGTGAATAAATTCTCTAATCCAGCCATCATTTGTACTAAAATTCACTGAACCGTTCATTGCTGCGGTCATACCACTGGTACCACTTGCTTCTCTTGGAACCCTGGGATTATTTAACCATACATCGGAAGCTTGTTTGAGGCGTTTACTTAACGTTAATTCGTAGCCGATGCAAACTGCTATATTCTTGTAGTCTTTACTTAGATTAACCAGATAATTAAAATCACTGATAGCGGGATAATCCAACGGATATGGTTTACCAGCCCAAACAAACTGAACAGGATATTTTTTATTATTCATTAATGCCGCAAATCTTTCTTTATCCCGGGTAAGTAATTCAGCTCTTTTATATCCGGCAAACCTTCTGGCCCAAACTATTGTAAAAATATCAGGATTAAGCAACTTCCCTGTTTGATCTGCAATGATTTCCATTGCCCGTTTTTTCAGATGTCTTTTCCTGTCGATAAATTCCGGCTCTTTATTATCGTCCATGAATTTATACATTTGTTTGTCTGCCCAGTACTGCCAGTTTTGAGCATTGGTTACCGCTTTGATTTCGCAAACATCATCATACTTATTCCACATTTGCCGACTAACTTCACCATGCAGCTGACTTACTCCGTTAGCTAATTTGGCAAAACGCAAAGCAGCTAAAGAATGATTAAATAACCCATCCGAAGATCCTGCAATTTCTTTCACCTCTTCTAAAGGCATTCCGCAGAAATACCCCATTTTTTCACAAAGATGTAAATCATGTTTTTCATTTCCAGCTTCTTCAGGAGTATGTGTAGTAAAGACCAATCGTTTTTTTACTTCTTCGATACTTCCCAATTTTTTACGCAAATAAAAAGCAGCACTTATTGCATGAGCTTCATTAAGATGATATAATTCAGGATTGAAGTTCAATTCATCTAATAATTTAGCCCCTCCTACTCCTAGTAAAATAAATTGAGCCACTTTTGTGGCTACATTTCCATCATATAATCTGTGAGAAATAGTATGCGAAATATAATCGTTCTCGGGAAGGTCGGTAGTCAGTAAAAATAAAGGTGCTGATTTAAAAGTTTCAGGATTTAGATACAACGCCTTTACCCATACTGGATGTCCGTGAATTTCAATTTGAAATTTGATTCCGGTATCTTCCAGAAAACTATAAATTTTTTCGTTCCATTGAACTTGAAGGGTTTGGTCCTGATTACGAGCCTGGTCATAATATCCATACTTCCATAAAATTCCAATGCCTACTAAATTTTGCCGAAGCTCGTATGCACTTCTTAAATGGGATCCACTGAGATAACCCAAACCTCCACTGTAAATTTTTAGGGGTTGATGAATGGCAAATTCCATTGAGAAATAAGCTACTGTTTTTTTGTATGCTCCATCAACAGGGTAAGGTACTTTGTAATTTCTAAAATCCATTTTACACTTTTATAATCACAAGATAGCGCGTTTTTTTAAATTTATTTGTGTATTTATTACAAGTTATATTTACAATTATTAAACAATGACGAGAATCAGTGTATTGATACTTTTGGCAAATAAAATAATTATAGATTTGCGATAACAATATTCTTTTTAAAATACAGTATTACCATTTTATTTCACTATGTCTAAAAAAAATCAATCTGATTATTCATTAAGTGAGGTACACGAAAGTATCGACACTACGAATGGTGGGAATAGATGGAAAAAAATGTTTTCATTTATTGGTCCAGCCTACCTTGTAAGTGTAGGGTATATGGATCCTGGTAACTGGGCTACAGATCTGGCGGGTGGAAGTAAATACGGTTATACGCTAATCTGGGTTTTACTGGCGAGTAATATAATGGCCATACTTTTACAAAGTTTAAGTGCAAGGCTTGGCATTGTAAGAGGAAGGGATCTTGCACAAGCCAACAGAGAGTCTTATCCTGCAAAAATAAATTTCATTCTTTGGGTATTAGCCGAAATCGCCATCGCAGCAACAGACCTTGCAGAAGTATTAGGGATGGCCATAGGCTTGCAGCTTCTTTTTGGATTACCCCTGATAGCTGGCGTTAGTATTACTGTATTAGATACTTTTTTGCTTTTATACTTGCAGCGCCTGGGCATGAGAAAAATTGAAATCTTTATCATTTTACTGATTGCTATTATTGGATTTTCATTTCTTGTGAATATTTTAATTGCTCATCCTCCGATTCATGAAATCATCAAAGGATTTCTTCCTTCTTTTCCTGATGCCCAGTCTCTTTATCAATCACAAGGTATCATTGGAAAAATCCCAAAGGAGACAGCGTTATACTTAGCTATTGGAATGATTGGAGCTACAGTAATGCCTCATAATCTTTATTTACATTCGGCATTGATTCAAACAAGAAAAATTAAAAGAACAACCGCCGGAATAAAAGAAGCTTTAAAATGGAGTTTAATTGACAGCACCATTGCATTGAACATTGCTTTTCTGATTAATGCAGCCATACTCATTTTAGCCGCCACCGTATTTTTCAAAACCGGAAGAACGGATGTTGGCGAAATAAAAAAGGCCCATGAATTACTCTCCCCTGTTTTAGGAAACCATATCGCTTCCACTCTTTTTGCGATTGCATTAATTGCCTCGGGTCAAAGCTCAACCATTACGGGAACTTTATCCGGACAAATAGTTATGGAAGGATATCTGCGTATTCGTATCAATCCAATATTGAGAAGACTGATCACCAGATTAATAGCCATCATCCCTGCTATATTTTTCATTTTAATGACCGGCGAAGAAAAGATTGACAGTTTATTAATTTTCAGCCAGGTGATATTAAGCATTCAGTTGGGCTTTGCCGTTATTCCATTAATTCATTTTGTCAGCGACAAAAAAACCATGAAAGAGTTCGTCATCAAGCCTGTTGTAAAAATAACAGCCTGGCTCATGGCCTCGTTACTGATTATTTTAAATTCAAAATTAATTTTTGATGAAACAAGTTCTTTTTTTACTGGCACTGAATCTATATTAATAAAAATATTCATTATCATTGGACTACTTGCATTTCTTGCGCTTTTGATCTACATCTTATTGTTTCCTATTTTCAAAAAAAATCATTTATCTGCGTCTATTAAAATGCATCCCGAAAGTTTATCAACAAGCGAACTTAATATTACAGAATATAAGAGGATTGCAATTGCACTGGATTTCAGTGACAATGATTTTAAATTATTGTCGGGAGCAATAAGCCAGACAGGAGTTAATAAAGATTTTATTTTGATACATATTGTAGAAAGCGCTGTAGCAAAACTACATGGGCATGAAACAGCAGATTATGAAACCGACAAAGACAGAGAGCGACTAAATATGCTGGTTGAATATATGCAGGCTAAGGGTTTTAAAGTAAAGGGAATTCTGGGTTTTAAAGAAAGATCAAAAGAATTGATCAGAATCATCAAAGAAGAAAATGCGGATATGCTGGTCATTGGTGCTCATGGCCATAAAGGAATAAGAGATTTTATTTTTGGCACCACTATAGATAAGGTAAGACATGAACTTGATATACCGGTGTTTATTGTGAAGGGGTAAAATGTTTGTTGTTTGGCGTTTGTTGTTTGGCGTTTGAATCTATTGAACTCCTGCCTAACGGCAGGCAGGCATTGAACCTTTGAAACATATAACTAGCATAAGCCAATTATAAGAAGAATCGACACCCTATTCCTCCACAAAATCCATATCTTTTCCAAACGTCTCCTTTATATTAATAAGTGCGATGATGCCAATCAACATGATTACAATACTGGTTATTAAACCTGCGTTATAATAGGAAAAATAATCTCTTAGAAATTTAAACATGGGTAAGATCAAAACGGCCAATAATCCTCTAACCATATTGGGAATAGTGGTTGCTGCTGTTGCTCTGATATTGGTTCCAAATTCTTCGGCACCCATGGTAACAAATATGGCCCAATAGCCCGTGCCTAATCCAAGACCAGCACATACAATGTACATACCCATGGCGGTTCCATTCCATAATGCAGTAAAATAAAGTGTGATAAATATTACTGTAATAGCAAAGAATAAGTACAGTGCTTTTTTACGGCTTTTAAACCAGTTGCTGATAAATCCTACAGAAACATCTCCAATAGAAATCATCACATAAGCAAACATAATTGACTTCCCGGGATCAATAGTTTCTGTGATGCCCATTTGTTTGCCGAATTCATTAGAGAAGGTAACAAGAACGCCTATGATTAACCAGGTTGGGAGTCCAATTAAAATATTTGAAAGGTATCTCTTAAAGCGATTTTTATTTTTGAAAAGCAAGAAAAAATTGCCTCTTTGTGTATTGGTTGCTTTAAGGTTTTTAAAAATACCCGACTCATAAACAGAGACTCTTAACAACAACAAAAAAAAGCCCATAGCGCCGCCGATAAAGTAACAGGTTCTCCATTCGAAATGTTGTTTTATAAAAAACGCAAATACGGCACCGCTAAGTCCGATGCCAGCTACTAATGAAGTTGCGATACCTCTTTTTTCTTTGGAAACCATTTCTGCAACAAGGGTGATGCCCGCTCCAAGCTCACCTGCCAAACCGATGCCGGCAATAAATCTCACCCACTTGTATTGATCTACTGTTTGCACAAAACCATTAGCAATGTTTGCCAAAGAGTACAAAAGTATAGACCCAAACAGAACGCTTAAACGCCCTTTTTTATCTCCCATTACACCCCATATTATTCCACCAATCAAAAGGCCAATCATCTGCCATTTGAGAATAGCCTCTCCTTGAAGCATCAAGTCAGGCTCAACTAAGCCCAATGATTTAAGACTTGGCATTCTGATAATACCAAAAAGTAATAAATCATAAATGTCAACAAAATAGCCCAGCGATGCCACGATAACAACAAAAATCAAAGAGGAAGGATTCTTTTCTACAACATTACTCATGAGACTTTATTTTTTTTCGAAAAAACATTTTAATAATAACGGGAGCTGTTGTAATCACAACGATTCCGATTACAATAACTTCTAAATGTTTTTTAAGATCAAACCCAAAAGAGCTGAGGATAATTTTTTGTAAATAATGACCACCTATCAGCATACTGAAAACCCATGCCACGCAGCCTATAATATTATAAAATGAAAATTTAGCTCTGTTCATCTGAACAATACCTGCAATAATTGGAGCAAAAGTTCTTATAAAAGGAATAAATCTTGCGGCAATTATCGTTCCGGCACCGTGTTTATCATAAAAATCTTTGGCCTGATACAAATATTTTTTCTTGAATAACAAACTGTCTTTCCGATCAAAAAGAAAAGGTCCGCTTTTTCTCCCAAACCAATACCCCACAGAATTACCAATGATGCCGGCAACAGAAATAAATCCACCCATAATTAATAAGTTCAAAATAGAACTATGCGTATTAATATTGAATGCGCTGTTTACTAAGTCATCGCTGTATATTCCGGAAACAAAAAGTAAAGAATCTCCGGGAAGAAAAAAACCAGCGAATAAACCCGTTTCTGCAAATACTACAAAAACGATAAACCATAGTCCGCCATTTTCAATATACCACTGCGGTTGTAATAAATGAAGCCAGTTGAATGCTAAGAATATTGTTTCTGTCATTTTTTTATGTTTTGGAAGCAGCCCCCTCGATCCCCCAAGGGGGAAGTTGATTATGTTTTGTTGGAAGACCTTACTTTCTTATTTTTTATTTATTATTATTTATTCTTTGTGTCACCCTTATAGGGTTCTTTTTCCATTTGTTGTTTTCTTTAGAATAATATCACCCCTACGGGGTTAATTATAAATTCTGTTTTGGTCAAGTATTAGACTTTATTCTCCATTCAACACTCCACATTTATAATTCAAAATAACTCATTCAAAATTAAACATTCTACATTTTCAGCGCTCCTTCCCACTTACTAACGGCAGCGGTAGCCAGTGCATTTCCCAACACATTGGTCATGCTTCTGCCCATATCGCAAAAAGTATCAATAGCCAGTACCAATCCGATACCTTCGGGAGGTATTCCAAACATGCTGCCTGTAGCCAATACTACAACCAATGAAGCTCTTGGTACGCCGGCAATCCCTTTACTCGTAAGCATGAACACTAACAACATGGCAATCTGCGTACCCAGATGCTCTGTGATTGATGTTATATTGTAGGCCTGAGCTATGAACATGCTCGAAAAAGTCATGTACATCATACTTCCATCTAAATTAAAGGAGTAACCTAACGGCAAAGTAAAGGATACAATTTTATTATTGCATCCAAATCTTTCCATTTCTTCAACCAATTTTGGAAAAACGGCTTCACTACTGGCGGTATTGAAAGCTATAGCCATTGGAGATGACAATCTTTTCAACAACACAAATAACCGGTGTTTTAAAATTAAATAACCAACGAGTAACAGTATTAACCATAATACTGCCAACCCAAGATAAAAAGATCCAATATAATAAGCGTATGTTTTTAATATGCCCAATCCTTTTATAGAAATAACTCCTGTCATAGCACCAAAGACTCCGATTGGCGCGAGTTTCATTACATATCCGACCATCTTTAAAATGACATGAGTTAGAGAATCCAATGCATTGATAATGTTTTCTCCTTTCTTACCAATAGCGGTAAGTGCCACTCCAAAAAACACCGAGAAGATCACCAACTGCAGAATTTCGTTATTGGCCATTGCTTCAAATACACTTCTTGGAAAAACATGCTCTACAAATTTATCTAATGAAAATTCTTTGGTCTTTCCCATTAAATCTTTTGCCCCTTCAAGATCAGCATTGGAAATATTTACTCCTACGCCTGGTTTGGTTATCGTTACTAATATCAAGCCTAATGTCAAACTAATTAATGATGCAGAAATAAACCATAGCATTGCCTTGGCGCCTACTCTTCCCACCGTTTTCAAATCGCCCAGCTTAGCGATACCCACTACTAGCGTAGCGAATACCAGAGGAGAAATAATCATTTGCACCATTCTTAAAAAAATAGTGGCTAATAATTTTATTTTTGGTGAAAAGTTTTTTATGAATTCAGGGGAAGCATTGGTGTTAATCAGATATCCGACTAAGATTCCCAAAATCATGGCAACGATGATATAGATAGTAAGTCTATTTGTGTTTTTTTTCAGGGATTGATCAGAATGCATAAACAGTTATTGGTTTCGCAATATAATATATAAAAACGAATAGAAATGAGGCAACATCACTTTTAAAAAAAAGAAAAGTAATTAAATGAATTGTGTGATTGAACAAATAATTCCTTATTTTTCGGAAATATTTTTTACCAAAAATTAAACTAAATGGGATTATTTACAAAAAAACCAATTCATTCGCTTTTGGAAGAAGCCGGTGATTCTGAAAAAGGATTAAAGCGAACACTAACATCAGGTTCTCTGATCGCTCTTGGAATTGGTGCCATAATCGGCGCTGGTTTATTTGTTAGAACTGCTGCAGCTGCGGCTCAAAATGCCGGTCCGTCTGTAACACTGGGTTTTATCGTTGCCGCTATTGGTTGCGCACTTGCGGGTTTATGTTATGCAGAACTCTCTTCGTCTATACCTATTTCAGGCAGTGCTTATACTTACACTTATGCTACAATGGGCGAATTCCTTGCATGGATTATTGGCTGGGATCTGGTACTGGAATATGCAGTAGGTGCCGCAACCGTAGGAATTGCCTGGAGTGAATATTTGAATAATCTGCTCACACAGGTTTTTCACATGAAAGCTATTGCTTATGAATGGTGCCACTCTCCTTTTGAACATTCAATACCAATTGATGGGATTGTTCATACCGGAATCATCAATTTACCTGCACTGGGAATTGTTACCCTTTTAAGTTTGTTATTAATTAAAGGAACACAGGAATCTGCTTTTGTAAATGGCGTTATTGTTATAACAAAAGTTTCCATTGTAATCCTTATCATCGTTTTTGGATGGGGATTTGTAAATCAATCCAATCTTACCCCTTATATTCCTGAACCTGCTATTTTTACAGACCATCAGGGTATTCAACATCATTTTGGTGGAATCATGGGCATATTGGGAGCTGCTGGTGTGGTATTTTTTGCCTTTATTGGATTTGATGCCGTAAGTACTGCTGCTCAGGAAACCAAGAATCCCAAAAAATCAATGCCTATTGGAATATTAGGATCACTGGCGGTTTGTACCGTTCTTTATATTTTGTTTGCTCACGTACTTACTGGAATGGCTCCTGTTGAATTTTTCAGAACTGATGGCAAAGAAGCTTCTGTAGTTGCTGCTATAAATACATTCATGCCGGGTTACGCATGGTTAGGTAAATTAGTAACTGTTGCTATTTTGGCCGGATTCTCTTCTGTAATTCTGGTAATGCTTTTAGGACAAAGCCGTGTGTTTTATTCCATGAGCAAGGATGGATTATTACCTGCTACTTTCAGTCATCTGCATCCTAAGTTTAAAACACCATACAAAGCCAATTTAATTATTTTGGTTCTCGTTGGTGGTTTTGCTGCTTTTGTACCTGGAGATATTGTTGGAGACATGACCAGTATCGGTACTTTATTTGCTTTTATTTTAGTTTGTGCTGCAGTAATTATTTTAAGAAAAACTAACCCCGAATTACATCGCGAATTTAAAACGCCTTTAGTACCATTAGTTCCGATTCTTGGCATTATCGTTTGTGCTGCGATGATCTTCGGTTTGGGCTGGACCAATTGGGCAAGATTGTTTGGATGGTTGGCCATTGGAATGATTATTTATTTTGGATACAGCAAGAAAAGAAGTCACTTAAAAGACAAATAAATTGATCAGTTATATTTCAAAGCCCACGAATTTAATTCGTGGGCTTTTTTAAGGCACCCTGTCCCCCAAAGGGGGAACCTCTAAATAAACTGTATAAAAATGTGTGGAAAAATTCGTGCATTCATGCAAACCTAACCCCCATCCCTTCATGGCAGGCACGCCCAACCCTTCCCCAAGGGAGAAGGGAGCAATAAAAATTATATACTAAATTCAAGAAAGATTTTCGTGTAACTTTTTGCACTCGGACCTTCCTGAAAAAATTCGTGCATTCGTGGTTAAAGAAAAACTCAGTCGGAGACTGAGGACTCTTGTAGACACCGGTCGTTAGACCGGCGCCAATATCGTTAGACCGGCGCCAATACGGAGTCCCCCTTGGGGGATTTAGGGGGCATCCACTTCCACTTCATCCATAAATATATGTGTATCACCTCCAGCCCCTTCATGCCAGGATGGAAGTTTGCCATATTGTTCCGCAATGATTTTTATATACCGACAAGTTTGTTTTTCAAATACCGCCTCTACTTTTTTCAACTGTAAAGCGAGATCTTCGATAGCAAGAAAGTTTTCTCCTGTATACACCTGTTTAAAATTAATTCCATCAGTAGAAATAAGTACAGTTACTTTTTTGGGCATCACAATCCATACAGGAACATCCTGTATGAATCCAATAGAAACTTTTGAGACATCAGTTGACTTTTTTAAATCTATAATAACATCAGGATTTTGTATTTGATAGCCCTGCCAATTGCCCATTCTCCAGTTTAATGTGCCATGGATACCATCAATCAATCCATCAGCACCACCACCATTGTACTGAGATTCATAGGTCGAATTCAATTTCACAGACCAGTCATTTGTTTTCTTCTTATAGACCGCTTTTGTAACAAAGCTTTTTAAATTATCCTTATCAACTGCGATGGCTTTTATTTCCATTGAGCCGTCAATTACAAATGGGTTTTTATACAAATTCATTTTTTCATCTGGAGTTGTGCCATTGGTGGAATAATAAATTTTTACCTCTTTTTGAGGACACGAAATCGAAATAGTTTTCTTACCAGTAAATGACATATTTCCACCTTCAATAACAGGATTCAATACAATTTTCGCATCACTCATTTTTGACAATTCCACATCATTGTTCACGCGAGTAAAACATTTCGCCGGTTTATCTGTCATATTAAATGTTATCAACCCTCCATTGGCAATATCAAAGTGATTAAGATAAGGATATTGCCATTCTGTTGGTTTTAAATGTTGAGATGTACTTAATAATGCATTTTGAATGTAAAAATTATTTTCATTTTTATTGACTGTATTGATTACAAATGACTTTCCATTTTCAAGATGAATTTGTGCCAGACTAAACTGAGGTGATCCAATCATGTATTTATTATTTCCAGGAGTTACAGGATATATTCCTAAAGCGCTCATTACATACCAGGCGCTCATTTGTCCACAATCTTCATTACCAATCAAACCATCAGGAGAATTTTTATAGAAATCGTTCATTACTTTGTTGGCATAGAGTTGAGCTTTAGAAGGATTGCCTGTATAATCATAGAGATAAATGATATGATGACTGGGTTCATTTCCATGTGCATACTGACCAATCAAGCCGGTGATATCACTTTGATCTCTTCCGGTAGTTTTTGAATTTTCGTTAAATAAATCATCAAGTTTACTTTCGAGATTTTTTTTGCCCCCCATCATAGAAATATACCCACTGATATCCTGTGGGAAATAAAATGAATATTGCCAGCTATTAGCTTCTGTAAAATGACCATTTACTTCTCGCGGATCGAATGGAGAAATCCAATCTCCATTTTTTCGGGCGCGCGCAAAGCCAACTTTAAAATCTATTACATTTTTATAATACTGAGCTCTTTTTATGAAATCAGCATAGACTTTATTGTTTCCAATTGACTTAGCAAACATGGCGATGCAATAGTCGTCATAGGCATATTCGAGACCTTTACTTACACTTTCATGTTCATCTTCAACAGATATCATTCCATTTGAAATCAATGCAGGTAATCCCAGGTGATCCCAATTGGCCGACTTGATCATTGCTTCCAAAGCAAGTGTGGTATCAAACTGATTGATCCCTTTCATGTAGGCATCAACGATAACAGGCACGCTGTGATAACCAATCATACAATCAGTTTCACAAGAGGATAATTCCCAAACAGGCAATCTTCCACCCTGCTGGTATTGCACCAGAAAAGTTTTGATGTAGTCCAATGTTCTTACTTTATCAATAATACTATATAAAGGATGAGCTGCACGATAAGTATCCCAAAGTGAAAAAACAGAATAATAAGTAAAGCCCTCTGCTTTATGAATTTGATTATCTCTGCCCCGATATTGACCATCAATATCCATATTAATATTGGGAACAATCGCGGTATGATATAATGCTGTATAGAAAACTGTCGCCTTGTTTTTATCCACTGATTTTAATTGAATTTCAATGCGGGACAATTCCTGATTCCATTTTGTTTCAGCAGCAGATTTAATCTTAGCAAAACTCTTATCAAAACTTTCTTCAAACATGTTTCTTCTCGCACCTTTTACATTAACCGGAGACAATGCGACCTTCACAAAAATATCTTTTGAAGCTGGGAGATCAAATGAAAAGAAGGCTTTGATGTTTTTTGAATTGTCAATGTTTTTAATGTCGCTTCCTTGTAAAGTATCGTTGTTCCAAATTCCCATACTTTTTATAGGCGAAGAAAACGTCATGAAAAAATATTCATACTGATTGTCGGCCCAGGCCTTGCTTCTTCTTAATCCGGAAACGCTATATTCATCTTCTATTTTTAAAGAAGACTCAATCACTTCATCTCTGTGTTTCAAATCCAAAAGAATATAATTATTATCCGTTTTTGAAAAAGTATAATGATGATAGCCTACGCGCTCAGTGGCCGTCAATTCAACGTCTACATTGTCATCAAGCAATTTTACTTTATAATACCCAGGGGATGCGGATTCAGACTGATGCGAAAAAGATGATCCATAAATTTTATTATCGAATGAAGGAATGCCATTTGCAGGCATCAACAAAATATCTCCATAATCAGTGCAGCCTGTACCGCTTAAATGTGTGTGTGTAAACCCATAAATAAAACTATCCGAATAATGATAGCCACCGCAACCATCCCATCCATCTAATCTGGTATCAGGACTTAATTGCACCATACCATGTGGCACAACCGCACCTGGATAGGTATGGCCGTGCCCCCCTGTTCCGATAAAAGGGTTTACATATTGATTGAAGTTCGTTTGTGAATAAACACCGGTGCTAATTAGCATAATGAATAGGAATAGAATTTTTCGCATTAGTATATTTTTGTTTGGTAGCCCCTTCAATCCCCCGAAGGGGGAAGTTGCTTATAATTTATTGTTTAAAACATTTTGAACTAATTGAACATTCCAAACATTTTAAACTTTTTTTTTAAAAAAAAGCTTCCCATGAAGAGAAGCTAAGTTATTAATTATTTCGAAGACATTTTTAGAATGGCAAATCGTCTTCAGATTTGGCTGAAGCCATTTCTACTGGAGCTTGATTAGTTGAGACATTACTTGCAGATGATGCATTAGAATAGCCTGATGTAGGAGATTCGTTACCGCTGTTGCCTAACAACTGAACATTCTGCACGCGCATTCTTAATGTAGCTGCTGGTTGTCCTTCTTTGTTGCTGTATGCATCTGCTTCTGGTGAACCTTCGGCATAAACCGTTCTTCCTTTGGTTAAATACTGAGCCACTGCAGTTCTATCTGTCCAGTACGCACATTCCACCCAGGTTGTTCTTTCTTTTTGATTTCCCTGTGCATCTTTGTAACGCTCCGTGTGGGCTACACTGAAGTTGATTACATTTTTTCCGTTTACTTCTTTTACAATGCAATCCTTTCCAAGGTTGCCAATGATCTGTAACTTAACCATGTTTTTTGTTTTTAATTGTTATCGATGTATCTAATAATATTTTGAAGGTATGATTTTGCTAAAACAGATTTATTCATTTTGAGAGGCAGTTTTGCACAAGAAATGAACAGAAAATGTTTGGTGTTTGGTCGCTACACTCGTTTGGTGTTTATTGTTTGGCTTTGGTTGCTCGAAACCTTAAACCATTAGACTAAAGTAACAACTTAACATTTTGAAACTATTGAACTTTTTGAACCTTTGAAACAAATAAACACTAGTTCATCTTCTTCTTCATCGTGCTTACCTGATCCTGTAAATTATTAACCAGATTGGCCAGCGCATTTACATCCCAGCGCTGTTGTGAAGCTACTTTTCCGATAACTACCTGAGCCTGCCACAATTCAGCAATATCTTCTGAATTTATTTGGTAAGGCTGATAATTTGGATTATCACTCTCCAGCGTAATTTTGTTTTTAGCTTTATTATTTTTTTGCATTCGCTTATATACTATACCCTCATTTTTACTCACTACAATATATGCCTGCCCATTTTTCACTTCGTCAAGCGTTTCTACTTTTTCGCCTACTATGATACTGCCACTTGGAGTAGGCAACATACTGTCTCCGATAATTTCGAAAGCCCTGTAATTACCACCTGTTAACATCGGTATCGTAAATGTATTCAGTTCGTCAATAAATTCACTGTCGGCATAGCTTGCTAAATAACCAGCTGCTGCTTTTACAGGAACGAAGTGAATTACATTTCTATCCGTCGCCCCTATCTTCATCATTCTTCTTTTCTGTAAGTAGCCCCCAGTATTAACCGACTGGGATAAATCTTTCAGTAATAATTCGTCCAGTGAAAGCTTAAACATGTTGGCTACAATCTCCAGCACTTCAATTCTGGGATCAGCTCTTTCTTCTTCATAAGCTCCAATCAGAGAACGCTTAATGCTTAATTTATTGGCAAATTCTTCTTGTGTCCATCCGCGCAGTTTGCGAAGATATTTGAGGTTTAATCCGGCTTTTGACATAACTAAACTAATTTGATTAGCACAAATGTACTAAATTATTTAGTTTATCAAAATTTATTTTTTTTCGCCACAAATTCACGAATAAGCCCCCTTAATCCCCCCAAGGGGGAAACTGATTATGTTTTATTGATTTATGCGAATTAGTCTAATCACATAGAAGATTTAGCATAGTTTTTTTTGAATTTTTCTTTCGCCAAAATGACACTAAGAAACATAAAGGATTTTTTATTTCCGAAATGAAAACTTCCCCCTTCGGGGGATTGAGGGGGCTTTTCAACCAACTATTTGTCTAAATTTGCATAAAATATAAATTATGCACTCAGTACTAATTTTACACAGCATCATCAGATGGGTCATCTTGATTTTTGGTTTACTTGCTATAATCACTTCAATTGGCGGCATGATTAAAAAAAGAGCCTATTCATCTGCCGACAATAAAATCAGTTTGTTCTTCATGATTTTTTGCGACCTGCAATTATTGATGGGAATCATTTTATTGTATTCAAACGGATGGTTTGCCAAAATGAAAGCGATGGGCGAGGTAATGAAAAATGCAACCGACAGATTTTTTATTGTAGAACATGGATTCATGATGATCATCGCATGGATATTGGTTCATGTGGGACGTACTGCTGTTAAAAAAGCCGCTCCTGAAACTAAGCACAAAAAAGCTTTGCTATTTTTCGGCATTGCGATTTTGCTGATATTGATTTCTATACCCTGGTCATTTAAAGGAGGCGAAATAGCCAGACCTGATTTTCCTAAATTTTAATTTACCCTACATTTTATTTTAATGGCAAAAGCTAAGCAAGAAGAAAAGATTATTTTGATTACCAATGATGATGGTATTACCTCTCCAGGAATTAAAAACCTGGTTGAAGCCGTAAAAGGATTAGGCAAAATAATTGTAGTAGCTCCTGACAAACCCCAGAGCGGAATGGGTCATGCTATTACTATCGGCTCACCACTCAGAATGAATAAAGTAGATTTGTTCAATGGCATTGAAGCCTGGCAAACATCCGGCACGCCTGTTGATTGCGTAAAATTAGCTGTTGATAAAATACTTCACCGTAAACCCGATATTTGTTTGAGTGGCATCAACCATGGCGCCAATCATTCTATTAATGTTATTTATAGCGGCACAATGTCGGCAGCAATGGAAGCCTCCATCGAAGGAATTCCCAGCATTGGATTTTCACTGCTTGATTATCGTTATGAAGCGGACATGGAACCATCTAGGAAAATCGTACACATTATTGTTTCAAAAATAATGGCACAGAAGAAAATTGATAAGCATCTTTTATTGAACGTAAATATACCCTCTATCCCTTATAAAGAAATAAAAGGAATCAAAATATGCAAGCAAGCTTACGCAAAGTACGATGAGGCATTTGATGAAAGAGTGGATCCTCAGGGAAAAAAATATTTCTGGCTCACTGGTGAATTTAAAAATTTTGATAAAGGAAGAGATACCGATGTATGGGCATTACAGCATAATAGTGTCAGTGTCGTTCCTGTGCAGTTTGACCTTACTAATTATACACTAAAAAAACATTTAGAAAAAACAATCTCCTTCAAATGATATTTAAAAAAGACAATCTGATTTTTGGAATGATATTAGGGTTAATTGCTCCTATGCTGGGATTTTTGATTTTCAAATGGTATAAATTTGGCATTTTTTCTATGAAAGAATTTCTTCAATTTTTATACGTGGAGCCTGGATTCAGAACATTGTCTGTAGCCATGAGTCTTTCATTACTTGCTAATGCTGCTGTTTTTACATTTTATATTAACTCCGCAAAAGACAATACTGCAAAAGGAGTATTTGTTACCACCGCGATTTATGGATTTATTATTTTATTGATTAAAACGTTCGCATAGTAGAAAAGGTTAGAGAGGTTCAAAAGGTTCAAGAGGTTTAAGAGGTTTAAGAGGTTCAAGAGGTTCAAAAGGCTCAATGCCTGCCTGCCGTTAGGCAGGAGTTCATGTGGTTATTACCAACCTATTAAGCCTATCTCTTATCTAGCTTATCCAACTCCATCCCATCACTTCACCATCACTTTTAAATTTGCTGAAAATCCATTTTCACCAATCGCAGAAAGTAGATAGTCTCCAGATTGTAAGTTTCTGATAATCATATCCATTTCATCAATTCCTTCAACTTTAAATAAAGATTTTTTCATTACCAATTTACCCTGCTGATCGGCTAGACTTATTTGATATTTTCCGGCTTTGATTCCAGAAAAAACAAGATGCATCCTTCCTCCAGTTACAGGATTAGGAAATACAGCTAGACCTGTTGCAGGAGTAAGCATTTCGGAATTAGGCTTGTTTGTAATACTGATCGCATCAGATAAAACGGAAGCAGACAATGCATTGCCAAATACTATATAAAATCTGTCGGATGCGAAAGATCCGGGATCTGAGGTGATATCAAAATTGACTAGTGTTGAATCAGATGTACTTATTGATTGAGCTGTATTCAGAAACTTATCAATCAATTTGATATTAATACCTGACCTTAAAAATTTATCCGGGGCGAACTTAAATTTATAGGTCTGTCTTCTTAAATTACTGAAGGAAAGAAATACCGTGTCTTTTTTTGAAACATTCCTTCTAGCTTCAAGCGACAATAATTTTCCATTACTTAAAATGCCGAGATTTTCATTAGCATTTATCATTTTCAACGCATCGTTGTAATCAAATCTGTTATTAAATCTCAGATTAAATACAAGAGCCACCCCATCTGCAATTTTTGCATTAATATCTGTGCCGGAATAAAGCGATAATCGGAGGTACTGATTTCCAGAGGTGTTATTTGAGTATCTGAAACTAGTGGCACTACCTGTTACTTTATTAGATTCTCCAAAATTAACTACACCACCAGCACCTGTTGCATGCATTAAAAATGCCTGTCCTGATTGAATCTTACTGCATCTGGTATTGGCAGGATAATTAAGGGTACCTCCGGGAGTAGGATAAAAATCTCCGTTATTGGCACTAATCATTTGATATCCGCCATAACCATAAGCGCCGCCAAGCAAGGGATCCCAAACCCAGAAAGTAGGATCAATATCGGGAATACCAGGCCTGTCTAAGCTGGTAAATTCAATTGCTGATGCATAAGGATTACCGATTGATTCGTATCCTCCTGCAGAAATAGTAGTTGATAGTGGAGGATTATTAACCGGCTCAAACAATTTACCTCGTGTACGAAGAATTGCAGGGCTGGCTATTGAACTAAATAAAGAATCAGCACGATCCCCCCTTACAAAAACCATGTACCCTTTTTGATTATAAATTGGAGTTGTAGTGGTATTGGCAATGCCAGACCACAAACCATTATCGTAAGTTTTTATTGATGGACCAGGCGCTGTATACACATCAAAACCCAATGAAGTAGCCCCGGCCAAATTACTGGTTAATTGAGTGCCATACCCCGAAACAAGATCTTGATTAGGCAATGTTGCACCTTCCTGCCAGGCTTGTTTTACTGTTTGTCCGCCATTTGTAGGAATAGCAAGAAACTGCCAAGATTTTCCATGATTAACGCCTACAGGAATATATCTTTCAACAATAAATCTGCCGTTGCCATAAGTCAGTGATGTAGATGTTGGAATTTTATCAATTGAGGCTGTTCGTGTTAGTGTAGACTTTAATGTCATGTCTTGGTTGCCCAAAGAAAAATTGACATTGTTTTTTAAAGAAAAAGTTCCTTCTACATCCACTGCTCCTGTTAGCGACTTAATTCCTGCATTACTTAATACAAGATTGTGGTAAGTTTTACCTGTTGTATTATTAGCTGTAAATGAAGCCAGCGATTGATTTGATGCTCCATTGTAATTAACAGTACTTCCTGTGAAAGTAAATATATTAGTGCCTCTTGAAAATACATTAGCAATACCAACTGTATCTGTAATTCCTGAAGGCATGATGCGATCGCCGATATTTAAAGAGGTAAGATTAAAGTAGTTCAATGGTCGAATGCTTTGCGCATTCAAACCTACCCCGTTGCCATTGAATATTACCGTTCCTCCAGTAAGTTGATATTCACCTGTCAATTCAGGAAGCAATACTCCATTTTTTGAAACCTGCAAACTACCTCCACTCATTAATAATTTTGCAGCTCCATTTAATGTAGTGGTTCCTGCATCTACAAAACCCTGTATGATTTGTAAAGTATCTGGTACAGAAATATCTTTTGAGATAGTTACATTTTGTCCTAAAGGTGCTGTGTTTGAAACAAATAATTTTCTAACATTTAAAATCCCAGTTCCTGAAATATTTTGCGCTGCTGCTCCGGTAATATTCAATATGCCATTACCAGCATTGGTAGTTAAATTACCTGTTCCGTCGATAGTTAGATTTCCTTTTACTTCAACACCTGTTCCGTTGTTGTTTCCTGCATTTGTAAAAGTATTTCCATTTCTTACCGTAAGATTTCCATTGATTAAAAATGGCTGTGCATTAGCGGTTTCATTATAAACCACAACAGTGCCCGAACCGGCTCCTCCAACATCCATATTGCCTTTCACAGTAACAAAAGAATTACCTGTAAATCTGCTTGAAGTGGCTGTAGTTAAAGGCGACCACAATCCTGAATTGCTTTCAATGGTAAGATTAGGATAGAATGTATTAGAACTTGTAAATGAAACATCTGCACCAAGATATCTTATAATCCAATTAGCCGTTGATGGAATGGCACTCATTCCACCTTCGTATTTATCTCTGAGAATGGAAGAAGAGCCTCCATTGGTTTTTATAATTGTTCCGGCTGCACCCAATTGCCAACGACCGGTTGTAACGGTATCAGAAAATTGAAGACTTTTGGTAGCATCTGAATTGTATTCCCATGTACCATTCACAATAAAATCAGGCCCTATTGTGCTATCGCTGACCGTTAGTTGAGATAATGTATTTGTTATTAATTTCCCGCCATTTTTTATTTCTAAGTAATCAATTGCAATATCAATATCCTGAACCACTGAGTAAGGCGATTCAATAAAAACGCCTGAGGAATTTTCCTTAGAAGGATAATTACAGGCAAGCACTGCAGCAGTCCAATCTGTTGAAGAATTACTCATTTCCCAAATGGCAAGATCTGTCCAATTACCATTTCCCTTATTTCGGTAATACTTTTTTGTATTGTAAGAATATTGTACAGCATTGGAATTTACTTCACATCCAGATTTTGTAATCACGCAATAAAATTGGTAATCAAAATATGAACTTGTATTTCCTGTGACGGACATTGTTGCTGTATTGGTGTTAACCGCCCCAGTCAATCCACTGGCATTTTCCCAAAGACCTGTAGTTGTATTGAAATACTTCCATAAATAAGTTCCAACCGGACTAGGATTTGAAGTCGCAGTAACGGAGAAACTTACTACACCACATGTTACATCAGTTGGCTGACTGGAAATATTTATGGTAGCTCCATTATTTACAAACGGAGCAATTCCTAAATTTGTACAATTCTCCGTACTTGAAATTACCCAATCAGCAGGATTGTATGTCATTGTAGGCCCTATAGCATTTGCTGTTCTAGACTGATTGAACCCTGTGAAATTGGGGGCAGCAAATCCATTTACCAAATAATTTGGATTGGGAACATAATCTATATCAACTGATGATTTGCTTAAATAAATGATATCATTACCATTAAAACCTCCTGTATTACTGGATTGCAAAATTGTTGTCGGACAATCAGGTGGATTATTGGCATCACTTGCACCTAATTTAACGATAACAGTAGCTCCGCTAGGGATTGAACCCGTAAGTGGAATATTTGTTCTTGAAGTAGCAGAGTTCTTAACCCCAATAGCATATACTCCTGTTGCTAAATTTATTGTTGCAGCAGTTCCATTAAAAAGTTCAATATAACTTAATGCACCAGCATCTGAATCATAAATTTCTGAAATAAATAAATCAGAGAAAGAACCACTGCTTGTATTTCCGCAACCAGATTGACCTATAAAAGTAAAATTGTTAGTTGAGAATGCTTCACAACCTGAAACCGTTACACTTATTTTATTGGTTGAAGCATTTGCAGGAACTTCAGCTATAATTTTGGTACTATTTATTACTGTAAAACTTGTTGCTGAAATTACACCAAATTTAACTGAGGTTGCACCCGTAAAACCAGTACCCGTAATTGTTACCATGGTACCAACAGGACCAGAAGTTGGTGCGAAAGATGAAATATTAGCGACAGGCACACAAGTTGCTAATGTTGTAACAGCGATTTCATTTGAATTCGCACTGGTTGCACAAGCAAATGTTGCTCTTACATCATAATAATAAGTGATGTTGGCTGTTAATCCGGTAACCTCATCTGAAGAAGAATTCGTTGTATAATGATTTTGGTATCCTGTAACGTATGTTTTGGTGGTTCCGGTTATTGTAATGGAATCTATTCGACTTGTGCCAGTGGAACCCACAGCTCCTAGATTAACTGAAACGTTGGATGTCATTACCCATTGTAAATAAACTGAAGATTGATTTTCACAGGCAACTGGTAGCACCAAATTATTCAAAACGCCAGTGGTAAAATCATCAGCAACAGTTATAGTGCCGCCAGTAATATCCGTCCAGGTGCCAGCTGCACCTAGTTTATATTGAACTTTAAAATCCTTTGGACCTGAGGGCGAGGAACGTTGTTTTGAGGATAGTTTTAATGAAGAAAATCCAGTTGTGTTGACAATTACCTGCCAAGATTTAGTTCCTGAACCTGATGTCCATACAGAAGCAGTTGCAGCTCTAGTAGCAGATCCTGAAACGTCTCCAATTGCACTTGTGCCACCAAGTGTTGAAAGTGTAGTGGCTGTATTTGCAGCACTGGCAACATCTGGAGTAAGCGTAGCTCCACTTGTTGGGAAAGTCCATTTAGCAACTGTTGAATCAGTTGCGTTATAATAAATGTCATAATAATAACCAATGGCATTGACAACCGCATTCCAATTAATTGTAAACCCATTGCTTCCAACAAAAGTTGCAGCAGTTGCAACTGGAGGAGTACTGGAAGCTGTGCCAACTGTTACCGCATAATTTGCACTCGCTGATGTTCCGCATGTATTCGTTGCTGTAACTGTAATATTTCCAGCCAAACTTCCAACTATAACAGAAATAGTATTTGTGCCTGCCCCGGAAGACAATGACCAGCCCGATGGAATTGTCCATGTATAAGAACTGGCATTGGCAATAGTATTTACCGAATAATTTACGGTTGTTCCACTACATGGTGCGCTAATATTGTTGGTAGCAGTTGTTGCTGTAAATACTGGCGTTGAAGGAATGTTGTTTACGGTTATAGAAACTGTATTTGAAGCAAGAGACTGCGTAACGTTGGTTTGAGCACAACCATTATTAGTTGCATATCCAACACAGAAATAATATCGAGTACCAACTTCTGAGGCTGTAGTTAATGGAACATAAGAAGATGAAGTAGCGCCGCTGATTTGCGTAGCTCCTGATATGGTGTTGCTATTTGTTGTGTTATAATACCACTGGTATAAATTAGTTGGGGTTCCTGTACTACCGCTATTTGTAATAGATACAGATAAAGAATTTGCCGAGTTGCCTGAACAAATTATTTGACTTGTATTAGAAGATAATGCTGTAGAAGATGGGCATGCAGGTGACGATGAAGCTATCACTGTAACTGTACCAGCAACATAAGTTATAGTATAGTTACTTACGTTAAAAGTTCCTCCTGTTGCAGAAGAAGGGACAACTTCACCATTATAGGTTCCGATAGTTGCACTAGACAATGCTGAGTTACCGTAAGTCATGGTAACCGAACCAATTATTTCGCCATTGACTAATCCACTACTTGAAAATGCTGTAGAACCAGAACCACTTGTAAGTGTTGATCCAAAAGGTTTATTAATATTATTGGCTGTAATTGTTAGGGCTTTTGGATTAACAATATTTCCTGTAGTGGTAGTAGTAATATTAACTGAACCAGCTCCTGTACTAGAGAGGACTATATTTTGATTATTGTAAGTCCCTGCTGCGGCGTTTGCAGATAATCTTACGTACAATGTTCCTGAGGCAACACCTCCAGACTGAATAAAAGTTGCAGTTGAACCGTATGTAATTCCATCATTTGAAACTTCAAACCCTGTAGGAGCTGTAGCAATTAAATTTGCTGTAAGATTACTGCTAGAAACGTTGAAATTTTGAGCTGCGGATGGAGTACCATATGTAGTTGTAAAAGCTGAGGTCGTCCCAGTTACAGAAATGTTACTAGTAGCATAAGTTATTACAATAGAACTAAAATATTGGGCAGTTGCACCACGTTTAATACAGAAAAAAGTATAGTTGTCACTCGTATTGGTTGTCCAAGTGTATGTAGTGTTTGTTTGTGTAGTTCCAATTTGTGTTCCACTAACTATATAATCGGCAAGAGTAGAAGTTACTAGACGTGATGTGCCACCATAACAAGAAGAAGCAACATTAGCGGTTCCGTTGAATTGAATACTGATAATTCTTCCGGGCAAAGCTGATGTGTTATATATTACCCCATTAGATGCCTGAGCTTGAATATACTGGCATGCAGTAGAGCTAGCAGGTGTATTAGTTGGATTGCAAGTAATTCCTTTTCCACCAAAGTTGACTAAACTTTGAGTCCAAATTCTCTCAGCACCCGAATTATAATTATTTGAACTTAGAATACTAGATCCTCCAATTGATGAATTAGTTATTGTGATAGTCTGCCCCCACCCCACACTCCAAAATAAACTAAAAACAAAAACGAGAGTTGAAAGTAAAATTATTTTTTTTCGTCGCAGCGGTTCAATCTTATGATTGTATTTTTTGCAGTTGTATATTTTGGCACCGACAGAATTCATATTAGATTTAATAAGTTTTTTTCAATGGGTAATATCCTTGAGCTTTTTCAATTTATAATTAACTCCAATTAATCAAAATAAAAAATCATTTAATTATATAGGATTCAGAAACACTAGAGGCTTTCATGTGGATGGTTACACAAAATTATACTTTAAAAAAGCAAAAAGCGAGTAAACTTATTATTAATTTATTTGCATTTGCTTTCAATAATCTAATTAAAAATAAGACGGATTTATTTCTTTTAACCCAGATTTAATTTAAAAAGGTATTTAAAATTTGTTGTTAAACAATAAACCAAATTTTTTAGAACTCTTTTAAACGTTCATTTGGTCTATAATTTTAACCCGGATTTTGCAGTTGGAATCGTGATGAAAGGGAAAAAGGCAATAAAGACGGGTGTTTGAGCCGATATTTTGGACGAAAGCATAATGAATTATGTGGAGATCAAAAT